>JAWXBZ010000113.1:0-6981 GCA_034440375.1 Candidatus Eiseniibacteriota bacterium
GCAAGTGCCTGAAGTTGTGACGCACCTCATTCGCGTCGGCTTCGATGAGATTCAAGGATACGTCCAGGGAGGCATCGACGGCTGGGAGACGAGCGGCTACCCGCTGGCCATGTTGGCCACGATGTCGGTGCACCAGTTGCGTGACCATATGGCGCAAGCGAGCGATCGCGTGACGGTGCTCGATGTGAGAACCGAGAAGGAATGGAACGTCGGGCACATCGACGGCGCGATCCACATTCACGGCGGCAAGCTTCAAGAGCGGTTCGCCGACGTGCCACAGAGCAGTCCCGTCGCGGTCGTTTGTGGTTCGGGTTACCGGGCCTCCATCGCGGCATCCTTCCTCAAGCGGGAAGGCTATTCCGACGTGACCAACGTCGTCGGCGGGATGTCGGCCTGGAAGGCTGCCGGATTGCCTTTGACCAGCTGAGCAGGAGAGTTTCGATTTCCAATCAAAGAGAGGAATTGAGTCACGTCATGCAAAACAGACGGGACTGGTTGTGGGTGTGTCCAGGAATATGGGGGGCGGCTGCGCTGCTGCTTTTCGCCCTGATTCAAAGCTTGTTCACTCAATCGCCTGGTTCATCCTTTCTTTGAGCAGTTTAGAGTCCGAGGGCCGGTCAATTGCTGGCGGTGCCTCTGCCGACATGGGCTCCCGTATTGACCGGTGCGCCCGGTTCAGGAAAAGTTCATGTCACCGCTAAGCGTACTGTTCGGAGTGATAGTCGGCTTCTCGCTCGGCCTGACCGGTGGCGGTGGGGCGATCTTCGCCGTGCCGTTGCTCGTGTATGGCTTGGCGGTTGTTCCTCGCGAAGCCGTGGGGATATCGTTGGCGGCGGTCGGGGTCACGTCGTTCGTGGGATTTCTGGGACGCTGGCGGGCACGACAAGTCGAGATACGGACGGGATTGGTCTTCGCTGGGGCGGGCATGTTGGGTGCTCCGGTCGGATCGTGGGTGTCAGGCCTGATTCCGGAAGCCGTTCTGTTGACGCTTTTCGCGATCTTGATGCTGATTGTAGCGCTCCGAATGTGGAGCAAAGCTGCGGCAACGGCGAGCGCCGGATCTCCTGTTGTCTGCTCGACTGAAGCGGCCGATGTGGATGGGCCGGCCTGCCGGCGGGATATCAACGGCAATCTGCTGCTCACTTCGCGCTGTGTGTATCTACTGATGGTCGTCGGGGTCGCCACGGGTATCTTGTCGGGCCTGTTCGGCGTTGGCGGCGGCTTTGTGATCGTTCCGGCGCTTGTCCTGTTCAGCGGCATGGCGATTCACCGCGCGGTTGGCACGTCGTTGTTGGTGATTACATTGGTCAGTATCTCGGGGATCGCATCGCATCTCTTCGTGGGTCGGCCGATCTCCGTTAAGACAACGGCGTTGTTCGTCGTGGGTGGTGTTACGGGAATGTTGCTTGGGGATCGGGCGGGGCGACGTTTGTCGGGACCGGCTCTGCAAAAGGTTTTCGCTGGGGCCATCGTCGCCGTGGCGCTTTTCGTCATCGTCCGCACCGTTTTCCTACCGTAAGGAGCCAGGCTATGTCCCCATCCGTGCATCATCAAGTGGTCATTGTGGGCGGCGGATCAGCGGGCATCACGGTTGCCGCACGCCTGACCGGGGGCTGGTTCAACAAACTCGATGTGGCCGTCATCGAGCCGTCGGACAAGCACTACTACCAGCCATTGTGGACGCTGGTGGGGGCCGGGGTGTTCGACAAGAAGGTGACGGAGCGCAGTGAAGCGTCCGTCATGCCCAAACGGGCCAAGTGGATTCGGGACGCCGTCAGCGAGTTTCATTCGGACGAGAACGCCATCGTCACCCGCAGTGGTCAGAGGATTACCTACGACTGGCTCGTGGTAGCGGCGGGCATCCAGATCAACTGGAACAAGATTCCGGGCCTGAAGGAATCCATCGGCCACGACGGCGTGTGTAGCAATTACTCATTTGAATATGTGGACAGCACCTGGGAGAACATCCACAACTTCAAAGGAGGCACCGCCCTGTTCACGCAGCCGAGCGGGGCCGTGAAGTGTGGCGGCGCTCCGCAAAAGATCATGTATCTCGCCGAGGATGCCTTTCGACGCGCTGGCGTTCGCGACAAGACCAAGGTCGTGTTCGCCGCCGCGAGTCCCAACATCTTCGCGGTCGATAAATACCGTGTGGCTCTGGCGAAAATCATCGAACGCAAACAGATAGAGTGTCTCTTCCGTCACGAGTTAATTCAAATTCGACCGCAACCGAAAGAAGCGGTCTTCAAGAATCTCGATAGCGGAAAACTCGTCTCGATTCATTACGATATGTTGCACGTCACGCCGCCGATGAGCGCACCCAATTTCATCGCCCAGAGTTCGCTGGCGGACAAAGACGGCTGGGTTGAGGTCGATAAGTACACGCTCCGGCACACGCGATTCGCGAACGTGTTCAGCCTGGGAGACTGCTCGAACCTGCCTACCTCGAAAACGGGTGCTGCCATCCGCAAACAAGCCCCGGTGGTCGTGGCCAATCTGCGGGCAGCGATGCGGGCGGCGCCCTTGCAGGCGAAGTACGATGGCTACACCTCCTGCCCGGTCGTCACCGGCTACGGTAAATTGATCCTGGCCGAATTCGACTACGAAAAGAACCCGCGAGAAACCTTTCCGTTCGACCAGTCGAAGGAACGCTGGAGCATGTATCTGCTGAAGAAATACGTGTTGCCACTCTTTTACTGGAAAGGCATGTTGAAGGGACGCACGTAAATCGAACTACAAAGATGGAGGTGACTCATGTACTACATAGTTGAGACCGGCAAATCATTTGAACAAGCATCGGTGGACCTTGAAGCGGCGGTTAAGCGGCACGGTTACGGGGTGCTGCATGTCCATGACCTAGGAACCACTCTTCGCAATAAGGGCTTTTCCTTTGATGAGCAGTGCAAGATCTTTGAGGTCTGCAATCCGGGGCAGGCTGCGAAGGTCCTGTCAACCGATATGCGCCTAAACATGGCGCTACCGTGTCGTATCTCGGTGTTTACGGAAAGAGGCAAAACGAAGATCGGCCTGATCAAGCCGGTGGAAATGCTGTCGACATTATCCCAGGATGCAGCATTGGCGCAAATCGCCAGGGAAGTTGAGGAACAAACCACACGAATGGTTGATGAGGCGAAATGAGGGCGTGTCACATAACAACGCCCTGACCACGGACGTTTGGCGGCGAAAGCTTTTCGCGTCACGGATAGGTGATTGTAAACCACGTCCTCCGTTACGGACCCGAGAATCCCCACCCCGTAAGGGCAAAATATTCGAGCCGACTGAAACTCAGTGCAAAGGATGAAGATCGCCGCTGATCAGATCAGCGCGCCCGCCGAAGAGATTGTAGACAGGGTGATGGTGAGTAGGCAGACTTTGCATATGCTCGCAATGGATATGCCACTCTCGGGCACTCGCCGGCAACCTTCGATGGTGTGGATAGGCGCATTTGCTTTCGTGCGTGACTTCACGGTGAATTGGATGGCGGGCGTAGGACAAGTGAAGAGGGGGCTGACCTCGCTGGAGCGATGCATTTTGAAGACCTGTGGAGTTGACGGGTCCAGGACCACGGGGAGATGGTAGGCTGGTCGTAGCGCAACGAAGGGGGGCTTTCTGATGAACCATACAGACGGATGGATGGGTGGTGGAGGGATGTGGCTTTGGACGGTGATCGGCGTCCTGGTAGTGGTCCTGTTGGTCGTCGTGATTAATAAGATGTCCAAGAAATAGTCGAGTATTCACGACGGTGATCAAGCGTCCTGGGCGAACGTCCGGGCGTTCTTCACGCATCGCATGTACCTGCGCGGGCACGGCAAACCAGGCACGGTCCCGTCCTGCGGCACCGTGCGGTTTTGCGCATGCGGGCGCGGAATTCCTCACACTCATCGCGGTTCCCCTCGTACGGACTGCCCGATCACACTCTGCCAGTCAGTGTGCACGAACCCGGCGTCGGGCCGATCCACGCGCTGATACGTATGGGCACCGAAATTTCTTCCAAGGACGGTACGTAGCGGTTCTCGGGCACGCCATCTCCAAGGAGTCCCGCGTGCCGGACAGCGAGATCGAGCGGGCGATCGCCCGGAAAAGGGAGTTCGAGCATGATCCAGAAGCGCACACCGAAGAAACAGAGCTTCCGCAGGACACGTGATGCACTCCAGATCCTGGATCACGATATCGGGGACGATCAGGAACTGCGGCGGGACATTGCACAGGAAACGCTCAACGCCAGGGTGGCGATGATGATCCATGACGCGCGGACGGCGGCGAGATTAACGCAGGCGCAGCTGGCCGGACTGATCGGCTCGAAGCAATCGGTAATCGCCCGGCTTGAGGACGCCGATTACGAGGGGCACTCGCTTACCATGCTGCAACGAATTGCTGCGGCGCTGAATGCGAGACTTGACGTGCGACTGATCCCCGAACCGCGTCCACGGGCTGTTCGATCAGGGCGTCATGACTGACGCACCTTCGGGAACGCTGGATCGTCGAAGGTGAGGTGTCGGATACCAGCCTGTACGGCCTATTGAGGAGTGACTGGCGCGCGCGGCCCCTGCCTCAGCCCATCCTGCACGAGGATCAAGTCTAGATCGTCGATATTGAACGGTTTGACCAGGTGATGGTCGAAACCCGCCTCGCGCGAGAGCTGGCGGTCACGGTCCGTCCCCCACCCCGTCAGCGCAATCAACGTCATGGCCCGGCCCCAGCTCTCGGCACGGATTCGGCGGGCCACCTCGTGGCCGCTGACTCCCGGCATGCCGATATCCATGAGCACGACTTCCGGGTTGAAGCTCCGGGCCAGTTCGAGGGCCTCCTCGCCGCTCGTTGCCGTGGCAACGTGGTTGCCCCGCAGTTCCAGCAGCCGGCAGAGAGTCTCGACCGAATCGGGGTTGTCATCCACCACCAGGACGCGACGGCCCTCGGTGGGCCCGATGGCCTTGTCGACCTCATTCCCCTCCGGCGCCGATGCGCCGTCCCAAAGCATGGGCAGTCCGACCACGAACTCGCTCCCCTTGCCGACGCCGTCGCTGAAGGCCTCCACGGTGCCACCGTGCAACTCAACGAGCCGTCGAACCAATGTCAGGCCGATGCCGAGACCCCCATTGGCCTGCCCCCGCGTGGCATTGGCCTGATAAAAGAGGTCGAACAACCGCGACAGCTCACCGGGAGGGATCCCCAATCCCCCGTCCCGGATGCTGACGCGGCAGTGCGCCGATGCGGTCATGGCTTCCGGACGAAGTACGCCCAGGTGAATGGTGCCGCCGACCGGTGTGAACTTGGTGGCGTTATGAAGGATATTCGCGAAGATCTGGGTCAGGCGCACCAGATCGCCGTGCACCAGTATTGGCTCCTCCGGAATGGCCGACGTGAACCGGTATTTCTGTTCCAGGTCGATGGTCGTCTCGACCGCGGTCTTGAGGGCATCCCTCAGGTTGATCGGCCCCCGGACCAGCAACAGCCGGTCGCGGGTGATGCGGTTCACATCCAGGAGGTCGTCGATCAGGCGCGTCAGGTGCCGCACCTGCTTGTCGATGAGGCCGCGCCCCCATTCCAGATTTTCCGGTGAGGCATCCAGGCGCATGACCTCCAGGACATTACGGATTGGATTGAGGGGATTGCGCAGCTCGTGCGCGAGCATCGCCAGGAACTCGTCCTTCCGGGTGGCCGACTCCGACAGCGATGCGTTGGCGGCTTCGAGCTGCGCGTTGGCATTCTCGAACCGCGTGTTGGCGTCCTCCAGACGCGCGTTGGCATCCTCCAGCCTCGCGTTGGACTCGCCGAGGTGAGCGTTGGCCTCTTCCAGTGTCCGGGTCAGGTTCTGCAGCTCGGGGCTCCGCTCCGTGCGCAGCCGCTCATTGGCCAGGGCGAGCTCCTCGTTGGACCCCTTGAGAGCGGCGTTCATGCGGATGAGTTCGCGCCGGCCGCTGGCGATGACCGTGGCCGCCTCCGAAATGTTGCGCACTTGAGCGGTGAGATTGCGGGCCATCGAATTGACGTTGTCGCTCAGACCCTTCCAGGTGCCGGCCACGCCTTGACCTCCACCTGCCCGCCGAGTTTCCCGTCGGTACCGACCTCGCGGGCCACGCGCGTCACCTCGGACGTGAACCTGCTCATCAGCACCCGGAGCAATTCGTCGAGATCGAAGGTCGATTCCAGGTCCGGGTCGACGTCACGGGATCCGTCTGCCGCTTCAAAGGAGTTCATCGTCGACTCTCCAGATTCAGTGCGCCTGGGGAGGTAGCCCGGGTGCACGCCTTGTCGGACGACCACATTACTGCCAGGTGTCGGTAATAATTTCGCGTCATGGCGGCCAGCCCGGGAAATTACGTCACGCTTGGTACTCCGGTACGGTGATCATTGCAACAGGGATGCCATCCCGATCCACCGAACCCCCGGCCATCCGAATGCCGCCTACGTCCAGATCCCCGGCCTGGTCAACCGCTCCGCCACCCGCGGGCTGGCCATGCTTTCCGGCGGCTCGTCCCACTTGTTGATTGATGTTGCGCGGTCGCTGCCGGCGTCGAGCAGGAGGTCCACCACGGCCAGGTAATCGTCGTCGGCCTTCCGGCAATTGGTGGAGCCGTGAGCGGCCCAGGCAATGGGCGAGCTGCCGAACCGACTGTCGCGAATGTTGACAGGTGATCCGAGCTCCAGGAGCCGGCGGACCAGGTCGACCCGAGCGAGCCAGGCGGCGTGGTGAAGCGCCGTGCCACCCCAGGGTGTTGCCCAGGCCGGGTCGAAACCGAGTCGAATGAGGGAGTCGAGGGCGGTGGCATTGCCTGCCTTGACCGCCTCGACGAGCAGGCCGCGGTCGTCGGGTGATAGATCCGCCAGGTCCACCTCACCCGCGTCGAGCAGTTTCCTGGCAGCCGACTCGTGCCCCTGCATCGCGGCGCCAAGAAACTCGTCCAGTGGCGTGACACCGCCGGAGTCGGCGCCGCGGGCACGCAGAAGCTCCAGGGCCCCGGTGTGACCGGCCCGGACCGC
>JAWXBZ010000114.1:0-14304 GCA_034440375.1 Candidatus Eiseniibacteriota bacterium
ACCGGCTGGCCAGCCGGTACGGCGTGACCGGCTTTCTCCTGCACAGCGCGGTGCCGGCCATTCCCCATCCGGCGCCGCTGATCCATCCGGAGTTTGGCTTCTGGGCCGGACGCTTCGAGCCACACAAGCGTCCGCATCTCCTGCTGGACCTGGCCCGCCGGGCGCCGGACCTGTCCTTTCGCGTGGCCGGATGGGTGCCGGGCAGCCTCGACTACGCCCGGCAGTTCGAGCGCGAGGCCCGCGGGTGCCCCAACATCGGAATGGTCGGCCATCTGAGTCATGAGGCGATGGCGGAGAGCTACCTCCGCTCCATCGCGCTCCTGTCAACGGCGGCGCACGAAGGGGTGTCGAACACGTTTCTGGAGGCGTGGCGGCTTGGGGTACCGGTGGTCTCCATGGGGAGCGATCCGGACGGGGCGATTCAACAGTTCGACCTGGGTACCTTTACCAGGGAGCCTGCGGAAGTGGTGGCGGCTCTGCGCCGCCTGCGCGATGATCCGGACCGACGGGCGATAATCAACGCCACCACCCGACGCTACATGGAACGACACGAGGAGGGGGCGGTTGTGGACCGCCTGGAAGCACACCTGCTGGAGATGGTTTCCTGACATGTGCGGCATCGCGGGTATTTTCGATTATCGAAAGGGCGCAACGGTTGACCCGGAACAACTGCGGGCCATGACGCGCGTCCTGGCTCATCGCGGGCCCGACGGGGACGGGCACTGGATCTCGGGTGCCATCGGCCTCGGCCACCGGCGGCTGGCCATCATCGACCTGACCAGCGGCGCCCAGCCGATGAGCGGCCGGGACGGGCGCCTCTCGATCGTCTTCAACGGTGAAATCTATAACTACGCGGCGTTCGTCGAGCCGCTCCGGCAGCGTGGCTACCGCTTCACCACCACCAGCGACACTGAGGTGATTCTGCACGCCTGGCACGAGCGTGGCGCCGAATCGCTCGACGGCTTCCGCGGGATGTTCGCGTTTGCCCTGTGGGACAGCGCCTCGCAGACCTTGACGCTGGTGCGCGATCGCCTTGGCGTCAAGCCGCTGTATTACGCCGATCTGGGCGGCACGTTGATTTTTGGCTCCGAGATCAAGGCGTTGCTCGCTCACCCCAAGCTTTCGCGATCGATCGATCCGGAGGCGCTGGCCACCTACCTGGCGCTCGGTTTTCAACCGGGGGAGCGGAGCATGCTGTCGGCCGTGCGACAGGTGCCCCCCGGCTCGTTGTTGACCGTGACCGCGGGCGGTGAGCCGCAATTGCGGCGCTGGTGGGACTTCTCCGGGGTCGAAGCGGCGGCCGCAAGTCAATCCTCCGACCAGCGGACAGCGGCCGATGATGCCGAACGGCTTGAACGCCTCGAAGCACACCTGACGGAGACCGTGCGGCTGCGCATGGTGTCCGATGTTCCGGTTGGCGCGTTCCTGTCGGGGGGCATCGATTCCAGCCTCATCGTGGCGTTGATGGCCAGGCAGTCATCCGAGCCGGTCCGCACCTTTTCGATCGGCTTCGACTTCGCGTCGTTCGACGAGCGGCCGTACGCGCGGATGGTGGCCGAGCACGTCGGCGCCCGGCACGAGGAGTTCGTCGTCGATGCCAATTTGGCCGAGCTCCTGCCGCGCCTCGTCTGGCACTACGACGACCCGTTCGCCGACCCCTCGATGATCCCGACATTTCGCGTGGCGGAGATCGCGGCGCGGCATGTCACCGTGGCGCTCTCCGGCGATGGCGGCGATGAATCGTTCGGCGGGTACCGACGATATGTGAACGCGCTGGCCAATAATCGCGCCGATGCCCTGCCCGGAGCGGTGCGCAGCCTCTTTGGCCGCGTGGCAGGGGCGCTGCCCGACATGGCCCGTGGCAAGAATCGACTCCGGTGGCTTTCCCTGTCGGGCGACGAGCGCTACGCCGATTTTTTCGCCTCGACGCCCCCCTGGCTGGTTCAGCGCCATCTGTCCGGCGCGATGAAAGCCGCACTCTCGGCGGCGGGACTCAATGCCGAGGAGGCCCGACGCCGGGCCACGCTGCCGATCCTGGAAGCCTGTCCGTATCGCGATCCGCTGACCCGCATGCAGTACTTCGATGCGAAGCTCTATCTGCCCGGCGACATCCTCATGAAAGTGGACCGGGCGGCCATGGCCTCGAGCCTCGAATCACGCGAGCCGCTGCTCGATCACCATGTCATGGAGTTTGGCCTGTCGCTGCCGCGGCACCTGCGCATCGATGGCCGGGATACGAAGGTGCTGCTGGCCCGGCTGGCGCGAAAGCTCGTACCGGCGGAAGCGATCGACCGCCCCAAGAAGGGATTCAGCGTGCCGCTGGACCAGTGGTTCCGGGGAGAGCTGGCGCCGATGGTTCGCGGCGTGCTGCTCGACGACACGACCCGCACCCGCGGCTGGCTCGACCCCGTGGGCGTGGAGCGGACGCTGCGCGAACATGCCACCGGGCAAGCCCGTCATGGGACGACGCTCTGGGGACTCCTGATGCTCGAACTATGGGCCCGCCGATTCCTGGACGGGCCGCTCGATCCACCGCCTTTGCCGGCGCCGCGGGCGGAGTTTCTTGCCGGGTTGCTGGGGCGGACGCCTACCGAACGTTCTTCTTGAAAAACACCGTCGTCCGCTCCCACGCGAGCGTAGCCGCCGCCACGTCGTAGCGCGGGGTCGTGTCGTTGTTGAAGCCGTGCTGCGTGCCGGGATAGAGATGTCGCTCGTACTTTATTTTTGCCGACTTCAGGTATCCGCGCATCCGGCCCGAGCCCCTGGGTGAGTCGTACTCGAGGTAGCCGGCCGTGATTCGGGCATCCGCTGGTTTCACCACCTGGGCCTCGGCGAACTTCGGGCTTAGCTGCTCGAGCAGCATGGCCGCCGTCACGCCGGCCACGGCGAACTTGCCGGCCCGGTCAAGAAACGTGCGGCGGTCGATGACACCGTGAACGTAGGCGTCGAACAGGGCGAGCAGTTCCTGGTCGAAATCGTGCGCGGTCTGGCGTTCCATGGGCAATCCTCCGAATCTCTACGGTTTCTGCTTCAGCAGATCTCCCAAACGCTTCTTCAACTCGTCCAGGATCGTCGCTTCCCCTTTTTTCTTCGCGGCCTCGAGCAGGGGCGCCAGGTCGACCTTGATATCGGGATGCGTCAGCGTGCCCCCCAGGTGGAGGCCGATCTCGATACGACCGTCGCTTCCCGCCACGAGCGCGGCCGCTTGCGCGAGCTGACTCCCCGGACGAAACTGGTCGACGGCGATTCGGGCCCGAACCGGGCAATCGAGGCGGCCATCCAGGCCAATGCGACCACCCAGATTCCAGTCCGCGCCGGGCTGGCTGACCCGAAACGAGTCGAGGAATGCAAAGCCGTTCTCCACGCGGATCGAATGGCGCAACGTCCGGAATGAGATTTTCTCGGCCATTCCGGGCTCGAACTGGATCGCCTCCGAGATCTTCCGGACGATCGGCAGGTTGACGAGGCTTCCCTCCAACACCAGCCCCTTGCCGATGAGTGTCAGCACGGACAGGGGATCGAGGCCAGGTGCGTTGCGACCGGACAGCGTGAGGTCCGTGGACAGCTTTCCTTCGAGACCGCGAATCGGCGTGTAGGCGGCGAGGATATCCTCGGCGCGCATCGCCTCGATATCAAGTTCACCCGAGTATTCGAGCGTCTCCTCCCCTTTCGGCGAGAGCGAAAGATGGCCGCGTACCGTGCCCCCCCACGCCTGGCCGGTCAAGTCGGTGAGCCGCATCCCCGCAGCATCAATTTCGAAGGTCGAGGTGACGTCGGTCAGCGTCACTTCCCTGCGGATCAACCGATCGATCGAAATTCGGCCGGCGACGGGCGGACTCGGGGCCGAGCCGGTGGCGGCGCGGCGAGCGGGGGGGCTGGCGGTCCCGGTTCGCGTTTCGGGAAACAGCTCGCCCAGGTCGATCGTGCCGGCATTGATGACGGCATCGAGGCGCGGGGCTTTCCAATCGTCCATCCGACCGCTGAAGCGGGCATCGCTGGCCCCGGCCGTAACGTTGCCATTCCGGAGTTCAACGCGATGCCCGGCGAGCGTCACATCGACGTCAAGGCGATCCACAGGCACCGCGATGCTCGTGTGCGTCAGCGACACGCCGCGCAACTGAATGGAGCCATTCATCGAGGGTGGGAGGCCGGTGGCCAGGCGGCCGCCACCGGTGAGATGCGCTTCGAGTTCTCCCGAATGGACCGTCAGGTCCGGTTGGGGTGGCAGAAAGCGGAGGGCTTCGACCATGGGGCCCGTCAGGTCAACCCGGGCGGTCCAGCGGGGCGCGGCAAATTCGGCCAGCGTGGCATTGAGGTCGAGACGAGCCTCCCCCGAGCGAAACGACCCCGTCAGGCGCCCCGCGTCCGGCAGGAGTTCGATGTCGGCGGACCCGGAGTCGACGACCCGCCCCTTCCCCGGCAGCGACGCGGTCACGTCGGCCAGGTGGCCCGTCATTCGATACTCCATCTCCTCGCGATCGGTGAATGTTTCAAACGTCAATTCTCCCGAATCGAAGCGGCCGCCAAGGTCGTACGCGGCCAGCATTTCACCCGGCGCGCCGGTCACCATCGAGCGAATCCGGGCCAGGTCGGTCGGCTCGAACGTCAGTCGGCCCCTGTTGGCCCATCGCCCCTTCGCCGCGCGGGAGTCGATCGTTCCCTTTGCCGGGATCGTACCGAGGCTCCCTTCCAGCGTGGTCGCGGCGGTCGCACCGCCGACCGGCATTTCGGTGCGAAATTGGGCCTGGATGGACGGAAGCGAAAGCGGCCGGTCGGGCGAAGCCGCCGGGGCGAAAGAGACCGTGTCGGCGGCGAACGATCCCTCGAATACACTCCCGCTGGCGGTGGCACTGAAACCGCCGGTCAGCGTGATGCCGGCAAGCCGTGTCGTGCCACTCGGGGCGATCTGGTGAATCAGCGCGTTCGTGATTCGAATGTCGGGCGCCAGGAACCTGGACGCGGCCGCCGCCACGACCGGCGGCCGCGCGGGGGGCGCCGCGGGCGACGTGGTCCGTGCCGGTTGAATCGTCAACACGAGCCCCGGCGCCTCGACCCGCGTCACCTCAATCCGTCGCGCGAGAAGTGGGATCAGATTCACGCCGAGCCGGAGTTCCGGCACGTGAATCGTCTGCGACTCGTCCGCGGCCACGGCCTGAAAGTCATCCGCGGCCAGACCGAGGCCGAATCCGATCAACCGAAGCTGGAGCCGCCCGATCGTGACCCGGTGTCCGGTGGCCTGGCTGATCTGCCGCTCCAGTGGTCCGCGCAGCGAATCGACCGGAAAAAAGAGGAGCAGCGCGCCGAGGAGCATGACGACGCCCAGAAGGACGCCGACAATCCATTTCCACCGCGCGTTCGCAGGAGTGCGGGGGGCGGCTTGCGTGGTAGGGGAACGGGTCATGAGGACGTCAGGGTATCGCCTCGACGGCGCCGGGCGCCATCCATCCCTTCAATTCCGTGTCGGGACCGGTCACGCTGACCTCGGTCCAGCCGTTGGTCGAGCGACCGAGCGCCACCTCGGTTCCTTCGTGAACCTGGAAGGCCACGGTGTAGCTGTCGCCCGGACCGGTCTTCACATCGGCTGCCGGCGACAGCACGACCCCTTCCTTCTGCCCCGTTTCGGTGCGGAGCTCCCAGAAGAAGACCAGCAAAAGGAGAATGGCAGCGGCCATGGACAGGCCGAAGAGCGGTCGCACCAACGCCGGTGGATCCCGCACGATCCGAACCAGGGCGAAGCCGAGCGCCGCGAGGTTGAACGCCAGGAGATACAGCCCGGCGGCCCGTTCGGCCCCCGGTCGGATGGCCGTGAGCCAGGGCAATGGATCCGGCAGATCGAGTGGCCGCGCGTCCTGTGTGCGTCGGCGGGCGTAGTCCAGGTTGGCGCGGGCATCCGGATCGCGCGGATCGGCGCGCAACGCCCGACGATAGTGAAGGATGGCCGGCCCAACGCGTCCCAGCTTCAAGTAGGCGTTGCCGAGGTTGTAGTCCAGCTCGCGCCCGACCAAGCCCGCCGTCATCAGCTGCCGGTAGTGTATCACGGCACCCTCAAAATCGTTGGCCTCGTAGGCCGTGTTGCCAAGGCGAAACGTTTCCTGTTCCGCGGCCGTCGGCTTCCTGGCCTCGGCGCGGCCTGGCCATGCCGCAGTGACCATCAATGCCACTCCGACCATCAGCGCCGCGACGACCACCAACCTTACGACGACCGCCAATCTTGCGACGAGTCCGACTCGCCTCTGGATCCCGCGGGGGCCGCGACTCACAGGCCACCCCTCTTGAGATTTTCGATGAGCGCCGCCGCTTCACCCAACAGGCGCTGCCGATCGGCGACGCCGGCCGCGGCGGGTGCGAAGCGCGCCATGTCACACGATTCGAGAAAACGAGTGAGCCCCTCAATCAGGTCGGGCTTGACGCCGCGGGCAGCCAGCAGCGATCGGAGGTCCTCCTGCAAGAGCCCGGCCGCGGAGCGATTCAGCCGGTCCGCGGCGTAGCCGGTGACGGCCTGGGAGAGTTCGGCGAACAGACCGTCGTCGCCGCGCGCCGCGAGTAGCCTGGCCTTCTTGAGCCGCCGCGTGGCCTCACGCCCCGAACGGATCTGTCGTGCAAAACCGATGTCACCATCCAGCCGGCGGCGGCGGCGCTCGTGAACCACCGCGCCGATCATGACCCCGACGGGAAGAATCTGAAAGAGCCAGAAGAGCGGGCTTTCCCATGGACGCTGGTGCACGCTGGTCACATCGGACAGTTCCGTGCGAAGGAAGCGGACATCCTGGCCGACCACCTCGATGGCGCCCCGTCCACCACCGCCCAGCGCGCCACCGGCCGTTACGGCACCGGGGGTGATCGTCAGCGGTATCGCCTCGGTCCGATCGGTCTTGTAGGTGGCCGATTTCGGATCGAACCAGGCGAGCGTGATGGGTGGAATCGATGTGGCACCGGCTTTGAGGGGCACGAGGACGATTTGACTGGTGCGGCTGCCGCGCACCTTTTCACCGGTCGTGTTGATGTCGCTGGACGACGATGAATCGTAAGCCTTGAATTCGGGCATCGTCGGCAACACCGGGTCCGGCAAGGTCTTGATATTGCCAGATCCGGTCACGGTCACGGTGAGGGTGACCGGGTCACCCTGGGCCGCGGTGGCCCTGTCGACCGCCGTCGCAAGACGGAAGTCCCCCACGGCCCCGGCAAATTCGGGCGGTGCCCCCTCGGGCAACGGCTTCACCGTGACGGTGATTTCCTTCGATCGAAGCGTCACCTTCTGGCTGCCGAACATCGAACGACCAAACATGCTGAATGGATCGTTGTCGAGGACACGCTGTACCTGGGGGACAACGCACTCCAGGATGGCCGGGCCGATGGTGTACTTGCCCGCCGAGGTGGCAAAGAGGGCCGTCTGAATCTCGGTGACGTGATAGCGGCGACCCTCCACGATCTCGGTCAGCGTCCGCTGTGGTGGCAGGTCCTCGGCCCAGAACCCGGTGGTGGTCGGCTTCGTAAAACCGGGCGATTCGAGCAGCGTGACCCGCTGGTAGAAGCGAAACGTCAGCGTGATCTGTTCCTGGACATACGGGTTCTTCTTGTCAATGGAGGCGGTGACGAATAAATCCTGCCCGGTTTGATCGCCGGTATCCGTTGCGGTACCGCTTGATGCCCGGCCCGGCGCGGCCCTCTGCGAACCACCCCCGGCCGCCCCGCCCACCGTGATCTGGACCGGCTCTGTTTGATACACCGTCTTGCCGATCGCGACGGTGGCCTTGCCGATGGTCAGGTTACCGGGGCGGCGCGGCGTCAGGACGTAGCGAAAGGTGGCCGACGACGACACCTGGCCGTTGACGAATGAAAAGTTGCGCGAGGTGCCGCCCGAATAGACCGTCCAGTCGGCGTCGAGCGCCGGCAGCTGGGGATTCGGAAGTTGCCGCATGCCGCCCGAAACGGTGATGGTGTAAACGACCTGCCCGTCGATCGGCACCGTGGTCCGGTCGACCGCGGCAAGGACGCCGGTATCGGCGGCCTGGGCGGGGCGGGACATCAGAGATCCGGCGAGAATGCCTGCAAGCGCCACGACGACGACGGCGAATCCACGGCGCAGGATGACCGGTGGGGTCATCAGCGCCAACGTCCTCCCCATCGTGCCTGTCGATTCGTCCACGCCTCTACCAGTCCTTGTCCACATCCCGTTTGCGGCGGGAGGTCATGCGGGCCTTGATCATGTCCTTCTCGTTGGCCTTCAGGGCATCCAGAAGCCTTTCCGCCTGTTCCTTCGACATCTGGGCGGCCGGCCGGGGTTTCGGGGGCTCCTGGTTTTCGTCCGGCTGCGGTTGATCCTGCTGCTGATTCTGCTGATCCTGCTGCTGCTTTTGCTCCTCGTCCTTTTGCTCCTGATCTTTTTTCTGTTGGTCATTCTGGTCTTGTTGATCGTTCTTCTGGTCCTGCTTCTGGTCCTGCTTCTGGTTTTTTTTCTCTTGATCCTGCTGCTGCTTCTTCCGCTTTGCCAGTTCGTAATTGAACTTGGCGTTTTCATCCGAGGGGTCGGTCAGGATGGCTCTCTTCCAGGCGTCCAGGGCCTCGTCGAGCTTCTGTCCGTCGAAGAGGGCATTGCCGGCATTGTAGTAGGCCGGTGCCTGCACCTCCCGACGCGGATCGGTGGTGGCCGAAATCAACGCCGAGAGCGCCTCATCCCCCTTCTTCTGCGAAAGGAGCGCCGTGCCGCGATTGAACGTCAGCCGCTTCTCGGCCGGCATGGCCTCGAGAGCCCGCGCGAACTCACCGGCGGCCTGGTCGTAATCCCCCTTTTTCCAGGCGGTGTTCCCTTTTCGATTAGCCTCGGGCCCCGGCGCCCAGAGCGGCGGCAGGCCAACGGCCAGGAGAAGTGCCAGCATCCAGCTTCGATCAGAAGCGCCCACGCCACTCCTTTCGCCGTCCGCCGGACGGTGTGATGAGAAATCCGAACAGGGCCAGGATGCCGAGCCCAGCGAAGAACTGAAATCGTTCCTCGTAGTGCGTACGCAATCCCGCCTTCATCTCCTGCTGATCCATTCCCTCGAGGCTGCGGACGATGGCCCCGACCTCGCCACCGGCCAGCGTGGCCGGAAAGTAATTGCCGCCCGTGGCCGATGCGATATCGCGCAGCGTTGATTCGTCCAGTCGGGAGAGGACGACCTCGCCTGAGCGATCCTTCTTGTATCCGGCCACGGAACCATCCTCGTTCCATTCGGGAAGGGGTTCCCCGGCGGGCGTGCCAACGCCGATCGTGTGGATGATGACGCCGGCCTCGCTGGCCGCCTTCAACGCATCGGCGAGATCCGGATCGCGCGCCTCCCCGTCCGAGAGGATGACCACGGCGCGGCTGCGGGAGCCCTCGCTCGGAAAAGACTTCACGGTGGTACGGATGGCCGCCGCCAGGTTGCTCCCCGGCACCGGCAGCATTCCGGCTTCGATCGTGTCGAGAAACAGTCGCGCGGCACCATAGTCCAGTGTCAACGGGCACAGCAGGAACGCCGTCCCCTCGAAAATGACGATGCCGACCCGGTCGCCTCGAAGTTCGTTAATCAGGTCGATCATTTCCCGGCGGGCCCGCGCCAGCCGGTTCGGCACGACATCCGCCGCGTTCATGCTGGCCGAAGTGTCAAGCGCCAGAACAAGATCAATGCCGCTTCGCTTGACCTGCACCTTGCGCGAGCCGAGCTGGGGGCGCGCGGCGCCGAGCAGGCACGCCGCCAGCGTCAGGAGCGGAAGGCCGATGAGGAGCCACTTGCGCCAGGCCGGAATGACCGGTGCCACCCGGCTCCAGAGCGGATCGTCGGCCAGCCGGCGTGTACGACGCAACGCCCCCGTCGCCCGGATGGCGACGAGAACCATCAGGACAATCACCACCGGAAGTAATTTCAAGAAGATTGGATCGCCCCACTTCATGGCAGCCTCGACAAGAAAGTGGCGCGCCCAAGAATGAGGAGTGCCAGAAAACCGCTCGCCCAGGCCAGCAACTGCGGGCCGAGATCCGCGTAATCGATGTACTCCCGGCTTTCGACCGTCGTTTTTTCCAACCGGTCGATGCGCGCATAAATTTCCGTCAATGCCCCGGTGGACGTGGCCCGAAAGTAGAGGCCCCCGGTCTTTTCGGCGATGGTCGTCAGCGTGGCGTCATCGACATCGGATGGCACCCGCACGTAGCGACGGCCGAACAGCGGATCATCGACCGGATAAGGAGCCTCACCCTGCACGCCGACACCGATCGTGTAGATCTTGATGCCGAGCGCGGCCGCCGCATCGGCCGCGGTGATCGGATCGACGGCACCCGAGTTGTTCCGGCCGTCGGTGAGCAGGACGATCACCTTGCTCTTCGCCTCGCTCTCGCGGAGTCGATTGACCGCCGTGGCAATGGCGCTGCCGATGGCGGTGCCGTCCGGTTCAATGCCGAAATCGATCGACTGGATCAAATCCTGGAGGACGCCCTGGTCCAGCGTCAGCGGGCACTGGGTGAACGCCTCACCGGCAAAGACGACGACACCGATTCGGTCGCCATCACGCCCCTCGACGAACTGGCCGGCCACCTGCTTGGCCACGAACAGCCGGTTATTCGGCTGAAAGTCTTCGGCGCGCATCGATCCCGAGCCATCAATGACCACAATCATGTCGATCCCCTCGCTCTTGATGTCCATTTCGCGCGTGCCCGACTGCGGGCGCGCCATGGCGGTGACGAGGAGGACGAAGGCCAGCCAGGGCAGGAAGCCGAGCAGTCGATCCGCAACGGTCCGCCAGCTCCCGCCGTCGATCCAGCGACCGGCATCGGCCCAGAGGACCGTCGGCTGCGCCCCGCGCCGCCACCAGCGAAACACAACGAGGACAGGTATCAAGAGAAAGAGCAGCAGAAAGAGCGGCTCCGCGAACCGGAAATCGCCCGGCAACAGGTTCATGAAGCCCCCTCGTTCGACCGGGGCTCATCGGCGGCCGGCGGGGTTGGAGTGGCCGTTTCCGGTGTCGTCTTCGTTGGCGTCACCGTTGGCGTCACCGTTGGCCGGGCCGGGGTGCCGACCAGCGGCGGGCTCATCGCCTCGCGGGCGGTCGCTTCCGCGTGAGTTTCGCGCACCCACGCCCGGGCCGTTTCGACCAGCGCCACCGCCGACTCGACCGTTGGCATCTGCTTTGCGAACTTGACCAGGTCGGCTTCCTCGAGCAGCGCGGACATGCCGGCCAGGCCGCGGATACTCAAGCCGTTCCGGGACAGAGAGGCCAGCAATTCGAACGACGTCTGATCGAGCGCCTCAATGCCCAGCCGTTTTTCGACGAACAGTCGCAGGATGTCCAACGCCTCGGTGTAGTGCTCCTTGAAAAGCCCCCGCAAGGCGTACCCCCTGGCCATGAGCGTGTCCAGCGACTCCAGCGCCACCAGCTCGGCCGGGCGCACGACGATGGGCGCGGCCACAACGGCGGGCCGGACGACAGGACGATTCCGCCATCGTTGGTACAGCCACCAGCCCAGAAGTCCCAGTGCCACGAGCACGAGGAAATACCCCAGGGCCGTCCGCCAGCGGAACTCCCGGGACAGCTCAAGTGGTGGATGCGCCGCCCGGATGGTCATGGAATCGACGGCCGCCGAATCAGCCGGCAGGAGGCTCTCGACCGTGATCCGGTAGGGGCGCGTCCGGATCGGGGTCGCACCCGCCGTCACCGGCACATCGAACGCCGGAATTTCCAGCGAACCAACATCGAACGCCGCCAGGTGCAGGGTGAGGCGCGGTCGCCCGTCGATTGTTCCGATCTCGGACCCGAGCACATCGAATGGCCCGAGCGTATCGAGGGGCGCAGGCAACGCCAGGGAGGTGCCGCCCGGGCCGGTCACGCTGACCTGGATGGAATCGCCGATTCGCACCACCGACGGCTCCACGGTCATGTCGACGCCGGGAGCCAGCACGATGTTCGACCCCTCTGCGAACGCCCCGTGAGGCGCCATGAGCAACAGGCCGGTGAGAAACAGCCGGACCCGACGCGTCATCGCTTCTTCTCCCGTCCGGAAAAAAACTGGATCAGCGGCCGGGCGTAAGGCTCATTGGTGGTCAGTTCGATCGCCTCGACCTGAGACTCTTTCAGCGCCTGCCGGAAGGCGGCGTCACGCTCGGCGCGGCGCTCGGCGAAGCGGGCGCGGACGCGTCTGGCGGAAGTGTCGACCAGCTGCCGCCGACCGGTTTCGGGGTCCTCCATCATGACCAGACCCACGTTTGGCAGGGCCCGTTCATGCGGATCGCCAATGCGAATGGCCACCAGGTCGTGCCGGCGCCCGGCCAGTTTGAAGGCCCGCTCGTACCCCTCGGTTTCGAAATCCGAGATGAGAAACACGACGGCCTTGCGCTTCTGGACGCGGGCCAGGTGCTCGAGCGCCGCCGAGATGCGGGTGCCGCGACGCCGGGGCTTGAAGTAGAGAATCTCGCGGATGACGCGAAGCACATGCCGCTTCCCCTTCCTGGGCGGCACGAACTGTTCGACGTCGTCGGTGAAGAGGATGAGGCCGACCTTGTCGTTGTTGCTGACCGCGCTGAAGGCCAGTACCGCGGCCACCTCCGCCGCCATGTCCGCCTTGAGTCGGCCGCGCGTGCCGAAATCGCCCGACGCCGAGATGTCGACCAGCAGGATGACCGTGAGTTCGCGCTCTTCGGCGAAAATCTTGATGAACGGCTGTCCGAATCGCGCGGTGACGTTCCAGTCGATGGCCCGGATGTCATCGCCCGGTACATACTCCCGGACCTCGGCAAACTCCATCCCCCGTCCCTTGAAGACGGAATGGTATTCGCCGCCGAAGACATCGTTCACCAGTCGCCGGGTTCGGATCTCAATTCGCCGGACCTGGCGGAGCACTTCACGTGGAATCATCGCGTCTCAGTGATCGGGGATGGACCGGGCGCCGGGCGGCGCCTCAGGGAACTTCGACCTTGTCGAGAATGCGCCGCGCCACCTCATCCGAGGTGATGTCCTCGGCCTCGGCTTCGTAGGTGACTATGACCCGGTGCCGCAGCACGTCGAGGCCGATCGCCTTGACATCCTCGGGCGTCACGTAACCGCGGCCGCGCAGCGCCGCATGGGCCCGCGCCGCCATGGCCAGGTAGATGGTGGCGCGCGGTGAGGCGCCAAAGGCGATGAGCGGCGCCAGATCGAGGCCGGCCGCCTCCGGTTCGCGCGTGGCGAAGACGATGTCGACGATGTACTTCTTGATCTTGTCGTCCATGTAGACGTCCCGGACGACCTGGCGCATCCTGAGGATCGTCTCGGGCTTCATGACCGGCTGGATCGGTGCCGGGGGGGTCCCCGTCTGGCGATCGAGGATGTCGCGTTCCTCCTCGCGCGTCGGGTAACCGACCTTCAGCTTCAACATGAACCGATCAACCTGGGCCTCAGGGAGCGGATAGGTCCCCTCCTGTTCGATCGGATTTTGCGTGGCCAGCACCAGGAACGGCTCGGGCAGTGGAAATGTCTTCCCGCCGATCGTGACATGCCGCTCCTGCATGGCTTCCAGTAGAGCGGACTGCACCTTGGCCGGTGCCCGATTGATCTCGTCTGCCAGGAGAAGGTTTGTAAAAACCGGCCCCTGCTTCACGCTGAACGAGCCGTCCTTCGGGTTGTAGACCTGTGTTCCGGTCAGGTCGGCCGGCAACAGATCGGGCGTGAACTGAACCCGTGCGAAGCCCGTTTCAATCGCGGCGGCCAGCGTCTTGATGGCCGTCGTCTTGGCCAGACCGGGCACCCCCTCCAGGAGGACGTGTCCATCGGCCAGCAACGAGATCAGGAGCCGATCAATCATGTATTTCTGACCCACAATGACCCGGGCCACTTCGTCGGCCAGGAGGGACAGCGAGGCGCTCTCCGCCTTGACTCGCTCATTCAACGCCACGACATCAAACATCCGTGGAAAAACCTCCATAACCTGTTGTGAATTCAATCGAAAGCGACCGATGCTCAACTCCCGTCGGGGTAGTTGGGTCCGGAAGAATACCGGGATGGACGCCCGGGCTCAAGCTAGACGGAAATGACTGTAAAACTGTTGTGGTCAACCAGGGTCAGGCTGGATGGACGAATTCACCTGTTCCGGATGGCGCGGGTTCGTCGCCTTGCTGAGCTGCTGCGTCGTCGGTTCACGAAAAAGCTGTACCCACAACACATTACCCCTGAGTGGCTTAGGCGGATCGCTTAAACGAGAAGATTTTCATGCGGGATGGCTTCATGGACTGCTTTGATCCGGGTAGGAAATGGACTTTCAACTTTTTGTACGATCCCGGCGCTGCCGGTCCGGCATCGAAGTTGACAGATCACCCGGCTCGC
>JAWXBZ010000115.1:0-7050 GCA_034440375.1 Candidatus Eiseniibacteriota bacterium
GGCGGTGGGGGCGTGCGCGGAGTTGAACAACGCATCGAGTTTCGCGGAGATGTTCTGGGCGCTGCCGTTATGGCGGACGATGCTCGCCCGGGCGTCGATGTGCCGGTTGAGTTGGATGGCTTCCATGAAGCCGGTCTCGCTCGCGAGGTCGCCCGCCACCGCGGAGTTTGGCACCACGAGCGCCATCCGCCGGTGCCCCTTGGAGAGGAAGATGCCGCCGGCGTGACGGCAGACCGACCGGTAGTTCATGTCGAGCGAGGGCAATTTGACGTCCTCGTGGCAGGAGCCCAGCACCAGGGCCGGAACAGAGTGAGCGGAGAACCATTCCTGTATATCCTTGCTGACCGAGATCAGCACGCAGCACAGGATCCGGTTCTGGCGGACGAATTCCTCCAGCTTGCGCTTTTGGGCGCGGGCGCTGTGGGCGTGGCAGACCAGTACCTCGGTCGTGAAGCCCTGTTCGGCAAGGTGGGTCCGCATTTCGCTGAGGATCTGGTAGGTGGCGATCGGCATGCGGGAGAAGGGCTCAGGGGTGACGAGCCCGATCAGCCGGCTTTGGCGCCGGGAAGCCGGCCGGGGCGACTGGCTGAGCAGGCGATTGCGCCGGCCCTGCCGGATTTCAAGCAGGCCGCTCTCCGCTAGCAGGCGCAGCGCGGTGCGAATCGTGGGCCGGCTGACCCGCAGCATCTCGCAGAGCCGGCGTTCGCTCGGGAGGTATTCGCGCCAGGTTCCTTCCTCGATCGCTTTCCGGATGGAGTCGGCGGACTGGGCGGCCAGGGAGCTGCGCTTGGGAATCTCGAAGGGGAGCTGGGAGCTGTTCATAAATAATTACCAGTAATTGATGCTAGTTTGCCCGGCGGGGCTGTGGCTATCTGAGGAACGATGAAATCACTGCCTCCTGTGAAAATCTGGTCTGCCGTGCCGACGCCGCTCACCCCGGAGTTCCGGGTGGACGAGGCCTCGGTCGAGCGAATGGTTCACGCGGCTATTGGCGATGGCGTCAAGGGACTCTTTCTGGCTGGAACCTGTGGCGAAGGTCCCTGGTTGCAGGATCGGGAGCGTTTGCGGTTGGTGCGAGTGGCAGTTCGCGCTGCCGGTGGAAAACTCAAAATCGCAGCCCAAATTTCTGATAATTCCGTTCCACGCATTCTCGACAATGCCCAGGCGGTTGCGGAAGCCGGGGCGGATCTCGGCATCATCGCTTCGCCGGCCACCTTCATGAACGCCACCCCGGATCGTATTGTAGCCCTTTTCATCGAGGCGGTGCAGGCCAGTCCCCTGCCGGTGGGTGTCTACGATCTGGGCCGGCATCGTAATGTGATGATTCCCGAGTCCCGGCTGAAGGAGATCTATATGCTGCCCAAGGTGCAACTGGTGAAAGATAGTTCCGGTTCGCCGGAACGCCGTGGCGCCGCTTTGGCGGCCCGCCGGGAAAAACCGTCGCTGGTGCTGTTCAATGGCGACGAGTTTCGCTGCCTTGAATACTTGGAGGCGGGGTACGATGGTTGCATGTTCGGCGGAGCCGCCGCGGTGGGTCCTCTTCTCAGCCGCGTCGTCGAACTTTTCACTGCCGGTCGCATTCCGGAGGCAAAGGCCGCCGAAACGGAGATGAAGCGCGTGCTTTTTGGAATTTATGGTGGCGAGTCTATTGCCTGCTGGCTGGCCGGCCTCAAACACTGCATGGTCCGCCGAGGACTTTTCGCGACCCAAACCAGCTTCCTCGGTTATCCTCTGACTGACGAGTGTCGCGCTTTTATCGATGACTACACCTCGAGCGTGCCTGCGCGCTGAAGCCTGGCGGATCGCCTGAGATGGAAAAGCTCGGTTGGAAAGAGGGAAACACATTTGCCGGCATCATTGGCAGGTGATTTGACCAGAGAAGCTTGAAACTGGGAAAAGATTAAGACCAGTTAAAACAGTTTCAATCAGCCGTAACTCCGGTGAGGCTAGGTTGGTCATAGCGCAATTCCTATATGAAGAATCCCCCATCAGACTCGGAGGTTTGTGATTTCACCCGGTCGGCCGTTCGTTGGCGCACCGATACGACGAAAATGAAGACCCTGACGCTATCTCGTCCGGCACCCACCACGCTGAACAACGTCCGGATGCCGCTGGAGTGTCTCGTCACGGTTTTGCGCGGCGGAAAACGACAAGTGTACGGATTGGGAACTTCATGCAAGACGGAGCAAGTCTTCGTCGAACGTGATGTCTGGATGGAGCCGAATGCCGATATGTGTGCGGTGAGCGGCGCAGGGCAGTTCTTGATTATCAAGCGTTGGGATAAGGTGGACAAAGGCGTGATGCTGTATCCCCCGACCCTTGGACCTCAGCTGGAGCGCCAGTGTGTCGATCCGGCGACGGCTTTCGAAACCCATGCGCTGACTATACGGCGAAGAGGCGCGAGGCAGCTGCAATCGATAGAGGAGATCATTGACATTCTCGCGGGTGACCGGGAGGTGGTTTCACGCACTAGCTTTGCCATCGCCGGCGGCGAGATGACCGTGGAGTATCCGGTCAAGACCGTGAACTACAGTGAGCGTCATCGCTATTACCAAGTGGACACAGGTCCGGTGCTGTTTTTTGGCGAGCCGACGGGACCGAATGAAATCGAGCATTTACATCTGGCCTACGTGGCACATCTCGGGGGCAATTGGGCGGAATTTATTGTGAGTCGGCCTACCCCCCTTCCGGGGCATGGCGTGGCGGTGCATCATTTCAGCGAGAGCAGTAGCGTGGAGGCCCGCAATTCACTTTGGGTCGTGGAGGAAGCCTGAGCCTGGGACGGAGCAATGCGGTTAAAAGATGAACGTGAAGGTTGAAGGATCGAGCCGTCAGGGCGGCGTGGTCACTCTTTCCCTGGTTTCTTGGCTTCAGAATCAACCTCTTCTGCGGAGAATTCAGAAGCTATGAATCCAGGAATCAGGCGCGCGCGACCGATCGCCCGGCGTTAACATCGAGGCACAACCGCTGGGTCGTTTTTTTCATGGTTTCCTGGCTTCCGAATTAATCCCCGAAAAACTTCACCGCGGGTTTCTGAACCAAGAATTCAGAAGCCATGAAGCCAGGAAACCTGAACCGTTCAGGTCCGGCTGCGTGATCCGACTGCGTCCGCGAGGGCCCGGTCGTGGGCGAGCAGGGTTGTGGCGGCGGCGCGGACGGCGGGATGGTGCGTCGTTTCGAGGTTCGATAGCAGCGGCAGGATGGGGCCGGTGTTGGCGATTTGGGCGAGGGTCACTGCTTCGTGCAGTACGCGGATTGGGCTCAGGGCGTCGCGGCAATCCTCCAGCGGCAGGTAGGCGGCGCGAATCCTTTCGGCCTCGGCCCACTCTCCGGCTTGGATCAACTCCAGCAATCGCATCGAACCCCGGGGGCCGATGCAGACCGAGCCGGAAGTGAAACCCTGCAGGCCAAAATCCCGCAGATGCACGATGGCCGGACGCTCGCCGATGCCGCTCACGATCAGGTTCGCCGGCACCTGTTGAAGCAGTTCGCGCAGGTAGCGATCCTCGTGCGGATTGGCGTGAACGATGGCGTATTTGATCGCGCTCACCAAGCCGTCGCGGGCGAGCGCGCCCACCGTGGCGGGGGTCAGATAATTTTCGGCCTTGAGGTAGACCACGACGGGTTTGCCGAACGCGGCGGCGAAGCGGCAGAGGCCAGTCGAGACGCCGGCGTCCGTGGCGGGAAAGGTGATCGGCAACACCATCGCGGTCGGAAAGCCGCGCGCGCGAAGGATCGGCGCCTGATCCATCATTTTGCCATAATCGGGACCGACGGAGGGAATGATCCAAGTATCGACGCCGGCGGCGGCAATGAGCATGTCCAGCACGGCGGGATATTCACCGCCGGAAACATGGTAAAAATTCGCGTTGCCCCCATAGAGTACCGAGCGCACGCCGCCGGATTCGAGATGGCGAACGATGGCCTGGTTCGCTTCCGGACTCAGGCTCAGGTCGCTCCTCCTGGCTAGGGGCGGAACGGCGATGACGGAGGACGCGAGGTCGGCGGGTGTTACCGGGCTGGTTTTCATGAGGGGAAGGCTACGGGAGCACGGCCATCCAGTCTACCCGGCGATACTGGTAACATCACCTGCCCGACCGATTCGGGAGGGAAAAGGTTGAACACGCGGTGCTACTTCAAGGCGTCGGCCAGATTTTTCGCGTAAGCGGGCAGCATGGTCATGGTGGCGCCAAAGTCGCTGCCATGGGCGATGAGCTTGCCGCCCTTGCGCGCGATGCGGGCGATCTGCTCGACGTTCCCGCCCGGCCTGCCCCACGCAATGCCGTGTTTTGCCGCCGCCGTGGCCACGGCATCCTCGGCTGCTGCCATCTGTGGGTGGTTCCAATCCGCCGGGCAGCCCAGGCGCAAGGCCAGGTCGCCAGGGCCGATGAAGAGCCCGTCCACTCCCGGCGTGCCGGCAATCGTATCCAAGTTGGTGAGCGATTCGGGTGATTCGATCTGGAGGATAAGCAAGGTCTCGGCGTTGGCGGCGGCGGGATATTCCCCGGTGCCCGGGAGGTAGAACGTGTTGTCGAGTCCGGCGCCGTCGAGACCACGCTGGCCGAGTGGGGGGAATTTTACCGCTTGGGCCAGTCTGGCGGCGTCCTCGGCGGTGTCGACGAGTGGAATCATCAAGCCGGTCGCGCCGTCCTCAAGCAAATGATAGAGCTCGGCCGCGTTGCGGCTCCCGGTGCGAACAATGCAATCAATGTTGGCTAGGTGGTGCAGGGTGAGCAGGCGCTGGATCTCGCGGCGGTCCCAAGTGTTGTGTTCGGTATCGAGCCAGATGGCGTCGAAGCCTGCCTGAGCGGCGTGGGCCGGCATCATCGCCGTAGGGTAATACATGCAGGCGATGCGGACAGCCAGATTTTGACGAAGACGGGAACGGATAAGGGAAGAGCGCATAAATGGAAGTCGGGAGGCGAGTCAAGCGAGACGCTAGTGGACGAATCGCTCACCACTCAACTTGTTCGCGTAGGGGGCAGTCATTCTGCTTATTGCGGGTATATTATATGACCAGCTTAGGAAGGTTGAATGGATCGACCGGCGGCCCCCTAATTGGAGTGCGCTCCTCCTTTTCGCTCATATCCATATCCCACTATCTCAACATGAGTACCGCGCGCCATTTCTTCTGCCTACTCTGTCTACTTCTTGCGCTTCCCGCATACCCCAAGGATCCGGCCAACAGCCCGCCCATCGACATGAAAAGACTGAACAATACCGAGCCTGTGACACTGGGGCTAGCGGCCGGCGGCCCCGATGCCAACTGTGCGGTTGCGGTTCTCGGTGGCGGTCGTTGCGCAGTGTTATGGCTGGATCCGTCGGGAAGCCTTGTCCAGTCAACCGGTTCGGCTGGAGGCGCAAAATGGTCGTCACCCACGTCGGTGCTGGCCGAACCGGCCGTCAACGGGTTTGCGGCGCTGACTTTGACGGGTGATCATTTGACGGGATGGCGGCTGGCCGCTCGCGACCAGACAGGTACGTCATCCATCTGGCGCGTTTGGCGTCGGCGAGCTTGGACGGATGCGTGGATGCGGGAAGCAGATTCCGCGACCGAGGAACAATCGATTGAGCCAGGTCGGCCTGACGGTGCGCTGGCTTGGACGCAAAGCAGGGGAACGAAATTCATGTTGCGCCCGGGTCAGCGGGTGGTGGGAACCCCGCCGCGTTTCCCGAGCGCGGGCCTGATCCTTAGCGTGGAGGAAGCGGCGGGCCGGCGCGACTTGGGTTTTGCCGATGAAATGCCCGACATCAAGATTGACAAGGCGGCCCTGGCTGCGGTCGAAGGACATTTAGTGGTGGCCTACATTGTGCCAGGCTCCGGTCCGCAGCAGGTCTGCCGGGTGGTGCAATTGCCGTCGAAGCCGGCCGCGTCGGCGCGAGCGACTTGGCGGGAACTCCCGCCCTATCCGCAGGCACCCGGGGTGGCCGGGATTTTATCCGGTAATCATAATGGTGTGCTGATCGCCGCTGGCGGCGCGAATTTTCCCGACCGTCCGCCGTGGGAAGGGGGTAAGAAAAAGTACCACGACAGTATCTATGTGCTCCTCCCTGGGGAAAAGGCCTGGCGGCCGGCCGGCCGTCTACCGGAGCCACGGGCCTATGCGGGTGTGGTTTCGGTGCCCGGCGGTGTGCTCGTGGCAGGCGGCGAAAATGCCGACAAAGTTTTTCAGGATTCGCTGCTGCTCCACTGGGATGGACGGCAGGTGGTGATCGCCCAGGCTCCCGGGCTGCTCGCGCCCACCACCAGTCCTGTCGCCGCCTTGCTGAATGACAAAGTGTATCTGGCGGGCGGTTATGCACCGGGTGCGCTTCGTGTGAGTCGCGATAGCTTTTGGTGTCTCGATCTCGCCGATTCCGCTGCCGGATGGAAGGTGCTTCCCACCTGGCCGGGTCCGACTCGCGGCCAGGCCGTCTTGGCCACGGTCGGTGGCGCGGTTTATTTGATCAGCGGTTTGGAAATCAAACCCGGTGCGGACGGCAATCCGCAGGTGACGTATCTCTCCGATGCTTATCGTTACCTGCCTAGCCGCGCTTGGGAGAAATTGCCCGACTTGCCTTGGTCCGCGATTGCGGCGCCCTCCCCGGCGCCGGTCATGACTTCACCAGCACGAGTCTTTGTGCTCGGGGGCGTTGACGGCCGACAGTCTGGTAAACTGCCTCGTGAGACGCGTCTGCCGAACGACATCCTTTATTTTGATATCGCCGGGCATCAATGGAAGTTGTGGCCGGAACCATGGCCCGATTCGGTTGTGAACGTTTCAGCGGTGCAATCCGGCGACGATTGGATCATCGTTTCCGGAGAGATATTGAGCGGCGTTCGCACCGACCATGCGTGGTCTTGGCGAATAGAGGAATCGACGGACCCCGCGTCTCCGCCGCGCTAGGACTCGCAATGAAAGCGGGACGCTTGGTCGGTTCCGGCCGAGGGCAGGTGCTGAGCCTACATCCGCTAGCCCAAGTTCCGCAGTTCGGTCTTAGGTGAAAAATAGTTTCAGAGGAGAACCTCGGTTCCCTGGGTTTGGCTTCCGAGGGGAACTGAGCGGAAAA
>JAWXBZ010000116.1:0-10134 GCA_034440375.1 Candidatus Eiseniibacteriota bacterium
ATTAATTTCAAAGGTCTGGATGGTTTGTCATCTCGATGAAACCGATGGGTTGCGTTCTGACCGTGCTTCGTGAAGCCGGCCTCGCCGGGCGCGCCCGGCTCAGGGAGTTTACGCCGGCCCCACGCCACTGGGCACCACGCCGCCCGGCTCCGCTTCGGCCGTCGAACCCATCAGGTCCTCGTCGTTCCCGCCGGCCGAATAGCCCTCGGAGAAATCGACATCCTTCATGGCCGGCTTTTCGCGGCGTGATTCGAGCACCAGGTCGGAGACCATGCGGGCGAAGAGACGAATGGAACGGATGGCGTCGTCGTTGCCGGGAATCGGGTAGTCGATGACGTCCGGGTCGCAGTTGGTGTCGACGATGCCGATGATTGGAATGCCGAGCCGGTTGGCCTCCTGCACCGCGATCTTCTCCTTCTTCGTGTCGACCACGAAGAGGGCCGCCGGCAGTTCCTTCATGTCCTTGATGCCGGAGAAAACCTTCTCAAGCTTGCCCCGCTCCTTGTCGAGGCTGGAAGCCTCGCGCTTGGTCAATACCTCGAAGGTGCCGTCGGTGGCCATCCGGTCAAGGTCGTGGAGCCGCTGAACGCTCTGCTTGACCGTCTTGAAGTTCGTCAGCATGCCGCCGAGCCAGCGCTCGGTGACGCAATACTGGCCCGAGCGTTTGGACTCTTCAATGATCGGCTCCTGCGCCTGCTTCTTGGTGCCGACGAAGAGGACCGTGCCGCCGTCCGCGACGAGCCGCCGAAGGGCATGAGTGGCGGCCTCGATACAGGCCATGGTCTTCTGCAGATCGACAATGTAGATGCCGTTCCGCTCGATAAAAATGTACCGCTTCATTTTTGGATTCCAACGGCGGGTCTGGTGTCCGAAATGAACGCCCGCCTCCAGCAAATCTTTCATGGTGATGTCAGACACGATACCTCCGCAGTTGCGTCCGCCGCCCGGGCGGGATCAAGGCCGCTCGTCCCGGAATTTCCGGGACACTGCGCGGCGCGCGCCGGGCGTGTGATGTCGGCGGCCATTGCCGCCGCGACCGCCCCCCGATGGGAGGGCGGCAGTGACAGGACTAGCGCTTGGAGAACTGGAAACGCTTGCGAGCGCCGGGCTGCCCGTACTTCTTCCGTTCCTTCATCCGGGAATCCCGGGTCAGGAGCGAGTTCTTGCGCAGGAGGGCCAGCAGCGTCGGGTCGAGCGTGACGAGCGCACGGGCGATGCCGAGCATGACCGCTCCGGCCTGACCCGCCTTGCCACCGCCGAACACCGTGGCATCCACGTCGTAGCGGGCCACCGTGTCGGTAACCGTAAGCGGCTGGCGCGCCAGCATGACCAGGGTCTCGCGACCAAAGTAGCTGTCGATCTCCAGGCCGTTGATCGTCGCCTTGCCATTCCCCGCACGCAGGCGAACGCGGGCCACCGATTCCTTCCGGCGGCCGGTACTCTGAGTCAGTATGTCCGCCATCAGTGACCTCCAACCTTGTCGAGCGCATGAGCCTTCGGCATCTGCGCCTCGTGGGGATGCTTGTCCCCGGTGTAGATTTTCAGCTTCTTGATCATCGCGCGGCCGAGACGGTTCTTCGGGAGCATCCCCTTGACCGCCAGCCGGATGATCTCGGTCGGTTTGTCCTCGAGCATCTCCTCGAACGGCGTCCAGCGAACACCACCCGGATACATGGAGTGACGGAAGTACTTCTTCTTTTCCCGCTTCTTGCCAGACACCCGAACCTGGTCCGCATTGATGACGATGACATGGTCACCCGTGTCCAGATGCGGCGAGTAAATCACTTTCTTCTTCCCCCGGAGGATCGATGCGGCTTCCGAAGCCAGCCGCCCCAGGACGGCCTCCCGTGCATCCAGAATCAACCAATCCCTCTGGATGGAGGGCTCACTAACGTTATGTGTACCCATGACTTATCCCCTTGCTTGCCACTTAAGACACGTACAGGCTGTTTTGTGCAAAGGGTGTAAGACTATTGCGGCGTTGGGGTTCTGTCAATAGGGGAATCGGTGGGACCTCCGAATTCAGACGGCGAGGGCAAAGGTGGCCCCGCTCCGACTTCCCGGGGCCGTCTGTCCGGTTTTACAAATGGTGGTGGAGTTCTTGCTTCTACTGTATACGGCCGGGTTTCTGAAGCGTGCTCTAATTCTGCGGTGCGTGGCCCTCGTCATGAAGTAGTATGAGAGCGTTTCCTGCGTCGTTTGGCCGACGGCCTGGCGGCAGAGCTGTCCCCCCTGACTTCCATGAAGAGGACGCGTATGCCGCCCATCGCCTTGTCGCCGGCTACCCTTTCGGGTCCGGCGATCCGCCTCTCACGCTGCCTCATTCTCCTCGTCCTCGCCTCGTTGGCCGCACTGTCCCCGGCCCGAGCCCAGGACGCCCCCCCCTCCCAGGATTGCTGCCTCTACGTGGTGGCCGGGCTCGTCTGGTACGACCAGAATTCGAACGGGATCAAGGAAGGGTCGGAGCCGGTGCTGCCGGGGTGGACGGTGCAGGCTCTGGATGTCGGGAACAACGTGGTTGGAACGACGACGACCAATGCGCTTGGGCAGTACTCGTTCACGTTACCGGTTTCGTGCGGGAACACCTTCAAGCTGAAGCAGGTGGTTCAGAGCGGCTGGACGCAGACCTTTCCGGTGGCCAACGGCATTCACACCGGACTCGGCACCGGGTGCAGCACCACACCCCTCGGGCCCTACGACTTCGGCAACACCCAGCCCGATTGCCAGCCGTTCAGCAAGACCTACACGCTGGACGGTGATTTCAACATGGGGACCTACAACGGCGCGGTGACGAACAGCAATCAGCTCGAGCTGTCGCCGACCCCCACGACCTGGCCCTTCGCCTGGATCGCCAACAGCGACGGCACGTTGTCCAAGGTCAGCACCGTGACCGGCAACGAAGTGGCGCGCTATTACACGGGCCCGCCGGACAACAGCAACAACTACGTCTACCTGGCGCCGTCGCGCACCGTGGTGGACAAGGACGGGAACTGCTGGGTGGCCAACCGGAACTGGGGCGGAACTCCCGCGCGGCCCGCCAGCGTCACGCAGTTCGCCAATGCCGGCGGCATCGACTGGAACAACAACAGCGTCATCAACACCTCGAGCGACGCCAACAACAACGGCGTGATCGACCCGTCGGAAATCCTCCCCTGGGGCCAGGACGAGCGGGCCATTCGCCACTACGAGCTCGGTCCGCTGAACGAGCAGGCGCGCGGCATGGCGCTGGACAAGACCGGCGGCCTGTGGGTCGGGATGTGCGTCTCGCAGACCCTGGTCAAGGTTAGCCCGAACCTCCCCACCGCCACCTATTCGGCCAACAACCCGCCGACCGCGGCACCGGCCCTGATCACCATCAACCTCAACGCCTATCCCTACGGCCTGGCGCTGGCCCCCAACGGCAAGTTCTACATGAGCGAATCGGGGATGAACGCCTACGAGATCGATCCCGGGTTGGCCAGCGGCGGCACGAACGCCGGTCCGGCCGTCACGGAGATGATCACGCACACCGGATCCTTCAACTATGGCCTCGCGGTCGACAAGAACTGCATCGTCTGGCTGGCGATGTCGTTTTTACAAAGCGGAAACTACGGGTGCGTCCGGTGGGATCCCTCGCTGACGCTCGGCAACCCGGCCAACGGATGGACCTACAGCGCGCCGAACGCGGCCGGCCCCGGCCGCGGCATCTGCGTCGACTTCAACAACAACATCTGGATGGCCTGCAACGACGCCAACAATTCGGTGACCAAGTTCACGAATACGCCGATCCCGACGGTCATCGGCAGCTACCCGACCACCTCGGCCGTGCCGATCGGCGTCGGCGCGGCCAGCGACGGCCACATCATCGTGACGCCGGGTGGTACGCAGAACTGGACGAAGCTGAACAGCGCGACCGGCGCGCCGATGCCGCTCGCGGGGCCGCAGCTGGCCGGCCCCTCGCCGTATACCTACAGTGATTTCACCGGCGCCCAGCAGTCGTTGAGCGGCCTGACACAGGGCACCTGGACCGTGACCACCGATGCCGGCACCAGCGCCCATGTCTGGAACTTCATCGGCTGGAACCAGTCGACGCCGCCCGGCACCTCGGTACAGATCGAGGCCCGAACCGCGCAGAACCTGATCGCGCTTCTGTCGCAGACCTGGACGACGATCGGCTCACCCGGATTTCTCGGATCGCCGATGGTCGGTCGTTACATTGAAACGCGGGTGCGACTGCAGCGCGTGGTGGAAGGGTGCAATGCCCCGTACGTGACGCCGGTGCTGTACGACCTCACGGTCGCCGCCATCTGTGATCCGTGCGCCTTCGCCAACTGTCCGTCGGACACCACCATCCCGTGCGACAACCCGATGGGAGCGGAGTTCTTCTACAACCCGCCGGTGCTCAAGTCGATCTGCGACAGCACCTGGACGGTGAGCTGCAGCCCGCCCGGACCCTTCTTCCCGATCGGCACGACGGCCATCACCTGCGTCGCCATCAACGCCAAGGATGACACGGTCCTCTGCCAATTCAACCTGACGGTGCTCGGCGGCTGCGACAACACGCCGAAAGGAGCCTGCTGCATCCAGACAGGCTGTACCGTCCTGACGGAGCTGGAGTGCGAACAGGCCGGCGGCATCTACCTGGGCGACAACACGAATTGCCTCGGTGATGTCTGTCACCAGGATTGCGTCGAGCCGCCGAACAACCTGGCGGCCTGGTGGCCCTTCAACAGTGCCACGGGCAGCGTGACACCCAACCTGGCCGGGCCTCTCACCGGCGGCACGCTTGTCAACGCACCGACGCCGCTCACCGGGCAGCAGGTCGGCAATGCCTACAGTTTCAACGGCACGAACCAGTACATCTCCGTGCCGAACCATCCCACGTTGAACCTGGGGGCCGGCGATTTCACGCTCGACGCCTGGGTCCGGACCTCGCAGGCTTCCGGCGTCACGACGATCCTCGACAAGCGCGATGCGGGATCGATCCAGGGGATCGCCTTCTTCCTCTTCGACGGCTACCCCTCGCTGCAGATGGCGGTGGGAAATGTCTGGAGCAACTTCATCCTGACCAACGTCAACGGCGGCGCGCCGGCGTTCGTGGCCGACGGCAACTGGCACCTCGTGGCGGTGACCGTCGATCGGGATGACCCGACCGGCGTCCAGTTCTACGTGGATGGCATACCGGTCGGCACGACGTTCAACCCGGTGCCCCGTTCCGGAAACCTGAACAGCAGTTCGGCCGTCCTGATCGGGCAGCGGAATCCATTGCTCGGCGGCGGCTTCTTTGCCGGCTCGCTCGACGAAGTGGAGATCATCCGTCGCGAGCTGTCGAACACCGAGGTGGCCGATCTCTTTGCCGCCAACGTGGCCGGCAAGTGCCCGGAGACCTGCTATGCCACGCAGAACGCCACCTGCTGCGGCGGTCTTTCTTCCAACTCGGCCATCACGATCTGCAACTACAGCCTGGCGCCTCACACCTACAGCTGGGGCCTGACGCAGCAGAACGGCGGATTCGGCTGCGGCCCCATCGGCGCCACCGCCTTCTCCCCCGCCTTCGGCTCCGTGACGGTGCCGGCCCAGGGGTGCGTGACGGTGCCGGTCTACATCGGCTGCCCGAGCAACATCCCGCTGGGGCAAACGGCCTGCTATTCCGTCCAGATCTACAACCATGACACCGGTCGCATCTTCGGATGCCAGGGGTCGGTACGCCGCGCCGCCAAGTGGTGCTGGAAGGACGTGCCGTTCGACCCGGTGCCGGTCGGCACGATTCACGAAGTCCTGGCCGGGACCAGCGAACTGCTGCAGTTCGACGTCGCGCGCGTGGGGCAACCGTCACCCGGCATGCCGCCGATGACGCTGAACTACATGATCGCGGCGGTGCGTGGCGACAATGGCGAACCGAGCCAGGGCGTGCGGCTGAACGGCCTGCCACCCGGCGAGCCCGTTCTCGGAACTCTCTCGCTGGAGGCGGGCGACCACACCACGGTTCTCCTCGAGGCTTCTTATGACGAGGAAGCGTTGATCGGTTACGACCGGCTGGTGGCCTGGGGCGACGAGGACGGCGACGGCATCGACGAACCGCTGGGCGAGGTGGCTGTCCGCTCGACGACGATCGCCGGCACGTCGGCGGTGCCCGGCGAACCGGGCAAGCTGCCCGGTCCCGCCGAATTCGGACGCCTGCTCCTGGCCTTTCCCAACCCATTCGGCAAGAGCGACCAGATCCGCTTCCGGATCGACGGCGACACGATCGCCAAGGTCAAGCTGCGGCTGTTCGACCTGCAGGGACGCGTCGTCAAGGTCTTCTACCTGGAGAACATGATGGAGCCCGGCGAGCACAGCGTGACCTGGAACACCCTCGACGGCCAGGGGCGGCCGCTCCACTCGGGGATCTATTTCCTCCGGCTGGATGTCGACAATCGCTCGGAGTCGGTGAAGTTGATGATCCGGCCGTAGGGGATTCGGATCCGGCGGCGCGAGGGTTGGATCCGGCGGCGCGGTCATCGGATCCGGCGGCACGCGGGTTGAATTCGGCGGCACGCGAGTCGCGAGAGCATTTCCGGCGGATGGGCCAGTTCGATGGCTCGTCCGCCGGTTCTTATTTCCCCTCTTCGATCCGCTCCATTTCCTTCCACAACCCGTCCAGCCGGTCGCGTGTCTGCCGCTGTCGGGTGACGAGCTCCTTCGCGCGGGGGCCGTTGGCGTAGTTGCTCGGGTCGGCGAGCGCTGATTCCACTTCACGCAGGATTGCCTCGGCGACTTCAATTTCGTTTTCCAACGCAACGATGGCCGCAGCGCGCTTCTTTTCGGCGGCGCGGACTTTCTTGTCGATCTCGCGCTGGGCGGCATGAGCCTCAGTGGACGAGGCGGCCGGGGTGGACCTTGAGCTCGAGCCTGCTGACACGGCTGCGGCCGTTGCCCCCACCGTCACGGCTGAAGGTGCCGGGCTCGCGCCCGAGGCCGCGCGGATCCGGGCCACCCGCGCGCTCTCATAGTCGTCATAGCCGCCCGGGTAGACGATGACGCGCCCGTCGTTCACCTCAATCACCCTCGTCGCCACACGCGCCATCAGCGAGCGATCGTGCGTGACGACGACCACCCCACCCGGATACTGCTCCAGCGCATTTTCCAGCACGTCTTTTCCCGCCAGGTCGAGATGGTGCGTCGGTTCGTCCAGGAGGACGAGGTTGGTTGGCTCGAGCAGCATCCGCGCGATTGCGACCCGCTGGCGCTCGCCGCCCGACAGAACGCGGCAGGATTTGAAGACGTCATCGCCGGTCATGAGGAAGTTGCCGAGCAGGCTCCGTAACCGCGGCCGCCATTCGTTGGTGGCTTTTTCCTCGAGCGCCTCGAGGGCCGTGAACGCCGGGTTCAGTGTTTCGGCGGCGTGTTGCGCAAAGTAGCCCAGTCGAGTCAGCTCGTAGATGCGCTTTTTTCCGGTGTGCTGTTCAAGTTGCCCCGCGAGCAGGCGCAGCAGCGTCGTCTTGCCCGCACCGTTGGCGCCGACGATGGCCACCTTGTCGCCGCGCGCGATTTCGAGTGTCGCGCCCGAAAAAATGGGTTGCCCTTCGCCGTAGCGAAAGGAGACATCGTCCAACGCCATCAGGAGCTTTCCGGCGTGTGGCGGGGTCGGAAAGCTGAAGCTGATCGACTTCGAGCGCCGCGGAATGACGCGCCGCTCGGTGGCGAGTTTCGCGATCATCTTCTTCTTGCTGGCGGCCTGAGTGGCCTTCGTGTTCTTGGCACCGAATCGTTCCACGAACTTCGAGAGCTGCGCGATTCGCTTGTCGATCTGGACGTTTTCGGCGGCCATCTGTTCCCGGCGCTCCTCACGGGCGAGCAGGTACTGGCTGAATTTCAGCGGGTAGGGCGTCAGCTCGGCATGATCGAGCTCCATGACCTGGTCCGCCACGCGATCCAGAAAGACCCGGTCATGGGAGATGATGACCAGACCCCCCTCGAAGTCTTCGAGATAATCCTCGAGCCATTCCATGGCCGGCAGGTCGAGATGGTTGGTCGGTTCGTCCAGGAAGAGGAGCGTCGGATCGGTGAGGAGGAGCGCGGCCAGGGCCGCCCGCATCCGCCAGCCGCCGGAGAATTCCTCGAGGGGTCGATCCTGGTCCTTCGTGCTGAATCCAAGCCCCCCCAGAACCTGCCGGGCGCGCGGTTCCAGCGTGTGCTCGTCGTGATGCTCCAGCCAAGTTTGAAGTTCGCCCGCGCGCTCGAGTTCCTCCTCCAGGTCCGCCCCGTCCGCGGCGCCGGGCAGTGCCATGCGCCCATGGATGGCGTCCAGTTCTTCGCGGGCCTCCGTGAGATGTCGGTGCGCTTCCATCGCCCGATTGAGGACGGTTCCATCGAACCGTTCGGCGGCCTCCTGCGGCAGGTAGCCAAGCCGGGTGCCGCGCGACATGACTCGATCGCCGGACTCGGGCGTCAGTTCGCCCAGGATAACCTTTATCAGTGTTGTTTTCCCCGTTCCGTTCGGGCCAACCAGCGCCCATCGATCGCCGGCATCCAGAACCCAGTCCAAGTCTGAAAACAGGACACGGGGGCCGATGGCGTAGGTGAGGGATTTGAGCTGAATCATGGTTATCCGGTAATCCTGACGGTTGGGGGTCTATTGAGTTGGTTGGTGTTCGATCGTGATGGATGGGTGTTCGATCGTGATGGATGGTTCGCGACCATGAATGAGGCTCGACCGTGGATGACCGGCAAAGCGGTTGGCGCGGGCGGCATCATACACCGTGGGACGCGACAATGAGTTAACCGCGACAGTTTACATAATGTCTCGGTCTAGGCCGAGTTCGGGGGGTCGCTCGGCCCGGGTTTTACTGTCGGCTATGCCTTGCCCCGGCAAACGATTCTATTTCTCCCCCGCCGCCCGGCGAGCCTGGCTCAGGTAGCCCGGCTCCAGGTCCAGCAGGTTGGCCATCTTGCGGACGAGGTATTCCTCGTGGCTGGCGATGCGGCCGTCGGCGAGGATGACGCCCCACATGATTTCGGCGAGAAGCGTCTTCTGGCCGAGGTTGAAGTTGGCGGCGATCTGGCGGGTGTACTGGAAGTGATCGACGGACGAACGACGCTCGGATTCGGCGGCAGCCATGAGTTCGGTCACGGCGGCCGGTGCCAGATTGAAATGACGGGCCATGGCCGACTCGATGTGGCGGCGCTCTTCCGCGGCGAACTCACTGTCGGCGTGGGCGATCTCGAGGAGAAGTGTGCAGGCGGCCACGGCGACTTCGTCGGGAGGTCCGGTGAGGGGAGCCGGAACGATGGTGGCGCCGGAACGACCCGCAGTGTCGGCGGCGCCAGGAGGGGCGCCGATACCCGTAGCGCCCCCCGGGCCATCAGTGGTGCTCGGGCCGGCGCCGGCCTGTCCCAGCAATTTTCGTATGGCATCAAGCATCTGGCTCTCCAGTGAACGGCGGCTGGATAATGCCCCGTTCGGTGATCCAACCACTGATCAGCGCGGCGGGTGTGACGTCGAAAGCCGGATTGTAGACCTGAACGCCGGGAGGTGCGCCGGATGCCGTGGTGGTCGTGACTTCATCACCACCGCGCTCCTCGATCGGGATGTCGCGGCCGGAGGCGATTTGCGGGTCAAACGTCGAGAGCGGCGCGGCGACATAGAACGGAACGCCGGCCGACTTCGCCGCCAGCGCGGCGCCGAACGTGCCGACCTTGTTGGCAGTGTCGCCATTTCGGGCCACGCGATCAGCGCCGACGATCACAATGTCGATGCGCCCTGTATGCAGCAGGCCGGGCGCCGCGCTGTCGCAGAGGATGGTGACCGGTATGGAAGCGGTCGCCATCTCCCACGCTGTCAGGCGGGCCCCCTGGAGCAGCGGGCGGGTCTCATCCGCGAAGACCTCGACCCGCTGGCCGGCCGCCTGGGCGGCGTAGACCGGCGCGAGCGCGGTACCGAGGCCCCCCGTAGCGAGGCCGCCAGCATTGCAATGAGTAAGAACGCGGGCGCCGTCCTTGAGAAGAGCCAGACCAAATTCACCGATCCGGCGGGATGTTTCCAGGTCTTCCTGCAGGATCAATTCGGCTTCCTGAAGCAGACGGGCCGCCAGGTCGACCGGCGCGATGTCGCTGCCGGATGCGCTTCCGGAATAACTTTCGGCGGCGGCGCCGGATGCGCTGGCGGCGGCGCTG
>JAWXBZ010000117.1:0-23038 GCA_034440375.1 Candidatus Eiseniibacteriota bacterium
CATCGAGGTCCAGGAGCGACTTGGCGGGCTGCTGAACTACTATCATCGGCGGGCGGCGTGATCTCGGGCCGCGTCGTTCGAGTTTTCGGACACTACGGGATGCGGTGGTTCGCAACGTCCGCGATGAAGACATTCCCATTCGAATCCGCGCAGATCCCGACGGGTGAGCCGAATTGCCCAGCCGTGGCCGGACCGCCGTCGCCGCTGAATCCGGCGGTGCCGTTGCCGGCTATCGTCGTGATGATTCCAGAAGTGGCGTCCACGCGGCGAATGACGAAGTTCTGGTTGTCGGCGATATACAGGTTTCCGGCGCCGTCCAACGCGATGCCCTGGGGAGCCCTGAGCTGTGCGCTCGTGGCGGGTCCGCCGTCGCCGGAATAGCCGCCGAACGCCGGCGGGGTTCCGACAACGGAAGTGACATCCTGGGCGAAGGATGGCGTGGAAAGAAGGAGCAGTAACGCGGCGGCCAATTTCATAAAATCTCCTGTCGGTGTCATTGCTTATTGGTTGTTGCGCCATCCGGCGCGTCCCAGACGCGCACGGTGCCGTCATAGCCGGCGGATAACAGGGTGTTGCCATCGGGTGTGAATTCGACGGACGTGACTCGCGCCGTGTGGCCGTGGAGCCGGAAGAGAGGGGCGCGGCGCTTCACGTCGAAAATATAGATCATCGAGTCATGGTTGCCGATCACGACGCGATCGCCGTCCTTGCTGAACGTGATGGAAAGAGCTCCAGCTCCGGCAGGGAAGAGCGTGTCGGGTGCTCCGTCGGACTTGAGATTCCAGAGGTACGCGGCGCCATTCTCTTTCGTGCACGCCACAAGGTTGCCGTTGGGGTGGAGTGCCAGGCCGGCGACTCCCGAGTCGTCCGGTCTGAAGCTGGCCATCGAATCCCCCGTTGAAGTCCATAGCCTGATGTATCCATCCTGGCCGCCGGTGGCCAGAGTATTGCCGGCGCTGTTGAATTTCACACACGTGATGATTCCTTTGTGTGCATTCCACAACGAGATCATCTCGAAGGCTTGAGTGCTCCAGAGCCGGACCATGCCATCCTTGTCGCCAGTGGCGAGAACAGACGTATTTATCTGTGCCGCAACTGATGTAATAGAACTCTGCAGGTGTCTCTCGCTGTGCATATGTCCCATATTCAGAATTGGATGTCCCTTAAAGGAAAAAAGACCTCCATTTTCAGAGGCGGCCATGAGTGTTGTGGAATCAACAAAGGCAATGGACGACACTGCGCTCGCATAGCTTCGCAGCATTGAGTCTCCATCGATACCGCACCACATCACCTCCCTCCCAGGCGCCCACCGGGGTGACACGGCCACGGCGATCCGGAGTCCGGCGGGATCGACAACGAGACCACTGAACGGATGGAGGTCGCCCGATGGAGGCAGCTCGATTACGCGAATGTCGTCCGTTCCCCATTTCCAGAATCGAATCGTCCCGTCCATTTCTCCCGTGGCAACGATTTCGCCATCCGCCGCAATATCCAGCGCCGAAACATCCGTCCTGAAACCATGGTATTCCGCGACGCGACCGGCGGTGGCAGCATCCCATGCGATGGCCCGCCCCTCGCTGCCGGCGGAAATAACATTCCTGTCGTCGGGGTGGAAAGCCAGCGGCCGGGGATTTCCGCGGTGCTCGGAAAAAGTCGATATCGCCTGTCCGGAGTCGAGATTCCACACCGTAACCGTGCGATCCCGTGACCCCGACAATAGTCTGTGTCCATCGCGACTCCAGGCCATCGAAAAGACGCGAGCCCGGTGACCGCTGAGAGTGCTGCGCAGGGCGCCGGTTCCGACATTCCAGATTCGGATGGTGCTGTCGGAACCACCCGTGGCCAGGAGCGTTCCGTCCGGAGAGAACGCGGGAACGGCCAGACGGTAGTGAGCCTTCCACCGTCGAATCTCACTACGGGCGGCAACATCGAAAAGTACGATCTCTCCATTTTCAAAACCGCCGGCAACTGTTCGGCCGTCATGAGTCGCGTCGATGATGGCATACCAGCTTCCGCGCCCCAGCAATTCAGGTTTCGGACTATCGTTGGAAACCGTCATAAGGCGTCCGTCGCCGAGGCCAACGACGACCCGATCCTGGCCGTCGAGGAAGGCACCGCTTTCAACCTGATAATCGAAGGACCAGGCGGCGAGCATGTCGCGGCTGTCACGGCTCCAGACACGGGCGGTACTATCAAGGGACGTCGTGAGAAACCGGCTGCCGTCGCGTGAGAATCTGAGCCGCGTAATGCCGGCATCGTGACCTTTCCAGTTCGCCTCGCTGCGGTCGAGGCGGGCCGACAGGTGACGATACTCCCAGCCCTTGAATTCATCGGCTATCGTGCCGAGCAGATCCCGTGCCTCCTCCACGTTGTGGTTCGTGATCGCGGCTTCGGTGGCGGCCAGGGTGCTGGCGTAGGCATACCATCTTGCGGAACCGGCGCTCTGCTGTGCGTCGTGGTAGAAGGAGTAGGTGACCAGGAGAGAGCCGAGAAGGACCAGGAAGACCGCGAAAAGTCCGGTTACAAGTCCCCTGTAGCGCCTGGCAAATTGCCCCAGCCGGTAACCGGCGGAATCGCCGCGGGCCAGTACCGGTTCGCCGTCCAGGTGTCGCTGGATGTCCGCGGCAAAGTCGGCGGCACTCGGATATCGCCGGGCCGGTTCCTTGGCGAGGGCCTTGAGCAGAATCGTGTCGAGATTTCCGGAGAACCGCCGGGGTTCGGAAATTCCGCGGAGGCGACTCGGGGGAATGGCCGGAGCCAGGCAGATCGCCTGGCTCATCTCCCCCATGGAGTCGCCGCTGAAGTCGTAGGGGAGACGGCCGGTCAGAAGCTCGTAGAGAACAACCCCAAGGCTATAGATGTCAGTGGCCGTCGTGACGCGCTCTCCCCGGATCTGCTCCGGACTGGCATAGCGGGGCGTCAAGGCCCAGGCTGTTCCTACAACGGTCTCGGAGCCACCCGCTGATCCCGGCGGCCGAAACACCTTGGCAATGCCGAAGTCGAGAAGCTTGGGGCGGCCATCGCTCCGCAGAACAATATTGCCGGGCTTCAGATCGCGATGGATGACGAGGTTGGCATGGGCGTACTGCACCGCATCAGCCACCTCGACGAAGAGCCGGAGCCGGCCCTCAAAGGAAAAGTTGGCATCGCGAGCGGCCTCGCGGAGCGGGATTCCGTCGACGTATTCCATCACGAGGTAGGGCGCCCCCTCCTCGGTAGCCCCGCCGTCCAGAAGACGCGCGATTCCCGGATGATCGAGATCGGCCAGGACCTGCCGCTCGGTACGGAATTTAGCGAGAAGGCCGGGATGGTATGAGCCCATGGCGAGGATCTTGATGGCGACGTTCATGCGAAAAGAGTCATCCACCCGTTCGCCGAGATAGACGGCGCCCATCCCCCCGGCGGCGATCAATCGGACGATTCGCCAGGGACCGAGAACCCGACCGGCCAGGGAGTCGAAATCCACTACCGAGTCGCCGTCCATCCAGCCCGGGAGCATGGAGCGGTTCATGATCTGTGGCGCCAGAGCATAGGCCATGAGCAGGGATTGCAACTCCGCCAGAAGTTCGCGATCGCTGCGGCAGGCCTTTTCCAGCCATGCGGGCTGTTCCGCCTCCGGAATCTCGAGGGCGCCCGCGAACAGATCCTCAATTTCCTGATCCCTGTTCACGTCCAATGGCATGTAGACCCCTCGAACCCGTGTGTCAGTTCTCCGACAGTGCCCGGGCGAGCCACGCCTGGGCAAAAGCCCAGTGGCGGCTCACCGTTCGGAGCGAAATGCCGAGGACCTCCGCGCATTCCTCGAGCTTGAAGCCCGCGAAGAAATGCATCTCGACAATGCGCGCTTTTTCCGGGTGACGCGCCAAAAGACGTTCGAGGGCCTCATTCAAGGCCATGATCGTGGTGTCATCGTCTCTCTTCCCGGCCAACCGAAACTCGTCCAGGGGAATGCGCGTCCAGCCGCCCCCCCGCTTGTCGCGGTTTCTTCGGCGGGCATGATCGACGAGCACCTGGCGCATGGCGCGGCAGGCCAGTCCCAGGAAGTGCTTCCTGTCCTCGACCCGGCACCGGGTCTGGTCCACCAGGCGAAAAAACACCTCGTGCACGAGATCGGTAGGCTGGAGCGTGTGTTCAGGCCGCTCCCGGCGTAACTCGCGTTCGGCCATGGCCCTAAGCTCGGTATAGACGAGCTGAAAGAGATGTTCGGCGTCGCTTTGCGATCCGTCGGTGGCCCGGATCAGCGTCTCGGTGGGGGATTCGTGGGTCAGCGCGGCCTCCGGTAAACGATTCCTGTGGCGAGAGCCGGCGTGGAGGCCCGGCGGGATGGGAAATTAATTATCGCTGATTTTCGGCCGGAATGCAATCATTCAAAGGTCGCTATTAACGTGCTGACAAGGGTTTGCACGTTTTATAAGTAAATCTGACATGTTCGCCGCGGCTTCAGCGCATTGCCTGCTGAGTCAACGGACTCTCGTCGTCAACTGATTTTACCCCGGCCGCCTACCAACCGCCTCCTCCCAGTGGCAGTCCCGCGGTCTGTGCTTCCAGGACCCGGAGACCCACCACATGAAACGCGTAACGGGAACCATTGCCGCAAGCCTGGCCCTTATCACCTTGTTTGCGATATTTCCCGGCGCCGCCCAGGCCGTGACGATCACCTGGGTCGGAAGCGTCGACAACTCGTGGCACACAGCCGGAAATTGGGATCTCAACCGCGTTCCGGGAGCCGGTGATGACGTTGTCCTGCCGAACATCGCGGAGACACCTTCCGTGGCGTTCGCTGGGGGAACGACGGTCATCAACAGCCTGGTAACCAGCGAAGTCCTGAGTTTCAACGGCGGGATTCTGAGCATCGCCGCCACATCCTCATCGAGCAACAGTTTGACTCTGAACGGCGGCACGCTGACCGGGGCCGGCACTTTCCTCAACGAGGCCGGGGCTCTTGTTCGCCAGGCCGGTGTCAGTTCGACGATAAGCTGCCCCTTCACGAACAATGGCGCGGTCCGGGTCGACCCGAACTGTTTTCTGGCTCTCAACAACCTGACAAACCTGAACGCGGGAACCCTGAACGGAGGCACCTATGAGCTCGACGGAGGTCTCCAGGTTCAGGAGGATGTCATTCAGAATGGCGCTTTCATTTCACTTCGCGGGGTCGCGGCGAACCTCTTGACACCGACCGGTGACGCGCTTCGAAATCTGACTCAAATTGGCACAGGCTGCACTCTCGCAATTAGGGTCGGCAAGGTTCAGACGTTCGAATCGCGGCTCACAAACGCTCAGGGCCTGCTGTTCATCGACTCGAGTGCCGTCGTTAATGTCAATGGCGGATACCTCAATTATGGAGAAACGCGCATCCGCGGTTCGCTGCTGTCATCGCCCACAGGCGTGTTCAATGACGGGATTCTGATCGGAACCGGAGACATCGAAGGAAAAGTCACCAACCACGCCTCATTGCTTCTCGGGTATTACGACTTCACCGGCGGACTTCGTATCGATGGAGACTATATTCAGAACGAGGATGGAGCACTGTATTTCGACGTTGCCGGAACCACGGCGCTAACTCAGTTCGACCAGATCGAGATCACCGGCACCGCGTCGCTCGACGGAGGCATCCAGGTAGTGATGGTGGACAATTTCGTTCCTGCCGTGGGATCCGAATTCGCAATCCTCAAGGCGGCTTCCGTAAGCGGCACATTTTCCTATTATCGCAATCCGGACGTGGAGCCGAACTGTTCGGACCTGTACTATCAGCCGGATGCCGTTAACTTCCGGGTGAGTCGTAGCGTGACCATCGCCACGCAGCCTCAGCCCCAAGCCGTCTGTGGGAACGCTCCTGTCACACTCTCGGTGACGGCTACGGGCGACAGCCTGACGTACCAGTGGCGCCGGAACTCCACGTCCATCCCGGGGGCCACGTCCAGCAGCTACGCCATCGCTGGAATGACACCAGCAGATGCCGCTTCCTACGACGTCATTGTAACCGGAGTCTGCAACAGCATTACCAGCGCCGCAACCGTTCTTTCCTATCTGAATTGTACCGAGATGGAATGGACATCTGTCTGGAACGCCAGCACGAACGAGTTCCCAAATCAAAACTGTCCGTGGAGCCTGGGCGACACGGCTACTCCGGAACAGCCGGTGCTCTCCGGAGGGGTCCTCACGATCGCGACCTCCGATAATGCGGAGCAGCTCTACTACGAGCAGACAGGCTTTCTCGACATTCCCGATACTCTGAAAGTTCTAGCCCGGCTCAAGGTCGTCAGTGAGTCGCACCAGGCCGGCAATACACGGCGCGGCGTCACGGTGGCTTTCACGGTCGCTCCGGATAAGGCCAATTTTCTGGCTTTCGGCCGCGATGAGATCTCTCTGTTGAGCGGTTTCAGCCTTCAGGGTCCCACGGCGTCTGTGGATACGGACGACCAATTCCATGACTACCTGATCGAAGTTCAGAACGAGACGACCGTTCTCGTCTACCAGGACGACATCCTGGTTTTGACCGGCGCGATTATCTCATCTCCCAACTTTGACAACGTCCCTGGATTCTACTGGGGAGATGGCACGGGTAACGCCCGCGGTGTTTCCGAATGGCAAACCTTCCGGCACAACGCCAATACGCTGAGGTGCGGTCAGGACATCGAGATCGTGACTCAGCCCGAGAGCCAGGAGATCTGCGGGGGCCAGGCTGCCTCGTTGACGGTGACGGCCACTGGCGAAGGCCTGTTTTACCAGTGGCGAAAGGATGGAGCCCCGGTCGGAGGGGCCACATCCAGCATCTTGACGATTGCGGCCCTGGCACCCTCGGATCGCGGAAACTACGACGTCATCGTGTCCAGCGGATTCGATTCGATCACCAGCGCCGTGGCCGTTCTCTCGTACATGAACTGCATCGCGCCGATCTTCAATTACACCTGGGACGCCGGCACGCTCCAGTTTCCGGACAAGGAATGTCAGTTCTACCTGGGAGATACGGCCACTCCGGAAAATCCGGTTCTGTCGGGAGGAGTCCTGACATTGGCAACTTCCGAGAATGCCGAGGACCTCTTCTACGAACAGGTCGACTCTCTCGCCATTCCGGACACTCTAAGAATATTGGCTCGCCTCAAGGTTGTGAGCGAGTCGCACACGGCCGGCAATTCGCGCCACGGAGTCACGGTGGCCTTCACCGTGGCTCCGGACAAGGCCAATTACCTCGCGTTTGGGGTCGACTCCCTCAGCCTCCTCAGTGGCTTTTCGGTGCAGGGTCCAACGGCATACGTGGACACCGACAGCCAATTTCATGATTACCTGATCGAGGTCCAGCACCAGTCAACCGTACTGGTCTACCAGGACAACATCCTGGTTCTCGTGGGCTCCATTCTACAGTCACCCAATTTTGCCAATGTCCCCGAGTTCTACTGGGGAGATGGCACGGGAAACGCACACGGTATCTCCCAGTGGATGACCTACCGCCACAATGCCAACGTGACTCCGTGCTCAATTCGCACCAGCGCGGTGGAGCCCGGGCCGGCGGGGTTAAAACCCGGAATCGCCTTGCTGACATCCCCCAATCCATCCCGTGGTCCGCTGACTCTGACTGTCCAGTCCGACCGCGACCTCAATGAAACCACCTCGGTCGCGATCTACGACGTGGCGGGACGCATCGTCACCCAGATAGACACTGGCTCGATTCCGAGAGGCGAGTTCCGAATTCCCTGGGATGGCCAGGACTCGCAAGGCCTTGCGGTGTCGAACGGAGTGTATTTTCTGCGACTCCAGTCGGAAGGGAAATCGATTGCCTCAGGCCGAGTGATGATCCTGAGGTAACAGGCAACACTCCATAATTCTGCTTCGCGGCCAATTACTCGAGGAGAAACCGATCATGTCATATCGTTACAATGGCACCGCGATTGCCGCTCTCCTGTGCGGCATGCTTGCCTTCCTTTCGTTCGATGTGTCCGCCGGCGAAATCAGGGGAATTCTGCGAGATCACGGGGGAGCGGCTATGCCCTCGGGATGGCGGGTGATGGCTCATGGTGTCGACCATGGCGGGGGAGCTATGGCCCTCACGGACGACTCCGGGTCGTTTTCACTGATCGGCCTCCCGGAGGGACGAACCGCCGTGCTGTTCTATCCGCCGTATGCCGGCGAAGCCGTCCTCGACCCGAAGGCAGGACGGATGATCCGAGTTTCGGCGGCCGGCGTCGCCGAGATGGAACTCTGGCTCGATCCGCGGGAGACAGCAGTATCGACTTTTGACTTCACCTACTACCACGGAGAGTTCTACGACAACAAGGCAACGGCCGAGACGGCCACTCCCGTGCTGTTGCCCGACCACGGATCGGTCACCGTCGATATGGAACTGTCCCCCGGCGGTGGATCGATTTCCGGGCGCGTGACACGCGAGGTCGACGGGTCCAGCGTCGCCGGGATTATCGTCTGGGCAGGAAGTGACTCAGCCTTCTCGTTCGACCGAACGGACGAGGATGGTTCGTACCGGATCACTGGTTTGGCCGCTGGAAGCAACATCGTGGTTGCGGGCGTTTTGTTTGGTCCCACTCAAAGTGATGTGGTCGGCGAACATTACTTGAACAACTCGGAGTGGATGCCCACGCCTGTAGAAGTCAGCCAGGGCGCCGACACGCACATCGACTTCGAACTGGCCCAAGCGGGCTCTATTTCCGGACGTGTCACGTCCGAGGTGGATGGCCTGGGAGTGCCAGATATGTTGATTGAACTTCAACATAACACCCTTAATAACAATGCCATTCTTGTCTTCGGGAGGACCGATGCCTCGGGCTTTTATCAGGTGGGCGGTCTGATACCAGGATCGTGGTGGGTCGGCGCACGGGGCGGCAACTGGCTGCCGGAAAACTGGAACAATCATCCCCATGATGGTCGGGATCCCGATTTCGTTTTGGTAACAGCGGGAGAGAACACGTCTAACCCTAGAACTAGCGCGATACAAATAGGTGTCGGTATTTAACGAGCAGACGGCCGCAATGCCTTGAACTGTCCCTCCCGAAAACTCGTACTTGCGTACCTGATTTGACTTAGCCCTCCTCGTCTGGCAGCCTCCCGCGCTTCGATTCGACACCCGTGACCCGCACCCAGAGAGTGATTTTCAATGACCCCAGTCCTCCGCGCGATCATGACTTTCATCGCCGGCCTGTTCCGGGCCCGCCTTTCCCTCCAGCTCGAAGTCATGGCCCTCCGGCATCAGCTCGGGGTTTATCAGCGCGGCAGGGAACGACCGAAACTTACACCTGCGGATCGCATGTTATGGGCGTGGCTGGCTCGGTCCTGGTCGGGGTGGCGAGACGCATTGATTTTCGTCAAGCCAGAGACCGTGATCTCATGGCAACGCAAACGGTTCCGGGACTATTGGACGAAGCTCTTCCGTGGAGGAAAGCCCGGTCGGCCGCGCATCCCTGTCGAGGTGCAGGACTTGATTCGCCGAATGTCGTTGGCCAATCGGCTGTGGGGCGCGGAGCGAGTCGTTGGCGAGTTGAAGAAGATCGGTATTGAGATCGCGAAGTCGACGGTAGAGAAGTACATGGCGCGACCGTCGAGGCCGGGAATCCCCAGTCAGTCGTGGAAGACATTCCTGCGAAACCACATGAAGGAGATCATCTCCATCGACTTCTTCGTTGTACCGACGATCCGAAATCAGGTCCTGTACGTGTTCCTGGTCCTCGAACTGGAGCGTCGGCGAGTCGTTCACTTTGACGTGACGACTAACCCGACGGCGGAATGGACGGGCCAGCAGATGCTGGAGGCATTTCCATGGGAGGCGCCACCCACGTACCTGTTGCGGGATCGGGACCGGATCTACGAGGGGGCCTTCCGGAAGCGCGTAACCGCCATCGGCTTCGAGGAGATCCTGATCGCGCCGCGTAGCCCGTGGCAGAACCCGTTCGTCGAGCGGCTAATTGGTACGATTCGGCGGGAATGCTTGGACCACGTCATTGTCCTCGACGAGCGGCACCTGAAGAGGCTGCTCCGAGCATATCTGGGCTATTATCATGGGTGGCGGACGCATCAGTCGCTCAAGATGGATGCACCTGATGGGCGACCGATTCAGGCGATCTCGTCATGCCACGTGGTCGAGATCCCGGAATGTGGCGGGCTTCATCATCACTATGAGCGGAAGGCGGCGTGACGAACGTGCGCGATGGAGTTTTCGGGAGGGACAGAACAGGAAAACGAGGCCGAGGCAAAAAAGCAGTCTCGGGAAAAGTGCCAGAGCGGTTCATTTGCATTGAGACGCTATCTCTGCTCAAAACGGGCGAGGTGAGACAGGCACGGCACGACGCGTGAGTCAGGCGAAGGTTGTCGCGTCAGCGCCCCAGAAAGACGAGACGACGCGTGAGGCGGGTCCAGGGGGTGCTCAGGCGGACGAAGTATATGCCCGACGGGACCACGTGATCGTGCCGGTCGCGGAATGTCCACAGAGTGGAATGAGATCCCGCCGGCAGGTTCTCGGATCTCCATCCCTGCACGAGGCCCCCGGCCACGTCGAAAATCTGGAGCTCCACAGAAGCGGTGACGGCCAGTTCGAAACTGAGTTGCACCCGGGCCCGGGCCGGATTTGGCTGTGGCTCTGCCAGACGGACCCGTGATCCGACTTCCACGATCACGCCGGAGACGTCCTCTTCGACGACGATTCCTCTGACGATCTTCTCCACGTAATCGTTCACGCGGATCTGGAGGTCATAGGTGGCGGCCGGAAGGTTCGCTATGCAGAAGGCTCCCGCCGCGTCTGTGACCGCCACGCGCCCCGCGTAAACGCCGCCGGCGAAAACAAAAACACCGGCTCCCGCCACCGGGCCGTGGGACGAGCCGTCCTTCACCGAACCGCAGAGAGTTCCGGCCATAGCGCTCTGCGGCGCCCCGGCGAGGGAACAGATCAGAAAAAAGACGTACCTTGAAAATTTCATGGCGCCTCAGATCTTGCAGTATGAACAGATTCAGTTGGAACGCCAATAATAGCAAATAATCTCGACTTCGGGTTGATATTGCTGTTAGGATATCACGTTATCATCCCGCCGGCCGCAAGCTCACCGATGGCAGGCCGCCATCCACCGAGACTATTCCGGACATCAAAAAGGGCATCATCATGAGACAGCCTCGTAATCTGATGGCATGCGGTCTCGTTCTTCTTATGGGTGCGTTCTTCTCCTGTCAGAATGACTCCAATCTGGCTCCCATCCCTCTCGAAAATTCCGGGACAACGTACCTCACCGGCACGGTCTTGACTTCCAGCGGCCCTTTCGCCGATGCCATCGTGACCCTCGAGCCAGTCGTGAACGATCTTCCTCTTCACATCCACCAAAGCATGACTGGCCTGCCCGCGCGCAGCAACCTTGCCGTGGTTTCCATGGAGGCGTCTGGCGTTCGGGCGGCCGTATCGGACGAGGCGGGACATTATTCGTTTCCGTTGGTCGAGCCTGGAAGCTATCAGCTCGAGGTCCGTGGGCGCGACCACCTGGGTGCCACTCGCCGCCTGACGATCGGTCCTTCGCTCGGCGCGCTCGCCGAAACGACTCTGGTCGATATACGCCTGTCGCCCACCGGTGACTATTACGGGACCGTCCTGCTCGAGACCGCGTCGAGTTACCAGGGAACTCTGGTCGCGATCGACGGCACGTCTCACGTGGCGGTTACGAATTCAGCTGGCGGTTATGTCATTGAAGCAGTTCCGGTCGGATCTCATCTCGTCCGGGCCGTGCACAGTGGGTACCTCGACCGGACGGTGAACGGAACGCTGGCCGCGGCGGGGGACAGCATCCCACTTCTGCCGTTCACGCTGCCGCGCGACTCCAATATCGCGCCTGTGGCGGTGGCGAGCGCGCCGGTCGACACGATAGGGGATCTGCCGACCCACTTCAGCGGCTCGGGAATGGACAAGGATGGCACCGTCGTGCGCTACGAATGGGATTTCCAGGACGACGGCACGTTTGATTACGGGAGTCCTACATCGGCTACTGCGGCGTTCACCTTCACGCAGGCCGGAACGTACCGGGCCCGACTCCGGGTGCTCGACGACGACGGGGCGATCGGGGTGGACATCATAACGTTCACTATCCTTGAACCTGTGATCTACGTTGCGACGTCAGGTTCCAATGCCAATCCGGGAACGAAGGTGGCTCCGGTGGCCACGATCGCGCGCGGAATCGAACTCGCCCAGGCCACCGGCCGTGATGTTCGCGTGGGCGGCGGAACGTACTCTGAAACGGTTACTCTGGTGAACACTGTGTCCATCCAGGGAGGCTACAATCCCTTAACGTGGATTCGTGACCTGCCGAACCAGATAACCCGCATCGTCGGTTCGGCCGTCGCTGTTCGGGGTACGTCGGTTCAGAATCTGGACCTTAATGGCCTGACCATCGAAAGCGCCAATGCCACCGCGCCGGGGGAGAGTTCCTACGGAATCTTTCTCACCTCCTGCCAGTCCATTACCGTTCGCGATTGCCGTGTGCTTGCCGGGCGCGGAGCGAATGGGACTTCCGGGATGAATGGGTCTAATGGCTCGTCAGGATCTGCGGGTGGTATCGGAACGCCCGGCTGCGAAAACAGTACCAGTTTCGCCTGCGTTACGTGTTCGCAACCCCAAGGGGGCTTTGGTGGAACGAGTATCGGTGGCGTCGGCGGTGGAAGGGGTGGCGTTCCGGGACTGGGCGCTCTGACCGGCTCCATCGGTCTGCCCGGCATGGGGCTCAATCCCGGGTCCGGAGGACCGGGCTCGAGCTGCGCGCCCGGGTGCAGCGGGGTGCCGGGTCAGCCGGGCCAATCGGGGCTGGCGGGAACGAATGGACCGGGAGGTGCCTCGTTCGGATCGGCGCTTTCCGGATACGGGGCGGCCAACGGCACTTCCGGCGGAGCCGGACAGTCCGGCAGTGGCGGGGGTGGCGGCGCCGGCGGAACAGCGGGAGGCCTGGGCACGAACGGCAGCGGGGGCGGAGGATCATTCGCAATCTGGGTCATCAACAGTAGTAATGTCTCGGTGACCAGTTGCATCCTAGAGACGGCCGGAGGCGGCACGGGCGGCACCGGCGGAACCGGAGGCAACGGCGGCGCGGGCGCAAACGGCGGAGCCGGTGGCCCCTACGGCGGCCCCAGCGATCAGGATGACGGCGGCAGCGGCGCCGCCGGCGGCGCCGGCGGCGCCGGCGGCCGTGGCGGTCACGGCGGTGGCGGCGGCGGCGGACCGTCGATCGGCGTAGCGGTTTCCTCGACCACGGGGTTCTCGGTGACGCTGTCGACATTCGTGCTCGGCAATGCCGGACCTGGAGGAGCGAGCAGTGGCTTTCCCGGTTCAGCGGGCCTCCGGCAGAACACCGGGCCCTGAGGCCCAGCCAGTTCGGCGATTTCTGTCTCTGTCCCTCCCGAAAACTCGTACTTGCGTACCTGATTTGACTTAGCCCGTAGGGTCAAAGTATTAAGCCCCGCCAGTAAAGGTGTCATTCCGTGGTCTGCGGCGCCTGGCGTGAGAAGAGACTGTCGAGGTTTGGCCGGTCTGCCGGCCGTTATTCCGGGGGGTGACGCGATGAGGGCGAGCGAAATGGGCCCCGAATGCGCCGGGTGAGGCGGCCTCGCCGACCCCGCAGGGTCAAAATATCTGGCCGCACAGGAATTGGTGTCATTCCGCGATCCGCGGCATCCGGCGTGAGTGTCGAAGTCTCTTGCCGAGGGGTCAGGATGCCGCTCGGGTCAGGCCGCCAGCGCGAACACGTTTGCCGCGGTCTCCTTCCGGCCCCGACGCCCCGCCCAGCGCACCACCCGCCCCGCCAAAGTTCGTTTAAAGGGGTCATCTGGTCCGCCAGTTTGATCTTTGAGCTTTTCGGCCAGTAAGTCGAAGGGCTTTTTGTATGTGTGGATCAAGCTTACGCTGTCGCAAGATCCCGCAGCCACAATATGGCCCTTTGATGGAAACGCGAGGCAGGCGAATGTTCCGTGGGGTTCCCGCTGTCACTGTTGGCTTTCCGCGACCCGCTATCACCACTCGGCTCATTGCCGCACTCCTGCTCTTTCTCCTTCCCCCCCTGACCCTCGCCGCCAAGAAGACCGACGGCAAGGTGACCGACGAGACGGGACCCCTCACGCTCGAAAAGGTATCGCTTGGCGGACTTTCGTTCCGGAGCATCGGGCCGGCGGTGACCGGGGGGCGGGTGATCGACATCGAGGTCAATCCCCGGGATCACTCCGAGTATTACGTTGCCTCGGGGCACGGATCGCTCTGGAAGACGACGAACTCCGGGGTGACGTTCTTGCCGGTGTTCGACGGTGAGTCGTCGTTCTCGATGGGCGCCGTTACCCTCGACCCCTCGAATCCGAACGTAGTCTGGGTCGGGACCGGAGAGAACAACGCTCATTCCTACGTCGTGCCGGGCGACGGCGTCTACAAGAGCGAGGACGGCGGGAAGTCCTGGGTCAACAAGGGGCTGAAGAAATCCCAGCAGATCGGCGAGATCGTGGTTCATCCGAATGATCCGAACATTGTCTGGGTGGCGGCTTACGGGCCACACCGGGCTTCCGGGGGAGATCGCGGGGTCTTCAAGACGACGGATGGGGGCGCAACCTGGGTGAATGTGCTTCACCCCAGCGACCACACGGGCTGCTGGCAACTGCACATGGACCCTCGGAATCCCGACGTCCTCTACACGGTGGCCCATCAGCGTCAGCGCTACCTGACCACCATCGTGTCGGGTGGTGACGAGAGCGCGATTTACAAGACCACGGACGGCGGGAAGAGCTGGAAGCGGCTCGAGGGGGGCCTGCCGCAGAAGAAGGTCGGGCGCATCGGAATGGACATCTCGCCGGTCGATCCTGACATGCTCTACGCGGTCGTGGAAGCCAAGGAAAAAAAGGAGCGGGGAACGTACCGGAGCACCGACGCGGGCGCCAGCTGGACCCGCATGGGCGATTACGTCACCACCTACACGTTCTACTTCCAGAGACTCATCTGCGACACCGAAAACGTCGATCGCGTCTATGGCCTGGACGTCTTCAGCCAGGTCACCATCGACGGCGGCAAGAGCTGGTCGCGGCTGGGCGAGGACATGAAGCACGTGGACAACCACGCGCTCTGGATCGATCCGAACGACTCGCGACACCTTCTTTCCGGGTGCGATGGCGGCGTCTACGAGTCGTTCGACCGGGCGGCCGCGTGGGCCTTCAAGGCCAATCTGCCCGTGGCCGAGGCCTACAAGGTGACGGTCGACAACACCAGGCCCTTCTACAACATCTATATCGGCACGCAGGACAACAACAGCCTCGGCGGGCCATCGCGGACTCTCAACTCGAGCGGTATCACGAACGCCGATTGGGTCTTCACCCAGGGGGGCGACGGCTTCGAGACTCAGGTGGACTGGTCGGATCCGAACATCGTCTACTCGCAGGCGCAGTTCGGGGCGCTTGTCCGTTACGACAGGAAAAGCGGCGAGCGACTCTACCTGAGAAGTTTTGAGCCGGAGGGAAAGCCGGCGTACCGCTTTGACTGGGATGCGGCGCTGCTCATCTCCCGTCACGATCACGCGCGCCTCTACCACGGCGGCAACATGGTGCTGCGCTCCGACGATCGGGGGGAGAGCTGGCGGGAGATCAGCCCGGATCTCACCCGTGGAGTTCCAAAAGAGTTGCACCACCTGATGGGCCGCAGCTGGAGCAGCGACGAGCTGGTCTCGAAGACGTCGTTCGCGCATATCGTGTCCCTCGCGGAGTCGCCTCTCGACGAGAAGCGACTCTATGCGGGTTCGGGAGACGGTCTCCTGCACTACACGCACGACGGTGGAGTAAGCTGGCATCGGGCCGAGCTCACGGGACTGCCAGAGTTCGCGCGGATCCATCAGATTACGACCTCGCCGGCCGACGTCGACGTGGCCTTCGCGGCCTGCCACAACTTTTTCGCCGGGGATTTCCGGCCCTGGCTGTACAAGACAACCGACGGCGGCGCCCACTGGACCTCGATCAGCGCGAACCTCCCGGAACATGGCTCGACCTACACGATCGCGGTGGACGATGTCGATCCGAATCTCCTCTTCGTCGGCACCATGACCGGTGTCTTCGTCTCGAACACGCCGGACATCCAGTGGGTCAAGCTGAAGGCCGGTCTTCCGGCGACGGTCCAGGTGACCGACATGGAACTCCAGAGAGACGAGGACGACCTGGTCATCTCCACCTTCGGCCGGGGTGTCCACATCCTCGACGACTACACGCCGCTTCGCGGGCTGACCCAGAAGATACTGGAAGAGCCGGCGACGCTCTTCCCGGTGGCCGACGCATTGATGTTCGTCCAGGCCGACCCGATGGGATTCCGGGGCGTCGGATTCCAGGGCGCCTCGTTCTATTCCGCACCCAATCCCGAAGTCGGCGCGGTGATCACCTGCTATGTCAAGGAAGACTACAAGTCGCTCGAGAAGCAGCGGAATGAGGCGGAAAAGAAGCTCCAGGAGGCGGGCAAGGACGTTCACTACCCGGCCTACGAGGCACTGAAGAAGGAGGCCGCCGAGGTGGAGCCCTATCTCCTTTTCGTGATTTCCGACGCCGAGGGGCGGCCGCTCCGGAAGATCAAGAAGCAGCCGATCAAGGCCGGTGTCCAGCGGGTGGTCTGGGACTTCCGAACGAGCCCCGTCGTCCCGATCTCCCTCGATCCCCCTGACAACTCCGTTCCATGGAACGAGCCGGACCGCGGCTACATGGTGCCTCCCGGTCAGTATCGGGTGACCATGTACCGCTACCAGGAAGGGAAGCTCTCCCCCCTGGGCTCACCGCAACCGCTGAACTGCCAATCGCTCCACGCCGCGAGCCTGCCCTTGGCCGATCAGGAGGCCTTGCGCGTCTTCAATGAAAAGGTGGCCGCTCTGACGCGCGCGATCTCGGCGGCCGACGCCCATCGCGGTCGCCTGAACGAGGCCCTGCCCTATCTTGAGGCCGCCGGGATGAGCGTGCCGGTTCTCGACGAGGTTCAGCTTGCCGAACTCTCTTCGATCCGCGCGCGCCTGAAGGAGATCAATGAGGAGCTGAACGGCGACAATCTCCTGCCCCGCTATGAAGGCCAGGCCCGCATGTCCCTCAAAGGCCGGACCAGCCTTATCACCGAGTCGTTGTGGAGCACGACCGCTGGACCGACCGGGACCTTCGAGCGGGCTTACGAAGAAGCACACGCCACCTTCGGCAAGGTGCTTGACGAGCTGCGGCAGGTGCACGATCGGACCCGGGCTATCGAAGATGCGCTGGAGCGTGCGGGGGCTCCATATACTCCGAGGCGGATGCCGGTCTGGAAGGAGTAGCAGAGGCGATGAATAGAGTCCTCGGCAGTCAGGGTGGTCAAGGTACTTTCGGTTTGGCTCGCAAACGTGCTTCTCTTCATTCTGTCGGCCGGTCCCTCCCGAAAACTCGTGCTTGCGTACCTGATTTGATTTAGCCCCCCTCGTCTGGCAGCGTCCCGCGCTTCGATTCGACACCGTGACCCGCATCCAGAGAGCCATTTCCCATGACCCCGATCCTCAGCGCAGCCCGGAAGCGATCTTCAGTGGCGTTCGACGTTTGCCTGGTCGCCGGGTTCCAGCCCCAGCGTCTCTGCCCTGCAGCTCGAGTGGGAAACGGAAGTGGATGTGTCCGCCGTAACAGACGGCCGTTTCTTGTCATGGAGTTCGTGCGCGGGGTCCCGCTGCTGGACTTTGCCACCAGCCGCAATCTGGACGTTCCAGCGCGCCTCAAGCTCTTTCGGGAGGTCTGCGAAGCCGTCCAGTTTGCCCACCGTAATCTGGTCGTCCACCGCGATCTCAAGCCGTCCAACATCCTCGTGACCGATGAGGGCTCGGCCAGGCTCCTCGACTTCGGAATTTCCAAAGTCATTTCAGATGATGGAGAATCCGCCGATCTGACCATGGCGGTTGCTCTCATGACACCGGAGTATGCGAGCCCAGTCGCGCTTGTCGGCGAGCCGGCTTCGGGCATGGTCCACCAAAATCCGGCGCATGGCCTGAGCGGCGATACCCAGAAAGTGCGACCGGCTCTGCCACGTCACCCGCCGCTGGTCAATCAGGCGGACATACGCTTCGTGAATGAGAGCGGTTGTCTGGAGGGTATGGTCGGTGCGCTCATGCCGCATGCGGTTCCGGGCCAGCAGACGGAGCTCCTCGTAAATAACCGGCAAGAGCCGATTCAGGGCGTCGTTGTCTCCATGGCAGTAGTTCAAGAAGACGCCGGTCGTTTCGTCCATGTCGAGGGGCACGTCAGCTCCGATGGTGCTTGCATCTACCAAATCCCTAACTTCAATCCAGACAACAGGTAATGGGATCCTAACAAAAACAGTTGATCCGCATTGTCCGCAATTTACGCGCTCATAGCAGGGACTCCCTCCGGATTCTGTAGGCGGGCTGCCGCCACCATTGACCCCTTATCAAGGAGCCAGCCTGATGAAGCGTCTGTCCCCATGGTCACTCAAGGCCTGCCTTGGCATGCTCGTCCTCGCCGGGATCAGCTTCGCATCCATCTTCCTCGCGACAGTCGGACCCGACGACGAAGGGCGTGACGAAGGTGATCGGCCCGACAACCCCGGAGGGCTGATGCGCGAGCGCTGGGAGATGATGACGGCCGGTGACACGACCGTCACCGCACAGGCCTTCATCGTCGCCAAGAATCAGCTCGTCGCAATGGCTGCCGCGGCGGCGGAACAATCCGGCGGAATCGGCCCGCTGGATGCCGGCCTGGCAACTTGGGAGTGGCTCGGCCCACAGAACATCGGAGGGCGGACGCGTGCCATCTTGTTCGACCCGAACGACTCGAATCACCTGTGGGCCGGCAGTGCAACGGGTGGCATTTCGACATCTTCAGACGGCGGATTGACGTGGTCGCTCATCGATGACTTCCTGCCATCGCTCTCCGTCCCCTGCCTCGCCATCGATCCCACCACCGGCTTCCTGTTTGCGGGAACCGGCGAGTTCGCGGTGTCCCTCACAGCGACGGGAGGGGGATTCATGGGGGCGGGGATCTTCCGGAGCACGGACGGCGGAGCAACGTGGAACCAGCTCGCCACGACGGCCAGCTACACGCAGGTCAGCCGAATCGCCGTGGTTCCCGCCGATGGATTCATCTTCGCCGCGACCGGGAGCGGCCTCATTCGATCGTCGGATTCGGGGCTGACCTGGCCAAAGGTGCTGAACAACTCGAGCCTTCGCGATGTGAAGGCGACGCCCACGAGCCACCTGGTGCTCGTGGGCGGGTGGGGTGGCGCGTTTCGCTCGACGAACAGCGGCGCGACATGGGACACGTTGACGACGGGCGCAACGGGCTTGCTGCCGGTCACACCCGGTCCACTCGAAGGTCGAATCGAATTCGCCATCGCCTCCGACCAGCTGACCTGCTACGCATCGATCGATCGAAACGGTGGCGAGGTCTGGCGCTCGCTCGACGCGGGCGCCACCTGGCAACTGCGTCGCACCGGAGACCAGTACTTGAGGGACCAAGGCTGGTACGACAATGTTATCTGGGTCGACCCCACCAACGCCAACACGGTGGTGATAGGTGGCGTCGATACGTGGCGCAGCACCAATGGCGGGTCGAGCTTTTTACCTCTCAGTGACTGGCAGCAGTACCCGCCCAACAGCGCCCATGCCGATCATCACGCCATCGTGAGTCCCCCGAACTACGATGGCGCGACGCGCCGTTCGGTGTACTTCGGCAACGACGGTGGCATTCAGCGCAAGGACGACATCCTCGCCGGGCCGAACGACTGGACGGACCTGTCCAACGGCCTCAAATCGTCGCAGTTCTACAAGGGCGCCGTCCAGAGGATCGGTACGGAGGTCATGGGCGGGTTGCAGGACAACGGAACCTGGCGCTACTCGGGCAACATCAACTGGAACCGTCAATGGGGAGGTGACGGCAGCTACTGTTCGTACGACGCCAGCGAAAGCAACTTGTACTGGCAAACCCAGAATATGCAAATTTATAAGGAGTTATTCTCATTTCCCCTGCCGTCCATGAATGGGCTGACCGATGCGGGCAACACGTGCAAGACGATGTTCATCGCCCCGCTCAAAGCAGACCCGGTTATCGCGGGACGCGTGTTTGCCGGCGGATCGAGCATCTGGCTCACGACCGACTACGCCGAGCATTGGAGCTCGATCCGGGGTCTGGTCAATCCCACGGATGATGGGCCGCCGTGCGGGACGGTGGGTGCGCTCTGCTCGGCCATCGAGCTGGTGGCGACGAATTCCTCGCTCGTGTGGGTGGGCTACAACGACGGCACGGTGTCACGTTCCACGGACGGCGGCACGACCTGGACCGACGTCGACGCCGGCTCCACGCCGCTGCCGGACCGGTTCGTCACCGACATCGCGATCAACGCGGCGAACACTTCGGAGGTCTACGTCACGTTTGGCGGATTCAGCTCGAACAACGTGTGGTTCACCTCGAACGCCGGCACCACGTGGACCAACCGGTCGGGGAGCGGATCAACGGCCCTTCCAACGGCACCCGTTGAAACCATCACGGTCCACCCATCGAATTCCGCCTGGATCTATGCCGGCACTGCGGTCGGCGTGCTCGCGTCCGAGGATCGCGGACTGACGTGGGGCGTCACGCGACGTTACCCGCAGTCGGAGGGGCCCGCGTATACACAGGTCTCCGACCTGATCTGGCAGGGCAACAAGCTCATCGCCTTCACCTATGGCCGGGGCGTCTGGCGATCCGGACCGATCGCTGGAACCTCATCGGCTCCCTCGTTCTCGAAGCTCAGCACGTCGTTCACGGGAGTGAATGCCGGATCGTGCGATTGGGGTGACTACGACAACGACGGCGATCTCGACGTCCTCTGGACGGGAAGACCAACGTCGCCAGACAACGCTGGCCCCGGCGTACCGATTACGCGCATCGGCCGCAACGACGGCGGCATGAACTTCGCGGTGCTGAACGCCTTCATTCCGGGCGTCGTGGATGGCGCCGCACGCTGGGGCGACTACGACCGCGACGGCGATCTCGATATCGTCATTACCGGAACGCTCTCGTCGGGAGTTCCGATCGCTCGACTCTACCGGAACAATGGTGGCGGAAGTTTCAGCATCGTGAGTGCCTCGCTGGAACCGGTGTACGCGTCCGACGAAGCCTGGGGGGATTTCGACAACGACGGCGATCTCGACCTGGTGATCAGTGGCCATACCGGGGCGACCTCCACCAATGGGGGCAGCACGTATCTCTATCGAAACGTCGATGGAATCCTCTCGAATATCGGGGGAACCCTCAACACCCTCTGGCATTCGTCGGTTGCCTGGGGGGACTTCGACAACGACGGCGACCTCGACCTGCTCGTCGCCGGCCGGCTCGATGGCACGTCCGATCCCGGGACGCTGCTCTACCGCAACGACGGCGGGACTCTCACGAACATCACGTTTGGGCTTGGACTGCCAAACGTCGACGAATCCGCCCAGTGGGGCGACTACGACCAGGACGGTGATCTGGACATGCTGCTGCTCGGCGTCAACGGGCTGTTCGTCCACCGGAACAACGGCAACGGAACGTTCACGACCGCGGCGACTCTCGCGGGCCAGGTGGACGGGGCGGCGGCCTGGGGGGACTTCGACAGCGACGGCGATCAGGACATCGCCGTGAGCGGGAAGGACGGCATCTCCAACGCGACCCGCCTCTACCGCAACAACAGCGGAACCTTCGTGGAAATGGGAGCGCATTGGAACGGTGCCCGGAAGTCGGCGCTCGCATGGGGCGACTGCGACAACGACGGCGACCTCGATCTGTCCCTCAGCGGCTGGGCCAACGTCGCCAGCGTCGCGCAGATCTATCGCAACGACTCGGCCATCGCGAACTCCGCGCCCTCGGCGCCGGGCGGTCTCTCGGTGACGACCGGCGCCTGCGGACCGGGCGGAGTACCGGTGACGTTCAGCTGGACGGCGGCCTACGACGACCATACGTCCGAGCTCGGCTACAACCTTCGAGTCGGCACGTCACCGGGAGCCGGCAATGTCGTTCCGGCGATGTCGAGCTCATCCACCGGTTTTCGCCACGTCGCGGCACTGGGCAACGCCCAAATGCGCCGATCGTGGACGCTGACGCTGCCGGTCGGAATTTACTACTGGAGCGTGCAGGCCATCGATGGTTCGTACAAGGCATCGGCGTTCGCGTCCGAGGCGACCGCGACGATCTCCGCCACCTTCACCAATGCGGCCGTCGCGCTGCAGCCCATCGACAACGCCGCCTGCTGGGGCGACTTCGACGGCGACGACGACCTGGACCTGCTGCTCACGGGCAGCGAGTCGTCGACAGTCTATCGGAACGATGGTGGTCCCTTTACCGCCCTGTCGGCGGGCCTTCCCGGCGTGGACTACTCGGCCGCGGCCTGGGGTGACTACGACAACGACGGCGATCTCGACTTCGTTCTCGCCGGTTGCAACGGAGGCGGGTATATCACGCTGATCTATCGAAATGACAGCGGCGCGTTCGTCGACATCGGCGCGGGACTCACGGGCGTCTGTGGCGCGTTGCTGGCCTGGGGGGATTGCGACAACGACGGCGACCTCGATCTGCTGGTTGCGGGAGCGACAGGCAGCGACATCGTCTCGCTGGTGTATGCCAACAACGGCGGATTCTTCTCGGACATCGGCGCCAGCCTCGCCGGCGTCTATTTCGGCTCAGCCGCCTGGGCGGACTACGACAACGACGGCGACCGGGATCTTCTGCTAACGGGTCTCGACGGTGTTTCCGCTCCGCATACGGACTTGTACCGGAATGGGGGCAACGGTGACCTCGTGCTGGTGCCGATCGGGCTGCCTCCCGTGTACCTTGGAACCGTCGCGTGGGACGACTACGACAACGACGGCGACCTCGACCTTCTGCTCACCGGCAGCACGGGGGGGTCGCCGGATCAGATCGCCAGAGTCTATCGGAACAACGGCACGGGAGTGCTGACCGACATCGCGGCCGGGCTTCCCGGGGTGCAGCAGGGATCCGGAAACTGGGGAGACGTCAACAACGACGGCCGACTTGACGTGCTCCTGACGGGATACAATCCGACGATCGGACTGCTGTCGAGGCTGTATCTAGG
>JAWXBZ010000118.1:0-5109 GCA_034440375.1 Candidatus Eiseniibacteriota bacterium
CGAAGTCATAGGACTCGGGCCCGTTCAGTGTCACGCCAATGCGGGCCTTTTCGGATGGCCGACCCAGCACGCCCGCGGAATAGGTCCAACCCGAAATGTCGGCACTACGCGTCTCCCTTGAAAGGAAGACTTCATCCGAGCCGTTCACGTCGGTCGCACCGTTCGAGAGCAGTCGGAGTCGTCCAATTTCGAACTCCTGCTCCGTGCTGCCGGTCAGGAACGATAGCGATCCCCCCACCGAAATCTTGGGCGAGAGATCACCACCAAGTCCGACGGTCCAAAAATCGGCCGAGCCCTTCTCGTAGTAACTCTCAATCTCCTGGATGCCGGGATTGCCGCCCGCGACAGGTTCAACAACCCCCTCGCGCAGGTAGTCTGCGGAGAGCGGCGCCAGCCGCTGGTAACCCACGCCCAGAACCAGTGATCCACGATAGGTCGGGAAGGGATAGGCGAAAGTCAGCTGTGTTGGGGGCGTCTGGCTGGTACTGGTTGAGGTGGACGAAAAGCCCGTCCCGCCAAAGCCGTCTGTTTCCGTGTCGAAACCGGTCGTGCGATCCTGCGATTCGTAGAGGAGCCCGCCGCTCAACTCCATTTTCCGAATCTGGGCCAATCCTGCCGGATTGAACCAGAGGGCGGAGCCGTCCTCCGCCACGGCGCCGTAGGCATAGCCCAGCCCGGCGGCCCGGGCGCTGACGCCATACTTGCTCGTGAAAGGAAGCTCGGGGAGGATGATGTCCTGAGCGACGGCGCTGCCGGCGTTCAGCAGGGCAAGGGTGGCGGCAATCGATCCAATGAGTGGCATGTTCCGGCGCCGCGCCGGGCCCCGGCGTGGAAACAATCGGGTCATCGAGAAAGTCCTCCAGAATGGATCAAGGCACGTTATCCGAGGCGCGGCGTCATGAACCACCACCACTGTCCTGCTTGCGGTCACTATCATTGGTTCCTCGCGGGCTTTTGGACCCGTCATCCTTATCCTTGTCCTTGTCGGTACTACCCGGTACCGGCACCGGCGTCGGTGGTGTTGGTACCGGGGGTGGCGCAGGTGATGGCGGCTGGCTTCCGGCGCCGTCCTTGACGGTTCGCCCCGGCTGCGGTCCGTCCGGGTTGATGGGTGGCGGCTGTGTACTGGTCGGATTCCTTCTCGGCAGTTCAATTGTCGGCGCAGCGTTGATGGGCGGGAGTGCCGGGGGCAGGAACTCGCTGCCGCGACCCCAGAGACGCCGACGCGACTCGTCATCCTCATCCCAGAGCTTGGGCTGTCCGCCTGATCCGACGTCCGAACCATGGCCATAGATATCGTCCTGCCAGTAGTCGCGCCACCACCAGGGGTAGGCATAGAATCCGTACCAGCTATCCGGGTAATAGTTAAATCCGGGTGTATGGAGAGGGTCGTAGGCGAGGGCGCCGCCGCCCGGTCCATGGCAGGAATAACAGTCGCGCCGCCCCTCACCACCATCCGCCACCTCGGCAGTGGGGGGGTGCTTCATGACGGTGTAGCACCCGGCCAGTGCCGTGAGCCCTGAGATGGCCAGGACGACCGTCAACGACTGGACCCGAACGTTGAAGCGCTGGTTCATGACCTCACCTCTTGCGTGTTGAACCACATAGGCTCCGGAAATTGATCGGGCATCCGGTGCGGAGGACGAACATCATAACGGGTCAATGAGTTTCGCAGAAGTTGTGGATGGAAGGGGATTTATCGCCCTTTCATCTGTCCTCATCCGCCGTCGATCGGGTATAGTAGGGCGGTACGCCAATATAGGAGCCTCGGAGCTAAGCTGATGCCGTTCAATGAGAAACAGGAGAGGCAATCCTTCCCGTTGCCCACATGCTTCCGTGAGAAACCCGCCGTTTTCGGGTGGCGACTCAATATCCACCAAGGCTGGAACTCGCATATTCCGACTGTGTTGAAGGCAGGGAGGATAGGCCGCAGGTGAAACCGGAGACCAAGGAGCCGCCGGCGAATCCGTTTGAAAACGTTCCCGATGAAGACCTGATGGACCACTGTGTCCTGGGTTCGGAGGCGGCTTTCGCGGACTTGGTCCGGCGGTACAAGACCCGGATCGTGAATTTGATTTATCGATTCATCCGGGATCACCAGCGTTCCGAGGACCTGGCCCAGGAAGTTTTTGTACGGGTATTTCTCCACCGGGAGCGGTATCGCAAGAGCGGCAAGTTTTCCACCTGGATCTTTACCATCGCGGTCAATCTCGCCAAGAACGAGATCCGCCGAAAGGTGAGACTCCGGAATACGTCGAGCTTGGAAGCACTGGCCGAGGTTGCCGGTCCCTCCGGGTTCTTTCTAAAGGATGACAAGCCCGGAACAGATCGAAATCTGGAACGGGACCAGTTGAATGTTCTTGTCAATACGGCCATCCAGAAGCTGCCACAACGTTATCGGACGGCTCTGGTGTTAAGAGATATTGAAGGCTTGTCCTACGAAGAGATCGGGGACATCCTCCAGATACCCGGCGGCACGGTTCGTTCCCGGATCAACCGGGCCCGCCTGATGCTCAAGGAAAAGTTGAAACCGCATCTGAGGACAAGCGCATGATGGATTGTCACAAGTCTCGCGATCTTTATTCCGTGATCCTTGATCAGGAAGCCAGCCAGTACGACCAGCGTTTCTTCGATGGCCACCTCTCCGACTGCCCCAAATGTCGACGTGACTGGCTGGATTTCAAAGCCTCGCAGGCCATCCTTCAGGACATCCCAAGAGTTCTTGTCTCAGCCTCCTTCGAAGATCGGGTCATGGCCAGTGTTCGCGAGGCCGTGCGCGATGCCCGTCCGGCACCCACCTGGGTTGCCGAGGAGACCGAACCCCGATGGTGGCAGGTTTGGGTTCCGCGCTTCGGGCTGGCCGCAGCGACGGCCGCAGCGACGGCCGCCCTGTTCGCCATTGTCGACTTCCCACAAGTTGATCCAAGAGGTAAGTCCGGTCAGATCGTCCAATCGGTTCAGCGTCTCGAAGATCGCTTTCCGGATCTGCCCCCGGAAGTCCTCCGAAGCCTCGACGAGGAAAGCTACGTTCTCGACCGGATGACCATCAGGCCGGCGACGAGCGGCAATTCGCGCGTCGTTGCCCCCGTCGACTATGAGCCCGGCGGGGCGGTCTACGTCACGTTTTAATGATCCTGCGGGTTTCGCCATGACGATTCGATCCCCCATATCGCGCCGGCTGTTGATGGTGCTGGCCATGCTGAATCTGGCCGCACCGATTGTCATCCTCCGGGCGCCCTACGATGCGTCTGCGGATGAAACTTCCGGCTCGATCCTGGATGCCTTTGAGCGCGAGATGCTGCTCCTGGCCCGTCGCAGCGAACGGTTCGTCGTGAACGTGGAGGCCCGCCTCATTACGCCGCCGGCCAATACCCGTCGCTCGCAGGGAAACCCCGGCGGCTCGGTTGCTCTGGAAGGTGCGCCTCTGAAGCGCCGGATCGGGTCGGGCATTGCGCTCGACGATTCCGGCACGATCCTCACGACGGCATCATTGATCGATCGAGCGGGTTCGATCATCGTACAGGTGGGCTCGGCGCCCGGGGTCGAGGCCCGGCTCATCGGACTCGACCGTCGCACCAACGTTGCCGTGCTGTCGGCGCCGGGAATCCGTACCTCGCCCGCCAACATCGGCGAATCAAGCCTCGTCACCCCCGGTTCGCGCGTCGTCGTCGTGGGAAGCCGGCCGGTGGACAAGCCCCTCTCCTCGTTCGGTTGCATCGAACTTGATCGCGGTCTGATCTGGGGATACTCCGAGGTGGAGATGCTTCAGCTCAACGCCCCCGTGTATCGGGGTCATGTCGGTGCGCCGGTCGTCAATTCGGAGGGGCGCGTCGTCGCGATGATCTGCGGTACCCTGGACGCCACCTCGATCACGAATCGAGGCGACCTGACTCCAGGACTGGCCGGCTACATTTACGAGGACCGGATCATTCCCCGTCCGGGGACCGACGTGAGTTTTGCCATTCCAATCGAGAAGGCGCAGGAAATCGCCGCCGAACTCCGCCAGCACGGCCGTGTGGATCGCGGATTCATGGGACTTCGCGTCCGGCGGGGCGAGGGCCAGACAGGCGCGGGAGGCGGGGTGGCCGTCCAGGATGTACTGAAAGGCGGGCCGGCCGATCGGATCGGAATCCGGGTGGGGGACACGATCATTGACTACGCAGGTCAGGCGGTTCGGGTTGGTGACGATGTCACCTTTCTGGTCATGGCCACGCGGCCGGGCTCGCGCGTTCCGGTGACAATCGAACGCGGGGGACGCCGAATGACAATCGAGGTAGTGATCGGCCTTGCGCCCAACCAGTACCCGTCCGGTACGGAGCCACTTCCCGCCGAGGCTCTGCTTGGTAATGGCTCCGCCGTCGCGGACTCCCCGGGCGCCCGCCGTAACTGATTGTCCCGATGATCCGGGTCCCCGTGCTGCTGCCCGGCCGACGTCATGACATCGTTATCGGCCCGGGCGTCCTGGCAGACGCTCCTCGCCACATTGCTGCCGCCACGTCCGCGCGCCAACTCCTGATCATCGCCGATGCCCGTGTCTGGACCAGGCACGGCCGCGCGATTCGGAAAACACTTACAGGTCCTTTCCAGTCCACCGTTGTTCAAGTGGCGCCGGGAGAGGCACGGAAGACACTGCGGCAGGCGGGGATTCTGTATCGTGCCTGTCAGGACCACCGGCTCGGTCGCGACGGGGCGATTGTCGCCGTCGGGGGCGGCATGATCGGGGATCTGGCCGGATTTGTGGCGGCCACCTGGCAGCGCGGTGTCGACCTGATCATGATGCCCACCAGCCTTCTGGCACAGGTCGACAGTTCGGTCGGTGGAAAGGTGGCGATCAATGTCGGCGGCGTGAAGAACCTGGTCGGTGCCTTTCACCAGCCCCGATTGGTCCTGGCTGACACGACATGGCTCGAGACGTTGCCCCTTCGCGAGCGACGATCCGGTCTGGCGGAGGTCGTGAAGTACGCGATGATTGCCGACCGACGGCTCTTCGAGCAGCTGGAGCGGGCCGGGGCGGGCCTTCTCAAATTGTCCGACACGCAGCTCGAGTCCATCGTCGCGACCTGTACCCGGATCAAGGCCCGCATCGTGGTGAAGGACGAACGCGAATCG
>JAWXBZ010000119.1:0-4960 GCA_034440375.1 Candidatus Eiseniibacteriota bacterium
ACAGCTGAGCAAGATCGCAGCCGACTACCAGCGCGAGATCACGCTGGATAAAAAGTACCCCTTCGCCGGCTACCTGATTGCCCGGCACGGCAAGATCGTCGCACACGAGGCGGTCGGCAACGCGAATCATGGGACCGGCGCGCCGCTGCGGACCGACGCGTTGATCCCGCTCGCGTCCGTCACCAAGGCCTTCACCGCCACCGCGTTCATGATGCTCTGGGACGAAGGCCGCGTCGCCCTCGATGATCCGGTGAGGGGCGTTCTCCCCGCCTTCTCGCGGATGCGCCTGGCTGATGGCAGCGTGGCAACCACGCCCCTGCGGATGCTTCACCTGCTGACGCACAGCGCCGGTTTTGCCGGACATTTTCCGCAGCAGGTCATGTCGAAGGAGGAATGGGCATCACGCAGTGACTGGACCCTGGGCACATTCGTCGAGCGGGTCGCGCAGCAGCCGTTGCTCTTTTCGCCAGGCACCGGTCAGCAGTACTCCTCACTGAACACCGATATCCTCGCGAGGATTGTTGAAGTGGTATCCGGGGTGGAATTCTCTGCGTTCCTGCGTGAATGGCTCTTCGAACCGCTCGGCATGAGGCATACGTCGCACTACCCGGCGCCGGATCAGTACGAGCGGATCGCCCGGACCCATCGATTTGAGGACGGCGCCTGGATCCCGGCGGACGAGCCCTTGGAGTTTGATCACACGTTTCCACATGGCGGCTACGGTTTGTATTCCACCACGGGCGACATGGCGATCTTCGTCCAGATGATCCTGAATGGCGGCGTTTACAATGGCCGGCAGATCCTCTCTTCGCGCGCCGTGGACCGGATGCTGCAGATGCTGTCACCCGTGCCGCATCAGACCGCCGAGGGCTGGGCAGTCATCCGGGGCGCGTCATGGGAGGTGGGGCCCACCATCCGTGGCGTCAAAGCCGGGGATCTGCCCTCCTCCATCCCCACCCGGCCGAGGGCTCCCGACGAGCCCCAGCGCTTCTACGGCCGCACGGGCTTCGGTGGCATATTCATCTTTGCCGACCGCGACGCCGATCTTCTGGGAATCTTTGCCACCAAGGCGACCGACCGGCCCGGCACCACCGCCGCCAGGGATTTTCTGATCCGCGCCGTCAACGCGGTTGAATGACGAGCAGCTGACACTTTGCACCAACCGCCCTCATACCATCCATGCAACTTCACTACTTTCCTTCCCCTGCCGCCGCCAACACGCTCAGCACCGATGAACTCAGGGACGCGTTCCTGATCAGCGGTCTGTTCCGAGCCGGCGAGGTCAATGCGCACTACACCGACCTCGACCGCATGATCGTCGGGGCTGCCGTGCCCGCACAATCGCCGCTCGAACTGCCCCATGCGAAGGAACTCGGCACCAGCTTCTTTCTGGAGCGGCGCGAGATCGGCATTTTGAATGTGGGAGCCCCGGGAACCATTCGCGTAGGCTCCGAACGGCATGAAATCGGCACCCTCGACTGTCTTTATGTCGGGTTGGGTGAACGGGAAGTTGCCTTCGAGAATGGCCCGAAGGGACAGTCCGCATTCTACTTCATCAGCACGCCGGCCCATGCGAAGCATCCGACCACCCGCGCCACGCGCGAGCAGGCGAAATCCGATCCGGTCGGTGATCCGGCCAAGGCAAACCGGCGCCGCATCGCAAAGTACATTCACCCCGAAGGCATCAGGAGCTGCCAGCTCGTCATGGGCTTCACCGAGTTCGAAGCGGGCAGTGTCTGGAATACGATGCCGCCGCATGAACACAGCCGGCGTACGGAAATCTACCTTTATTTTGACCTGGGGGATGACATCGCCATCCATCTCATGGGTCGGCCGAAAACAACGCGCCATCTGATCGTGCGCGACCGCGACGTCGTGCTTTCGCCCGCCTGGTCGATTCATTGCGGTGTCGGCACCGGCAACTATCGTTTTGTCTGGGCGATGGGCGGCGACAATCAGGCTTTCAGCGACATGGATGGCGTGCCCCTATCCGAACTGCGCTAAGCGATGACGTCATTCCTCGATCAAAGCTTTGGGCTTCACGGCAAGGTTGCCCTCGTCACTGGCTCGAGCCGCGGGCTCGGCCGCGCGATGGCCCGGAGTCTCGCCCAAGCCGGCGCCCATGTCATCGTAAACGCCCGTGACACGGGCAGCCTCGCCGCGGTTCAGGCGGAACTCGGCGGCCTGACCAACGACTCGGAATGTATCGGTTTCGGTGCAGATCTGTCCGACCGCTCCGCCGTCCAGCGACTGATCGCGCAGTCGATCGAGTGGAAAGGGCGGCTGGACATCCTCGTTAACAACGCGGGCATCATTCGCCGCGCCCCCGCTGCCGAGCACAGCGACTCCGACTGGGACGACGTCATCAACGTGAATCTCAACGGGGTGTTTACCGCCTGCCGCGAGGCCGGACGACACATGATCGCAGGTGGCTCCGGCAAGATCATCAACATCGCCTCGCTGCTCACGTTCACTGGCGGCATCACCGTGCCGGGATATGCCGCCAGCAAAGGAGCGGTCGGCCAGCTCACCAAGGCCCTTTCGAACGAATGGGCGGCCAAGGGCGTGCAGGTAAACGCCATCGCTCCGGGTTACATGAAGACCGACAATACGGTCGCCCTCCAGGCGGATCCCGTCCGCTCAAAGGATATTCTAAGCCGCATTCCCGCCAACCGCTGGGGCGAGCCCTCCGACCTGGCGGGCACAGTGGTGTTTCTGGCCTCTCCAGCTTCCGACTATGTCACCGGGCAGGTCTTGGCCGTCGACGGCGGCTGGTGCGGCCGTTGATTCCTCCCTCCGCCTTCTCACCCACCACGTCCACTTTGCTTCCATGAAATTCGAACACTTCGCCCTTAATGTCGCCGACGCCCGCGCCCAGGGAAACTGGTATGTCGCACACCTCGGTTTTAAACTCGTTCGCCTCCTCGACGAGCCGCCCTTCCGGCGCTTCCTCGCCGACGAGACCGGCCGCGTAGTGCTCGAGCTCTACACCGATCCGAGGGCCGGGATTCCGGACTATGCCGCAACGCATCCCCTGTGTTTTCACTTCGCCGTCGTCTCGGCCGATGCGCACGCCGATCTCCGCCGTCTCGAAGCGGCCGGCGCCACTCACGTCACCCCCGATGAGCCTCAGGCTGACAGCACCCGCCTCGTAATGATGCGCGATCCCTGGGGCGTCTCTCTCCAGCTCTGCCAGCGCGCACACCCCTTCTGATTCGATGTTGATTTTCCGCCTATCGGTCGCCGCGGCGACGACCGCTGCCTTCGCCATCGCCACCATCGTCGTCGCTTCCCCGCCGGAACCGGGCTTGCTTTTCTACCTATCGGGCGAGCAGGGCACCACGGCCGATTTTTCCGCGGCGGGAAAGCCCGAGCCGACCTTCGACTCCGAGGTCAGAAAAATTGCCGATGGTGCCCACGGCGCCGCACTGGAATGCGGAAATTTCCAGCAGCTTGCCTGGCGCGCCCCAGGCAATATCTATGCGCAACGCGGCACACTTTCCTTCTTCTGGCGCTCGCGCTACCCGGTCGGGCCGACCGAGTTTCCTCTCTTCCGCGTCGCCTACGCCGATCATTCGAGTCATGACATGGTCTGGCTAAGGATTGATTACAACGGCCGTGGATTCGACGCGTTCGTGACCGATGCCAGCCTAGCCCGCACGCGCGTCTCCGTCACGGTCGAGTCCTTTCCAGAGCCGAGTGAATGGGTGCACCTCGTTTTGGGTTGGGATGAGAACCGCGGAATCCGCTTTTACGTTAATGGCAAACTAGCCGCCACCGAGCCGTGCACGCCCTATGCCTCGGTGGATCCAGCGGTCGCCTCAGCCTTGGTAATCCCAAGGGGAATCCGGACCCAAAACGGGAAATCCGTCACGGTCTACGACACGGCTCTCGATCAGTTCGGACCGCACTCGCGGCTGATCAGCCCGCACCGCGTCATAAGCGCCGACAGCTATATTCGCGGAGGCGATATCGATGAGCTGCGCATTTACGACCACATGCTTGAGGATGACGCGGTCGCGCGCCTCGCATCAGCTGCGGGCCCGGACCCGGACGAGAGGAAGAAGGTCTTTGTCGATCCGGCCCAATCACCGGCGCGGCCGGCAGCCGCATCCCCGATAAACGCCCACGCTTGGTTCATGCGTTACGGATGGGAACGGCCCGAGGAACCGCCGCCCTACTACCCGGGGGCCGCCCTGAGCGTGCGCAAAGTCGAGATTCACGACGCCTACGATCTGCGGCGCTGGTGGTGGAAGGCCAACGACGGCATTCGCGAGACGACCTGGCCTGGAGTCTACAATCGCTCGCGGCTGCCCGGCCGCAGGGACTATTTTCCGCTTCCGGACTGGGACTGCTATGTCGAGTCCGGCCAGGCCATTACCTTCGATCTGCCCGACGAACCGTGGAATCACCTCGAGATGGCGGGCGCTGCCTGGGGGAAAATGGAATTGCTGCCCCGTGGGGTGGTCAACGAGCGCGCCAGTGAGAGTGCGGCCGAGTCGGTCCTGTTTGAGCGCGCCCAGGGCCGTCACAAAACCACCCACCGGCTGCCCGAGTCGATCGTCGGCCGGAAGATTCGCTTCGTTAATGCCGAGCAGGAGCAACCCATCGGAGAAATGGCGGCCTATCAGGTGAGCAGCGGCCTCGAGCCGGAAGGCAGCGCCACCCGGACCTTTCGCCTTCACGGGGGCGCAGCAGACGCCCCTTCGGTTGCTCCTCTGGCCGAGTTCATCGCCAGACGCCATCTTCCGTCCGAGCGGACCCTGCTGATCGGAACGCCGGGACAGGCGGGCGCGCCCCCGCCCGCGCGGTCCGCTCCTGCATCGCCCTCCGATTCACTTCCGCTCGTTCACCTGCTGCTCCCCAACACCTGGGACGACCTCGACGCCGGTCTTGATGGCATCGCGATCGATCTGCCGGCGCTCCAGGTGAAGCCCACCCACGGCGATCTGTTTCCAAT
>JAWXBZ010000120.1:0-14596 GCA_034440375.1 Candidatus Eiseniibacteriota bacterium
GACTGCGCCCATGGCCATTCGGAGGGTGTCCTCTCCCTGGTCGAAAAGATCCGCGAGGCCTACCCGCACACCCAGCTCATCATCGGCAACGTGGCCACGCGAAAAGCCGCCGAAGACCTGGTGGCGCTGGGTGTCGATGCCATCAAGGTCGGCATGGGTCCCGGCGCCTCCTGTACCACCCGCGTCGTGGCCGGCATTGGCGTGCCGCAGATCACGGCCATCATGGATTGCGTGGCGGCGGCCACGCCGGCCGGCGTTCCGGTCATCGCCGACGGTGGCATCCGTTACTCCGGTGATATTGTCAAGGCTCTGGCCGCCGGCGCCTCGACCGTCATGATCGGCGCCCTGTTTGCCGGCACTGAGGAGAGCCCGGGCGAGATCATTCTGCTCGAGGGGCGCTCGTACAAGGTCTTCCGCGGCATGGGTTCGATGGCCGCGATGCAGGAAGGATCCGCCGACCGCTACTTCCAGGGCGGCGTGACCGATCGGAAGAAGCTGGTGTCCGAAGGGATCGAAGGGCGCGTTCCGTACAAGGGGCCACTGGCGCACCTTGTCTTTCAGATGGTCGGCGGGCTGCGGGCCGGGATGGGCTACGTCGGGGTAAACAATATCCCCGACCTGGCCACCAGGAGCCGGTTCATGAGGATCTCTCCGGCGGGTCTGCGCGAAAGCCACCCGCACGACGTGGCCATCACCAAGGAGCCTCCGAACTACGAAGTTCGGTAAAACCCCCCGAAGTGACAGCGACCCCCGGTTCCAACCGCCTGCCACGACCCCTCCTGTTTGGCATCTTCTTCATATCGATGGGGATGCTGCTTCAGGAGATCATCCTTACGCGCATTTTTTCAGTCACCATGTTCTATCACTTTGCCTTCATGGTGGTATCGATCACGCTGTTTGGCATTGGCGTGTCGGGCATATGGATTTACCTGAACCCGAAGCGTTTCACCCGGGAGGCGGCCCCAGGGCAGATGGCCCGCTCGGCATTGGCCTTCGCGCTGGCCGTGCCGCTCTGCTTCATTCTGCAGCAGTTGTTACCGTCAGGGGCCGACAGCCCCCGCTGGGGGCTCCTGTATCTCGCGGCCACCTATCTCCTAATTGCCATCCCGTTCTTCCTGGGAGGCACGGCAATTTCACTGGGACTGACGCACTGGTCTGGCGGCGTGTCGACGCTCTACTTTGCCGATCTGGTCGGTGCCTCCATCGGCTGCGCACTGGTCTTTCCGGGGCTCACGTTCCTGACAGGCCCCGACATCATCATCCTGGTGGGGGTGATCGGCGCCCTGTCGGCGCTCGCGCTGGCCCAGATGGCCGGCCCCGCCGAGCGACGCTGGGCGACCCTCACCCTTGTCGCCATGACCGCGCTCCTGGTCGTCAACGCCACCGATATCTGGAGGCCGGTCAACCTGGGCTCGCGCGCCATTCAGCGGCCGGACAACGGGGAGTGGGTCCAGCCGATGGCCTTCAAGTGGAACCCGATGTCCCGTGTCCTGGCGTACAACATCAGCAACCGGCCGGTCTTCAGGCCGGGCCACTCGCCGGACAGCACCTACTTTCCACCGGATCAGATCCTGTTCCAGCTTGATCGCAGCGCCATGACCTGGGCCGTGCCATTCGACGGGGACTGGTCGAAAGTCGACTGGATCTATACTGACGTGTCGGTCCTGCCGCTTTTCCTGAAACCCGGTGGCAAGCTCCTGGACATCGGCTCGGGCGGCGGCCAGAACGCGCTGGCGGCGTTGGGCCTCGGCGCGACGGACATCACCTGCGTCGAGATCAATCCGACGGTGGTCGACTGGACCCGCACGAAGTTCGACGCGATCACCGGACACATCTATACGCGACCGGAAGTGCGCGTCATCGTGGGCGACGGGCGAACCGTAACCGCGCGATCCACCGAAACGTATGACGTGATTGCCTTCGTGTCGTCGACGACGTTCACGGCCACCACCTCCGGCGCCTTCATGATGGCCGAAAACAATCTCTTCACACGTGAGGCGTTTCAGGATTACTGGGACCATCTTTCCCCGGACGGCATGCTCATGACCAGCCAGGTCATGACGAGCGATTACCCGGGCCTCATGCTGCGAATGACCGGCCTGGCCCGGGCTACACTCGAGGCCAACGGCATCACCGACCCCGCGCGCCATCTCATCGTGATCACCAAGCAGAACGATGGATACGGCGCCATGGTGGTCAAGAAATCGCCGCTGACCGACGCCGAACTTGAGATGCTGGATGCGAAGTCCGCGCAGATGGGGTGGCGGGTGCTCCACTCGCCGCGGGTCAGCAATCATCCCCAGTTCCACGAACTGATCACGACGCCGGACTTCAGCGCGTGGTTGGCAAAACAACCGCTGAACCTGTACCCGCCGACCGACGACAAGCCGTTCTTTTTCAATCTGGTGCCGTTTTCACGACTTAACCAGACGCGGGTGGGCAACTACGACATCAAGTATGGCAAGGTGCCGGCGCAGATTCTCCTGAATCTCTTCTTCATCGTCCTGGTGCTGACGGTTCTCTTCATCATCGTGCCGTTGTTGCTGGCCCGCCGCGCTCGTTTCGAGCACAAGCCGGGCACGCTGGCCACGCTGGGTTTCTTTGTCATGATCGGACTCGGTTTCATCATGATCGAGGTGCCACTGATGCAGCGGTTCGTGCTGTACCTCGGGCATCCCATCTACGCCATCACGACAATTCTCTTCTCGATCCTCCTCTTCAGCGGGATTGGTTCGTACCTGACGCGCTTCCTCCTGCCCGCGGATGTCGTCGGCTGGCTTCGCAAGTCGATACCACTGCTGCTGGTGCTGACGCTGGTTTACAACCTTGGTCTCGAACGTGTCTTTCGCGCCACCCTGAATCAGTCGCAGGCGATGAAGATCGGTCTTTCCATTCTATTGCTTCTGCCGCTTGGCATCCTGATGGGCATGCCGTTCCCGGCCATGATGCGGCGGGTCTCGGCCTGGAGTCCAGGCACGATTCCATGGTGCTGGGGCGTGAATGGCGCCACCAGTGTGCTGGGCTCGGTGTCGGGCGTGATCGTGGCGCTCGCCGCCGGATTCAGCGCCTCGCTCTGGGTCGGCATGGCCGCCTACCTTGGCGCCCTCCTCTGCACGTTCGCCATCCGCGACGCCGACATCGTGACCCGCTCCAAGTAGCCACCTCCCATATTCAAAAGGAGACATTCGATCATGAAAATCATCGGTTTGCTTCTGGTAGGCCTTGGCATCATCGGGCTCTTGTACGGTGGCCTCACGTACAACAAGAAAGAGAAGGTACTGGACCTTGGCGAGCTCGAGGCGTCGGTGACGACCAAGAAACGAGTGACAATTCCACCGATCGCTGGCGGAGCGGCCATTCTCGTTGGGGTGGTCCTGATCCTGATGGACCGAAAGTCACGAAGCGCCTGACGACCGAAGTGGATCAGGGACGATGCGGATGAGGCAGCCGACGGGCAGCCGATCGGACCAGCAGGGCGGTGCTGGCCGACCGACGACCCGTCGGCGAAGAAAGAACCTCCTCCCTCATGATGCAAGGCGAGGGACCTTGGGAGGAGGTTTCGGAACCCAGGCCCGGCAGCGCCGGGTTGAGGGCTCCTAAATCACAATTTTCGCTGCCGCACCCGGGAGCCGGCTGCTCGACTCTTGCCCGGGGCTTGAATCACCGGGAGATCGAGTGCGTTGTCGTCTTCGTTGAAGTGAAAATCCGGATCCAGCGCCCGGATGACGGCCGCGCTTCGGCGAACTTCCTCGAGCGACTCAGGGGTTCCCGTCCGGCGCCAGGCCAGCCAGCTGTCCAGGAAGGCGTCCTGACCCTGCTTCAGGTCCTGCCGCTCCTGTTCCTTGTTGACGTTCCGCTCCAGGTGATAGATTTCGCCCGTCGATAGCGCCTTCATGAGATCCAGGTACTCGCCGCGCATGTGGGAGAGGACCCGGATATAGCGGTCGAATCCCACCGACAGTTTTTCCAGGACTTCCGTGATTCCCGGATGTCCACGATTGACCTGCTGGCTGTAGGACCAGGCAAAGTGGTAGTACGTTTTGCCGCGCCCCATCGACGCTTCTTCCGTGGGCTCCCCGGCCCGGTTCTTTGGCGCCTGTACCTGGGGAAGACGATGGGCCAACCACTGCCCCGGGTTGTCGAACACCCCGATCGAGACGAGCAGAAAGTCCGCGTTCGTCTTGTAGATGACGTATTTCAGCCGCGCGTCGGTCGACCGCTCCAGTCTCTTGAATACCTCGTGGTCATAGCGGTGCAGGTACGGGCGGGCGCTCTCGACGTACTCGGGATCGCTGAACGACTGGAGCAGGTGGGCCAGGTACACATTGACGTCCTCGTCCGCGACGTCGGTGCCTGTTTCGTTGCCCGTTTCGAGTCGGGAGTAAAGCAGGCACCGCATCATGAACACGTAGGACGGACAAAGGCGCCGCGTGTCATCTTTCATGTCGACAAACAACTGCCGAGACGATTCCATGGTCGACTCTCCCTCACGAGTCCCAGCCTGACCACCAACCCGTCTGGTCGGTGGCGCCTGCCGGTCGGCCAGATGGGCAAGGTGCGTGCCATGCGTTGTCGGCCGATGCCCGCCCAGGCTGCAGTTTGTTGTGCCATCACACGAAAGGGCTCCTGGATGGGTCCTTCCGGCTCCACTCGCCGGTCCCCCCGGACGCTTGATTTCAGGCGATATCACCCGCGCTGGCGGGGGAATACACCCGGAAATACCGCATGAAAGACTGGCCTCCCACCCGGTTCCGAGCCGCCCCAATGGCCGCCGCCGTCGTCGGCTCGATCGCGACGGCCCTGGCCACTGTCTTCTTTTTCTGGCCATGGGCGATGCCGGAGGCCTTCGCGCTCACGGGCCCCGGCGGAGCGTTTCTGCGCCTCGGACTCGCAGCACTGGTTGGCACGGGGGCCGGCTGGCTGACGTCGTGGCTGATGAGCCGGGAAACGCGACACGAATTGAGTCGGTTGCTGCCTTTACTTCAGGAGGGCTTGCCGCCGGCCGATGATGATGATGGGTCGGCGATCGGGCCGGTCGCACCGCTCGTGATGGCCGAACAGGTCGCGGCGGCGGCGCGACGCGGACGCGAGGCCTCGAACCAGCTATCACGGCTGGAGCTGGCGCTGACAAAGCTGGCGCAGTCGCTTGGTTCGGCAGTCGAGGCGGAGACGACGTTGCCGGTCATCAATCCGGACGCTTCGTCCGCGGAGGCGGCTTTGGGTCGCGCGGTCAATGTGCTGCTCGACACCGTGAATCGCAATCGTGAGCGGACCGGAACTCTCCTGGCCGAGGTCGAGGATCATCTCGTCCCGGTGCAGGAGGCGCTGACCGGGCTGGAATCGATTCTGACCCTGGACGGGGCACCGGCATCAGCGTTTCTGGAACGCCGACGCCTCGTGAGCCGGGCCAGGAATGCCGTGGGGCAGGTGGAACGGGAGTTGTCGGCCGTCCGACTCCGCATGGGCGGGGTGCCGGTCGTGCGCTTGACCGAGGCTGACTTCGTCGAGCCCAGTGTATGAGGAGAGCCGTCCAAAGCCATGAGCCAGGAATCGAGTCACCAATCGGCACGAAGCCGCACCGCCGAGACCATTCTCGTCGTTCACGCTGATTCGCGCCTGTGCGAACTTCTCCAGCTCACTCTGGCCAGCGCCGGTTACGAGGTCCTGGTGGCCGGGAGCGCCGAGGAGGCGCTGAGCCATCATCGCCGCGCTCAGCCGGATCTGACCTTAATTGATCTGGCAATGGTCGGCCGGGAAGGGCAGCCCTTCTGCGAAATGCTCCAGGGACGACGCTCCTCCCGGCGCGTTCCGATGATCGTCATTTCCGATCTCTCGCCGCCCGAAACGGCCAGGCAGGGTATCGCGGTCGGCGCCGAGGATTTCCTGGTTCGGCCGTTCTCGCCACCGGAACTCCTGCTCCGTGTGCGTCAGTCCCTCAATCGACTGGCCGAATCAAGAGCGCTCTCGCTGGCCCATGAGGACCTGGACGGCATTCTTCGCCGGACTCAAGCCGATCTGGAAAGTTTGCGCCAACGAGTCCGGACGCAGAAGGGCGGACTGCAGACGTTGCTCGACTTCAATCGTCGGCTCGATCCGACCGAGGACGAGGCTGATCTCGAACAAACATGTCTCACGCAGGCGGCGCTCCTCGCGCACTCGGCGGGCGTGTGCCTTTTTCGTCTGTCCGAGGATGATGTGCTCTGGTTGAGCCCTTCCCGCTGGCAGGGAATTTCCGGAGAGGACGTCAGCGGTCTCCGGTTGCCGGTGGCCGGTGAATTCCTGGAAATTCTGGCCTCGAACGGTGGCCCCGTCCGGCTGACCGAGTTCGAGCGGGTGCCAGGCACGTCGCTCGAAGCCGGAACGCTGTCGGCGGCCGGATTCGCCATCGCAGCGCCCCTGGTGCTGAAAGGAGAGCTTGTTGGCCTGTTGGCGCTGGGTGAGGAACCGAGGGGCGATCGCGATGCCGATCTTGAGGCCATCGGTCTCCTGGCCGGGTCCGTGGCCCATCTGCTCGAGGCCTCACGACTGCGACGGCATGATCGCGACAGGGCCATGGGGACTCTGGGTGCGCTCGTCGATCGATTGGAAGGACAGTATCCCGACCTCGCCGGTCATTCTCGTCGCGTGACACAGATGGCCCTGGCTACCGGTCGCCGGCTTCAACTTCCAAAACAGGATCTGGACGTCCTGCGCGTCGCGGGACAACTTCATGACCTTGGACGCCTCCTGAACGATACCGACATCCTGGTCCGGCCGGGACCCCTGTCCGACGAGGATTGGCTGCGCGTGCGGCGGCATCCGGGTGACGCGGCCGAAATTGCGGCGGAGGCGCACTGGCCTGATGACGTCCAGTCGGCCATCCGGCATCACCGTGAACGGTGGTCCGGTGAGGGTTATCCCGGAGGTCTTTCGAAAGATGCCATCCCCATGCACGCCCGGATCCTCGGTGCCGCAGACAGCCTGGATGCCATGACCAGTCCGCGGCCGTATCGGCAGCGGATGGGGGATTCGGAAGCCCGACATCAACTGCTCGCCGAGTCGGGACGACGGTACGATCCGGTCGTCATCGAGGCGCTGCTCGCGGTCGATGCCGAATCCGAGGATTTGGACCTCGCTGGCTAAGCCATTATATTGTAATCTTTTATAGGATTGGCCTGCTCGGTTGTCCGCCAGGACAATCCGTGAAAATTGACCATGCACACATTGACGATCGACCCTTCACGCATTGACCAAATGCGTTGACGCCCATCGCACTCTCGGTTAACCTCCCGGCCCCTGCTGGGGTTGGTTCGCTGGTGGCGTCGCTTTGGTTAGAATGAGTTCAAATGAAAGACGGCGACCGGCAAGGCTACAGTTCGCTCCGACAGGTCGGGCTCCTGACGACGATTCCATTTCTGCTCCTCGCCTCGCCTGTCGTCGGCTACCTCTTCGGCAGGCAACTCGATATCTGGTTCAAGACCAGCTTCTGGGTATGGATACTCTGCACGCTTGGCATGGTTGCCGGTGTACGCGAGGTCATCAAGATTCTGAAGCGGGCCAGTGCCGAGGCGGAGGCCGAGTCTCGTCGGGATGACGCAGACTGAGTTACTCACAATTTTTTTGAGCTCGCTTGTGAAAAAAGGTGCAAACGAAATGGGCCCCGAGTTCCTCGGACGTATCGTCAAGACATCCATGATGTTAAGTGTCGGGCTGGCCTTCGTGGTCGCCTGGTACTTTGGCCTGGATCGTGGAATCGATTTTGGCGTGGCCGGTCTCTGGGGAAGCCTCAATCTCAAGATGCTCCAAATGGTAATCGTCGAGGCAACCCGGCAGGACGGTATCCGGTCCAGTGTGTTGATCTCGGCCTTCCTTCTGAAGTTTCCGCTCCTCTATGGCGCTGGGGCACTATGGATGTTGAAGCGACACCCGGACGCGGCCGCCACCTTTGCCGGCCTCTCGTTGATCCTCGCCGTCATCACACTCAAGACTCTCGGCCGGGCCCTGGTGGACTCAGGCACGTTTTCGCGGCCCATGCCGCGCGGAGGACAGGATCAGTGAAACGCCTTGCTCCGCTGGTCAGCCTCGTCATGGTCGCGCTCCTGTCGCTCTGCCTTCCTGGCAACAACTCCATGGCCCAGGAACACGGTACGACCGGCCATACGACAACCGCCGGGGATGCCCACGCAACTGATGCCCACGCAACTGATGCCCACCGCGAGGCCAAGCCCGACAAGGTGCAGGAAGCCTTCCACACCGCCGAGAATTCCTCGTTCGTCGACCTGATCCTGAAGCAGATGGGATACGTGAAGCCGCACGAAGGGGAGGAGGATCACAACGACCCGACCCTGAAAACGCTGGCGATGTTCCAGATGCCGATCATCTCGGCCGTCGTGATTTTCCTGATCATGGGGGTGCTGGTGGCGGGCGCCTCGAAACGGGAAATGATCCCCGGCCGGCACCAGAATCTGGTTGAACTGATCATTGGCGGCTTCGACGATTTCATCCAGGGCATCCTCGGCCTTCAAGGCCGGCATTTCCTGCCGTTTCTCGGAACTCTTTTTTTGTACATCTGGATCAGCAACCTGATCGGCCTCGTTCCGTTTTTCAAGTCGCCGACCTCGTCGTTCAATACGACCGTGGGGCTCGCCATCTGCGTCTTTCTGTACGTTCACTGGACCGGCATCCGCCGAAATGGAATCGGCGGCTACATTTACCACCTGGCCGGCGAACCGAAGGATGCCATCGGCTGGGGCATGGTGCCGCTCCTGTTTCCGTTGCACGTCATCGGCGAGCTCGCCAAGCCGATGTCCCTCTCGCTCCGTCTCTTCGGCAACATCTTCGGCGAGGAGACGCTCATCGCGGTCTTCGTCGGTCTTGGCATTGGCGCCATGGCGTTCCTGCCGATGATGCCGGTCGGCATCCCGTTTCAGGTGCCGTTCATGTTCCTTGGATTACTGACCTGCACCATTCAGGCGCTGGTCTTCACGTTGCTCAGCACCATCTATTTCGCGTTGATGCTGCCCCATCATGACCACGAACCGGGTCATGCCGAGGGGCATGCGGCGGCGCATCACTAGAAAGTAAAAGGAGGAACAGAGTGAATCTTCTTGGACTTGGATTGCCGCTCGGCGTCGGCCTGGCGGCCCTCGGATCGGGCATCGGTCTCGGCAAGGCGGTTGGTGGGGCCATGGAAGCCATGGGTCGTCAGCCGGAAGCCATCCCTCGCATCCAGACCGCCATGGTCATCGGTGCGGCATTCATCGAGGCTCTGACGATTTACGCGCTGCTGACCGTCCTGCTGCTGCAGGGGAAGCTCTAATCAACACCGGGGCGGGCTCTGGCCGGCCCCGCCTTATCGTGGTGAGCCGCGTTGAGCGGCTCGCCCGGAGAGCGGCATGAACGTTCAATGGCAGGTCATCCTCACTCAGATTCTCGGATTCCTGATCGTCTTCCTGGTACTTCGGAAGACGGCCTGGGGCCCGGTCCTGAAGGTCCTCGAAGATCGGCGCGAGAAGATCCGTGCCAGCTTCGCCGACATCGATGCCCAGCGGGTCGAGGTGGCGGGACTCAAGGCCGAGTACGAGGCCGAGTTGAAAAAAATCGACGCGCAGGCACGGCAGCGGATGAACGAGGTTCTCGCCGAGGCCAAGAAACTGGCCGGCGAGATCGAAACCTCCGCGCGTGAGCGCAGTCGACAGGAAATGGAAAAGCACAAGGGTGACGTCGATCGTGAATACCAGGCGGCCCGGGTAAAGTTCAAGGAAGAGATGGTCACCATTGCGCTCGGGGCAGCCGAACGGATGGTCCGCGAGACGCTCGATCGCGACAGGCAGTCCAAGCTGGTCGATCAGTTCCTGGGTGAGCTGGATCAGGCCGGCAGGGACCGGAAGGTTTGATGCAGGACGCCATCGTCGCCCGCAAGTACGCCACCGCCCTGTTCGATGCCGCCGTCAAGGCGGAGGCTGTCGAATCCGTGGCGGGCGACCTTGCCGGTATCCGATTGCTCGGGACGCAGGGCGTCGCGCTCGGGGCGTTTCTTGAGGCACCGCATATCACCACCGAGGTCAAGCGCGGCGTGCTGGACAGGGCTCTCAAGGGCCGGCTGTCCGACCTGACGCTTCGCTTCCTTCACCTCCTGATCGACAAGAAGCGGACGGCCCAGCTCGACGGCATCTCGAATCGGTTCGACGAACTGGTTCGTGACTACCGGGGAATCGTGGCGGCGAAGGTCCGCTCGGCCCACCCGATCGACGAAGCCCAGCTCAAGCGGATGGCCGACAGCCTCGGCCGGATGATCGGCAAGACGGTGGAAATCGAAAACAAGATCGAGCCCGAGGTCATTGGCGGCGTCGTGCTCGAGTTCGGCACCTGGATCGTGGATCGGAGCATCCGGCGCGGGCTGGATGACATTCGCGATCAATTGATGAAGGCGCACGTCCTTTAAGAAGGCGCTGGTCCCTTAAGGCGCACGTCCGAAAGGGCGGGCCCGCGGAGAGGTTGTTCGAATGGCGTTTCGACCCGAAGAAGTCAGCGCGATCCTCCAGAAGGAGATCGAGGGGCACCAATCCTCGCTCCAGCTGGAAAGCCGTGGTTACGTACTCCAGGTGGGCGATGGCATTGCCCGCGTCTGGGGCCTCCGGGATGCCCAGGCCGGCGAGCTTCTGAAATTTCCGGGCGACATCATGGGGCTCGTCCTGAACCTGGAAGAGGACAACATCGGTTGCGCCCTCTTCGGTTCCGACGTCGGCATCAAGGAAGGCGACACCGTCGTCCGCACGGGACGCATCGCCGAAGTACCCGTGGGCGATGCGCTGGCCGGACGAGTCGTCAACGCACTCGGTCAGCCGATCGACGGCAAGGGTCCGATCGCCACCGAGCGAACCCGTTTGATCGAATCGAACGCGCCCAGCGTGGTTGATCGGCAGCCGGTCAAGGAACCGCTCCAGACCGGCCTCAAGGCCATCGACTCGATGATCCCGATCGGCCGCGGTCAGCGCGAACTGATCATCGGCGATCGCCAGACCGGCAAGACGGCCATCGCCATCGACACGATCATCAACCAGAAGACAACCGGCGTTCGCTGCTTCTACGTGGCCGTCGGACAAAAAGATTCAACGGTGGCCAACGTTGTGGCCACGCTGGAAAAGCACGGCGCGATGGCCTACACGACCGTCATCGTGTCGTCCGCCTCCGAGCCGGCTCCGCTCCAGTACATCGCGCCGTACACCGGCTGCGCCATGGGCGAGGATGTCATGGAGCGCGGCGGTCACGCTCTCTGCATCTACGACGATTTGTCGAAGCATGCCGTGGCCTACCGCCAACTCTCGCTCCTCTTGCGCCGCCCGCCGGGCCGGGAAGCGTACCCGGGCGACGTTTTTTACCTGCATTCGCGCCTTCTGGAGCGCGCCGCCAAGCTGAACGACGAGAAGGGGGGCGGTTCGCTGACCGCACTCCCGATCATCGAAACGCAGGCCGGCGACGTGTCGGCCTATATCCCGACCAACGTCATCTCGATCACCGACGGCCAGATCTTTCTCGAGTCCGATCTCTTCTACTCGGGCGTCCGGCCGGCCATCAACGTCGGTATCTCGGTCAGCCGCGTCGGCGGCAATGCCCAGACCAAAGCCATGAAAGCGGTGGCCAAGAGTCTTCGTCTCGACCTGGCCCAGTTCCGCGAGCTGGCGGCTTTCGCCCAGTTCGGCTCCGATCTGGACGCGGCCACCAAGAAGCAGTTGATCCGCGGCGAGCGCATGGTCGAGCTGCTCAAGCAGGGGCAGTTTCTCCCCTTTCTGCTGGAGCAGCAGGTGATGATCATTTTTGCCGGCGGCAAGGGGTATCTCGATGACCTGCCGACGGCGGATGTCGGCCGTTTCGAGAAGGAGTTCTTCGCCTTCGCCGACAAGGAATATTCCGAGATCGCGATGGACATCGCGAAGACGCGCGACCTGACCAAGGAAACCTCAGGAAGGCTCGAGAAGGCCCTCGTGGCCTTCAAGGAGCGGTTCCAGAAGAGCAAGTAGAACGATGGCAACCCTTCAGGACATCAAGCGGCGGCTTCGTTCCGTCGAAAACACCAAGCAGATCACCGGTGCCATGGAAATGGTGTCGGCGGCCAAGCTCCGGCGCGCCCAGACCCGGGTGACGGCGGCCCGTCCCTACGCGGCCAAGCTTTCCGAGATCATGGAGAACCTGTCGGGCGTGGCTTCCGGGCTCTCGCACCCGCTCTTCGAGTCCAGACCGGAAAAGACGATCGGCCTCGTCCTCGTGACGGCGTCGAAGGGGCTCTGCGGTTCGTACAATTCACAGTTGATTCGCCGGGCCGAGGCCTGGCTCAAGTCACAATCGAAGGAAAACGTCCGGCTGTACTGCGTGGGACGTCGCGGCCACGACTATTTTTTGAAGCGCGGCTGGAACATCGTCGGTTACTGGCCGGACGTGAACGAGCTGTCGGGCGCCGAGTCGGCCGGCCGGGTGGCCGGGGCGGTCATCCGGGCCTATCGCAACGGCGAAGTCGATGCCGTCCATCTTCTGTATGCGCGATTCGTCAACGCCATGACCCGGACGATCACGCTGGAGAAGCTCCTGAATATCGAGCCGCCGGCGGAACGGCCCGTCTCGGGCAACTATATCTTCGAACCGGATCCCGGTGCCATTCTGGGCGTACTTCCCGAGCGTTACGTGGCCACGCGCCTGCTGGCCGCCTTTCTTGAAGCGGCGGCCTCGGAACATGGCGCGCGCATGGTGGCCATGGGCTCGGCCTCGCGGAACGCCACGGATCTGATCTCGGCGCTGATCCTTAAGCGCAACCGCGCGCGCCAGGCGGCCATTACCAAGGAACTCGCGGAAATCGTTGGCGGCGCGGAAGCGCTGAAATAGAAACAGGAGATGTCATGAGCACGAACGGCAAAAACGTCGGCAAGATCCTCCAGGTCATCGGTCCTACGGTGGACATCGAGTTCGCCTCGGACGCGCTGCCGAATATTCTGAACGCCGTCACCATCCAGGATGGGGAACGACTGGTAACCGTCGAAGTCGCCACCCACGTCGGTGACAATGTCGTTCGCTGCGTGGCCATGGCCTCCACCGACGGGCTGAAGCGCGGCATGGAGGCCCACGACACCGGCCTGCCGATCGCCGTACCGGTGGGCGAACAGAGCCTCGGTCGCCTCTTCAACCTGCTCGGCAAGACCATCGACGGCAAGGGTCCGCTGGCCAACCCGGAGTTGACGCGGCCGATCCATCGTTCGGCCCCCAAGTTCGACGAGCAGTCGACCGAAAAGGCCATTCTGGAAACCGGCATCAAGGTCGTCGACCTGCTGGCTCCGTACGCCAAGGGGGGCAAGATCGGCCTCTTCGGCGGTGCCGGCGTCGGCAAAACGGTTCTCATCCAGGAGCTGATTCGCAATATCGCCACGGAGCACGGCGGTTATTCCGTGTTCGCCGGCGTCGGCGAGCGGACGCGCGAAGGCAACGATCTCTATCTTGAGATGTCCGAATCGGGCGTGCTCGCCAAGACCGTCATGGTCTTCGGCCAGATGAACGAGCCGCCGGGAGCCCGTCTCCGCGTTGCCCTGTCGGGCCTCACCCAGGCCGAGTACTTCCGCGACGAGCAGGGAAAGGACGTTCTGCTCTTCGTCGACAATATTTTCCGCTTTACCCAGGCCGGTTCGGAAGTGTCGGCGCTGTTGGGCCGCATGCCCAGCGCCGTCGGCTACCAGCCGACTCTGTCCACGGAGATGGGCGGCCTCCAGGAGCGCATCACCTCCACGAAGCGCGGCTCGATCACGTCGGTGCAGGCCATCTACGTGCCCGCCGATGACCTGACCGATCCGGCTCCGGCCACCACCTTCAGCCACCTGGACGCCACGACCGTGCTCTCGCGCCAGATCGCCGAGCTGGGTATCTACCCGGCCGTCGATCCGCTCGATTCCACGAGCCGGATGCTCGACCCGAACATCGTCGGCCAGGAACACTACGATCTGTCGCGCAACATCCAGCTAATCTTACAGAGGTACAAGGATCTCCAGGACATCATCGCCATCCTCGGCATGGACGAACTCTCCGACGATGACCGCATCACGGTGTCGCGTGCGCGCAAGATTCAGCGCTTCCTGAGCCAGCCATTTTTCGTGGCCGAGGCCTTCACCGGCTCCAAGGGGAAATACGTCAAACTCGAGGATTCAATCAAGGGCTTCAAGCAGATCGTCGACGGCAAGTGCGATGACCTGCCGGAGCAGGCCTTCTACCTGGTCGGAACCATTGAGGATGTCTACGAGAAGGCCGCGAGCATGAAGGGCTAGCCGGATGAATGAAGCCCTGCACATCACCGTGCTGACGCCCGAGCGTGCCGTCCTGGATCAGGACGTCTATTCCGTCACCGCGCCCGGCGCGGCCGGATACCTTGGCATCCTGAGAAATCACGCCGCCCTGATCACCAGCCTCGTTCCAGGCAAGCTCACGGTGAAAGACGTACGCCAGCAACCCACCGTCTACGCTATCAGCGGCGGTTTCCTCGAAGTGGCCAACAACAGGGTCACCGTCCTGGCCGACACCCTGCTGGCCGTCGACGACATCGACCTCGCCAGCGCCCAGGAGGCCCGCAAAGTAGCCGAGCGCC
>JAWXBZ010000121.1:0-13344 GCA_034440375.1 Candidatus Eiseniibacteriota bacterium
CCCCTATATCCGGCACAACATGGCATTCACCCGGCAGGGGTTCGCACTGACGGACGACCATGTGGACGCCAGGGACTTTCCGCCCCTGGCGAGCCTCAATCCGGCCACACTGGTGGCCGACAGCCTGACTCTCAAGAACATGCGTTTGTGGGACTGGCGGGCACTCGAATCGACCTACGATCAGAACCAGTCGTTCCGCCAGTACTACGATTTCTACGATATTGACATCGATCGTTATGTCGTCGACGGATCGATCCGACAGGTCATGCTGGCGCTCCGGGAAATGAACCCCGCCGCCTTCAGCGAAAAGGCGCTTACCTGGGTCAATCAGCGGCAGGTGTACACGCACGGCTACGGCGTCTGCATGAACCCGACGAACGAGTTCACCGCGGAGGGACTCCCCAACTACTGGCTGCGCGATATTCCTCCGGTGGCGACGCACCCCGAGGTGGCGGTCACAAGGCCGGAGGTCTACTTCGGCGAACTGACCCGGGACCATGTTTACGTCCGGACCGGACAGCAGGAGTTCGACTACCCGAAGGGGGATGAGAATGCCTATGCCCGCTACGAGGGGTCGGGGGGCATTCCGCTCGGTTCCGGGCTGCGCCGCCTGGCACTGGCGATGCGCTTTGACGGTATTCGACAGCTGACTTCAGCCGACATGACAGCGGACAGCCGTCTCCTCTTCCGGCGCGAGGTGCGCGAACGGGTGTCCAGGCTGGCACCGTTTCTGCAATTCGACCGGGATCCCTACGCCGTGATCGTCGATGGTCGCATGGTCATCGTGATCGATGCCTACACCACCAGTGACCACTTTCCCTATTCGGAGCGGCAGAAGGGCGGCCTCAACTACATTCGCAACTCCGTCAAGTGTGTCGTCGACTGCCATGACGGCACCGTCACCGTTTACGCCGTGGACGAACGTGATCCGATTCTGGCCGCATGGCGCGCCGCATTCCCGGCACTGATACAGTCCGGTTCCTCGATGCCGGCTGGTCTCGTGGCCCATCTCCGTTATCCGGAAGATCTGCTTGGCATTCAGGCGCGCGTCTATGCCACGTACCACATGACCGATCCGCAGGTGTTCTACAACAAGGAGGACCGCTGGGCCATCGCCACGGAATCTCTTGGCCAGGCGGAGACGCAAGAGATGCTGCCCTACTACGCCGTCATGCGGTTGCCGGGTGAAGCCAAGGAGGAATTCGTCCAGATTCTTCCGTTCACGCCCTACACGGCCCGAGGCACCTCGCGGAACAACATGGTGGGCTGGATTGCCGGCCGCTGCGACGGCGCGCACTACGGCAAACTCCTCGTCTATCGTTTTCCCAAGCAGAGCCTGGTTTACGGCCCGATGCAGATCGAAGCGCGAATTGACCAGGATGCGGTCATCTCCAAGGATCTGACGTTATGGAATCAGCAGGGTTCGAGCGTCATCCGGGGCAACCTGATCGTCGTGCCGCTCGAGGGCGCGCTGCTCTACACCAAGCCGATTTTTCTCCAGGCCACTCATTCGCGGATGCCGGAGTTGAAGCGGGTGGTGGTGGCCAGCCAGGAGCGGCTCGGCTACGGTTCGTCCTACGCGGAGGCGCTGTCCGATCTGATCGAGCAACCGCTGCCGGGACCCCTTTATCATGCGGTGACCGGTCACTGGCCGACCGGCGGGCACACCGGGGCCGGGCTGGCCGATTCCACTTCGACCACGCTGACGCCGGGAATGTCAGTTGACCCGGAGCGGATGATCGCTGCCCGGCGGCTCTATCGGCGTTACCTCGAACTCATGGGCGCTGGCCGGGCCGGCGAGGCAGGCGGCGTGTTGGAGCAACTCGGTCGTGAACTGGGCAGCGCGCCAACGGGCGGGCGCAACTAGGCGCGTCGGCGTTCGACTCCCAGACCCATGAGGACGCAGAATTAACCGTGGCGCGAACAGGCGGTGCCTCTTATCTTTGCACAGGATGGGCGGCCCTCTCCATTGGCGCAACGGCAGCGCCAGGCCCTACCCCTTGAACAGCTCGCGCGCCATGATCATGCGCTGGATCTGGCTGGTGCCCTCGTAGATCTGGAAGACCTTGGCGTCGCGCATGAGCTTTTCGACCGGGTATTCCTTGCTGAAGCCGTAGCCGCCGAAAACCGGCACGGCATCGGTCGTCACCTTCATGGCTGTGTCGGCGGCGAAACACTTGGCGAAGGCGGCTTCCATCGTGTTCTTGTGGCCGTTGTCGATCAGCCAGGCGGCGTGCCGGACGAGATGACGGGCGGCGGCCACCTCCTTGGCCATGTCGGCGATCATGAAGGCGATGGCCTGGTGCTGTGCAATCGGTTTGCCGAACGTCTTTCGCTCCTGGGCGTAACGGACTGCATGTTCCATGGCTTCACGGGCCACGCCGACGGCTCCGGCGGCCACCGGAGGCCGCGTGTGGTCGAAGGCGCTCATGGCGATCGGCCAGCCGGCACCCTCCGGTCCGATCCGGTTGGCGACGGGTATTCGCACCTCCTGAAAGGTGACGCCCCGCGTGTCCGAGGCTCGCTGCCCCATGTTGTCTTCCTTCTTGCCGATCCCCACTCCTTCCAGGTCCGCCGGGACGACGAACCCGCTCATCCCCTGGTACCGCGCGGCCGGATCGGTGTAGGCGAGGACGAAGAACCAGGAGGCGCGGCCGGCGCCGGTGATCCACATCTTGTTGCCGGTGATGACATACTCATCCCCATGCCGGACGGCTCGCGTCTTGATACCGGAGACATCACTCCCGGCATCGGGCTCGGTGACCGCGTACGAGGCCAGCCGAAACTCGGTCGTCATGGGCGTGAGCCACTGCTTCTTCTGTTCGTCGCTGGCGGCGTGGATCAGCGGTGCCTCGGCCAGGACGTTGGCCTCGATGGCCGTATAGATGCCGCTGCAGGCTGCCGAGAGCTCCTCGGCGATCAGGCAACCGTCCAGGCTGGTGAGGTCGAGCCCGCCAAAGGCTTCCGGAATGTGGATGTTCATGAGACCCAGTTCCCAGGCCTGCCGGCATATCTCGATCGGGAATTCACCGGACTGATCGTGTGTGCGTGCCTGTGGCGCCACGACATCGCGGGCAAACTCACGGGCCAGGTCGCGGAGCTGTTTTTGATCGTCGGAGAGGGAAAAGTCAATCACGGTACCGTCCTCTTGGGTCCAGATCCGGGCGTTTGAAGTTGTCGGATGGCGTTGCCCCGCCGCGACAGGTCTGGCGCGTCGGCGCTTCAGCCTCCGGGGGCCAGCCATGCCGACCACCAGTGCTCATCATACATCTCGCCCGCAACACATTGAACCACAAAGCTTTGAGATTAATCGCGAGAATCATGAATCAGGCATGGCCCCTGCAGTGTGTAGCCGTGGATCCACCGGCCGGCCCGGGGAAAGTCCCGGCGGGTCGATCGGTTATTGGAGAAAGGAGGAGTTGGGACATGTCAACAACCTCTCTGCGGGGGGTGGCCTTCGGCCTCGCCCTGGTACTGGCGACTGCATCTCTATCGCCAGCCATCGCGGAGGCGGGGAATCGACGGAACAAACACCACCGCAATAACGGAAGGAGCCACCATCGAGTCGTGGAACGGCGTGACCATCATGATCGTGATTATGATCGTTATCGTAATCGTTCGCAGTGCAACTCGAATGTTGGGACCTTCCTCGGTGGCGTTGCCGTCGGGGCTATCATCGGCCATCACACCGATCGGTATCCACCCCCGCCGCCCCCGCCGCGTCGCGCCTGGACCTACGATTGCGACCCGTGTGGCTACCACAATCAGAGCTATGACTCATGGGTCGTGCATCTGACGGTGGTGCACGAGGTTCCCAGATGTGACATCGCGGCAAGCTACCCACCCAACTACTGTGGTCACTGGGAGGATTACTGACGTAACGTCTGATTGATCGGTCGCGGTCGCGTCGGACGTGGGAACGGCGCGGCCGCGGTTGGTTTTCCCCACCGATCAGCCTATCATTTGACACATGAGCCCCTCACTCGCTGCCCCCCTTCGCCGCCGATATTGGATTCCCTGGTGCGCGGCCCTTGCCCTCTCGATCGTTCCACTTTCATTGACGCCGGACGATTTCAAGACATCTGCCGTCGCGTCGGAGCCCTCGGCCCCCCGCATCACCGCCGGGGCCCGGCCCATCCTCGATGCTCTGTACGGTTCGATGGGGGGGCGCGGCACGTTCGACAGTCTACCCACTCTCCGTTTCACTTTTACCTATGTCAGCCGCGATACGATCCGCACGAGCCGGACCCATTGGTGGGATCGGCGGGATGGCCGATATCGGATCCAGGGAACGAATCGCGCCGGCCAACCGTTCGTTGTCCTTTTCAACGTCCAGACACAGCTCGGTGAGGCCTGGCTTGACGGGAAGCTGCTCGCCGGCGAGGAGCGTGCCGCTCTGCTGACGCGGGCGTACGGCCTCTTCATCAACGATACCTACTGGTTCCTGATGCCATTCAAGCTGGACGACGACGGGGTAAACGTGGCCCGGGATGGCGAGGTCGTTGTGAACGGCTTGCCCTGCGACCGACTCAAGGTGACGTTCGATTCAGTCGGATTGACCCCGAACGACACCTACTGGGCCTATCTCGACAGGGCCACTCACCGGATGGTTCGCTGGGGTTTCATCCTGCAGGACGAAGCTGGTCCGGCCGCCAGGGAATCACTCTGGGACTGGGTTGCCTGGCAACCGGTCGGGCCGCTGGTACTATCGTCGGATCGCGTCAAGGTCAACGACCCCGAACGCAGCATCATTCGCCTGATCAATCTGGAAGCGGGTGCTGCCTGGCCCGATTCCTTTTTCACCAATCCTGCGCCGCTTCCGTTCTGATCTGCCTGGCGGCGCCCGACCCGAACTGTCCTCCTCGAGTAGAGGGGAGTGAAGGAGATTTAACCGATGGAATGGAACCGCTCCGGCCCCGGCGCCGAATCCTCACCGACGGTGCCGCCGATTCACATCGACGAACTCCGCGAGATCATTCGCGACTCAATCGACGAAGCCCTCGGGCTGTCCGACATCCGGTTGTCGCCGCGCTGGCAGGCCGGCACTCTTGTCCTGAAGCCGGGCGACCCCTCACTGAAGGACAAGGAGATACCGCTCGAGGCGTTTTTTCACAAGATCGTGATGCTTCGCGACCGACTTCGAGTTCTTGAGCAGAAGGTCAACGCACACAAGGTGCTGACGGACGCCGACAAGGTGGAGATGCAGCAGTACGTGACCAAGATTTACGGCACGCTGACATCCTTCAACATCCTCTTCCGCGACAAAGGCGACCAGTTCGTCGGTGAGCGGGGTGGCCGGGACGACGACTAGGTGCCGCTGCCGACCCGGGCTGAACTGATCCGCCATCTCGAAGAGCAGGCCTCACACCCGGAAAAGCCCAAGGAAATGGCCCGGGCCCTTGGTGTGAAACCACACGAGTATCACGCCTTCAAGGAGATGCTCCGGGAGCTGGAAGACTCGGGGGAAGTGTACCGAGTCCGCAAGGGGCGCTACGGCCCCCCCGACCGGCTCAACATGGTCGTTGGGATTCTCCGTGTCGTGAAGAGCGGCCACGGCTATGTGATACCGGAGGCGGGCGGCGATGAAGTTTTCATCCATGCCGGCGCGATGAACACCGCACTCCACAGCGACAAAGTGGTCGTTCGAATCGAGCGAATGCGCCGACGCTCCGGCATCGGCCGGCCCGGCACACCGGGCGGTGCCGAAGGGGCCGTGATCAAGGTCCTGGAGCGGGCTCGAAGCGAGATCGTCGGGACGGCCAACGTTGGCCGATCTCATGTCGTCGTCTCGCCGGATGACCCGCGGATCGCCCGCGACGTGATCGTGCCTCTTGATCAATCCCTCGGCGCCAAGGACCGGCAAAAAGTTCTGGTCGAGGTCCTTTCATGGGGAACGCCGCATTCAGGGCCGGTCGGACGCATCACCGAAGTCCTGGGCTCCCCGGGCGACCCCGGCCTCGACATCCTGACGATCATCAAGCATCACGGTCTGCCGGACCGCTTTCCGGCCGAAGTCGAGGCGGCGGCGGAAGCACTGCCCCACGCCATTTCCGAGGCGGAGATCGCCCGGCGCGAGGATTTTCGCGACCGTTTCGTCGTGACGATCGATCCGGTCGATGCCAGGGACTTCGACGACGCGTTGTCGCTCCGGCGGATCGACGACGCAACGTGGGAGCTGGGAGTCCACATCGCCGACGTCAGCCACTACGTCAAGGCCGGCGAGGCGATCGATCTTGAAGCCTATCGCCGGGCCACGTCGGTTTACCTTGTCGACCGGGTCATACCGATGCTGCCCGAAAGACTGTCCAACGACTTGTGCAGCCTGAAGCCGCAGATCGACCGACTGGCCATGAGCGTCGTCATGACGGTCGATGACGGGTGTCAGGTCATCAAGGCCCGCGTGGCCGACACGGTGATCCACAGCCGCCACCGGCTGACTTATCAAAAAGTGCAGTCGATTTTCGAAGGCGATGCCCTGCTGCGTCAGCAATATGCCGATGCGCTCGAGTTGCTTGATAATCTCCGCCGGCTGGCAAAGAAGCTGACCGCTCGCCGCGGACTGCGGGGGAGCCTGGATTTCGATCTGCCGGAAAGCCGGGTCATCCTGGACAAGGATGGATTTCCGATGGACATCCAGCGGGTGGCCCGGCTGGAGAGCCACCGATTGATCGAGGAGTTCATGGTGCTGGCCAACGAGGTGGTGGCCAAGGACCTCCGAAAGCGGAAAATCGCCGGTCTCTTCCGGGTCCACGAGCCGCCCGACCCGCTGCGGATCGAACAGATGCTTGAAGTCATCACACCTCTCGGTCACCGGTTGAAGCGGAGCAAGGATGGCGAGGTCGTGCCGTCCGCCCTGCAAGAGCTGTTGAAACGGGCCGAGGGACGGCCGGAGGAGAATCTCATCAACACGCTCGTCCTGCGAAGCATGAAGAGGGCCCGTTACGACCCGAGGCCGCTCGGCCACTACGGGCTTGCCAGTACCGATTACCTTCACTTCACCTCGCCGATCCGGCGCTATCCGGACCTGGTCGTTCACCGGGCCCTGCGCGAGGCTGCCGGGGTCGAGCCGGCAACGTTCTTGCGCCGGGAAGAGTGGGAATCGCGACTCGGCCAGGTGGCCGTGCACTGTTCCGCGCGGGAGCAGGTGGCCGAGGAAGCCGAGCGCGACTCGGTGGAGGTGAAGAAGGCCGAGTTCATGCTGAGGCACCTTGGCGAGGAGTTCACCGGCACGATCAGCGGCGTCACCTCCTTCGGGCTTTTCGTTTCGCTGACCGACTATGCGGTCGAAGGGTTGATTCATGTCAGCAACCTGGGCGACGACTACTACATCTTCCGCGAGGATTTGTATGCGCTGGTCGGCGAATCGACCAAGCGGATGTTCCGCCTGGGCGACGGGGTCACGGTGCAGGTGATCGCCGTGAAGAAGGAGCTCCGGCAGATCGACTTCGGCCTGGTGGCCAAGGTGGGGGAAAAGGTGCCGACCGGCCCTCGAAGCCTTTCGGCGCCACCCCGGCCCCCTCGCGCCGGCGTGAAACCTCGAACCTCGACCGCGAAGGTCGGAAAGTCGGCCGGCCGCTCCCGGGCGGCTAAGGGCGAGGCGCGAGCACGAAGTACCACCCCGACGCCAGCCAGTGGGGGAGGCGGTCCACGAGGCGGCAGTCGGCGCGGGCCAGCCATGAAATCCGGCGGCCGCCGGGGAAAAAAGTGAGCGGGCCATCGGAGTGTTGCCGGCGCCGGATGTCATAGCCGGCCCGCCGGCACATCGTTTCGAACCGTTTCAGGGTGAAGTGCTGCAGATGTGGTGATTCGAAGTTGAACGTCGAGGTCTCGGCGTCCCTTTCCTCCCGGCGGACTCCCAGCACCTTCTTCACGGGTTGGTAAATACCGGTCTTCCGCGCCAGCCATCCGGCCGCCCGCCGGGGTGACAGCGCCTGGCCGATCTCCCACGGTCCCTGCCCGTTGGGAATGGTGACCAGGACCAGCCCGCGGGATGTCAGGGCCCCGCGAAATGCGGCCAGCGCCGCCGCGGGATCGTCCACATGCTCAAGGACCTCCGAGGCAATGATGGCGTCGAAACGCCGCCCGGCCGGCAGCTCGGTCAGTCCGGCCTGTTCAAGCTGCAGGGTCGACGGCAAGTCTTGTAGTCGCATGAATTCGAGCGACGCCGCATCGATGTCGGTGGCCAGCACCCGGTGGCCCAGCCAGGCCAGCGGCCGCGAGATGTTGCCGCTTCCGCACCCCACCTCCAGGATATCGAGAGGCAAGGGGCCGATCGCCGAAAGCGCACTGATCAGAAATCGCAGCTTCTTCAGATCGACGGGGTCACGGTAGCGCGTCTGGCCAAGCCAGGCGTCCGGGGGCGGCACCCGGGGCGCCGGCGGTGTCATGCTGGGTCACCCATCGCTGTTATCAGCCCGCGGGCGGCGACGCCCGGGTCGTCGGCGCCCAGTATGGCCCCGATGACGGCCACGCCGGCGGGTGCTCGTCCGGCTCCGGGAGGTGGTGACATCAACAGCCGGCTCCGCTCGGCGTTGATTCCGCCGAGGGCATAGACGGGAATCGCCACCGCTGCTGCGATCGACCAGAGCGCCTCCGAACCGAGCGGGACCGCGCCGGATGTGACCGCCTTTGACCATGGCGTAAAGATCGGCGCCAGCAGCACGAAGTCGGCGCCGGAAAGGGTTGCCCCCTCGGCCTCGGCGGCTGAATGGGCCGAGTAACCAACACGGCATTCAGGTGGAAGAAGACGTCGTGCCTCACGGATCGGCAGCGAGGCCGCCCCGAGCTGCACGCCGTGGGCCCGGAGTGACAGCGCGAGGTCGATCCGGTCGTTAATGTAGAAGCTGGCTCCGTGACGGCGTGTGAGTGCCGAGAGTTCGCGGCCAAGCTGGTAAAGGTCGGCGCCGGAAAGATTCTTGTCACGGAGCTGCACGGCGTCCACGCCGCCGGCCAGCGCCGCCTCCACGGCCTCGAGGAGAGCCATCCGGGTGGTGGCCCGGTCCGTGATCAACAGGAGACGGAACGGCGTCAGCGGCCGACAATCCCTTCGATGGGGCTGGAGGCGGTGGCGTGGAGCTTCATCGGGATCCGCCCGGCAAGGAAGGCCAGGCGGCCCGATTCCACCGCCAGCTTCATGGCCCGGGCCATCATCACCGGATCCCCGGCCCCGGCGATGGCGCTGTTCATCAGTACCCCGTCGCAACCGAGTTCCATCGCCAGCGAGGCGTCAGAGGCCGTGCCGACACCGGCATCCACGATAACCGGCACCCCGCACGTTTCCCGAATGATCCGAAGACTGTAGGGATTGCGGATGCCAAGCCCGGAGCCGATCGGCGCACCGAGCGGCATCACCGCCGGGCAGCCCAGTTCGGCCAGTCGTTTGCACAGGACCGGATCGTCGTGCGTGTAGGGGAGAACCGTGAATCCGTCCTTGATGAGGGCTGCCGTCGCCTCGAGCAGAGCCGGCCCGTCGGGATAAAGCGTTTGTTCGTCCCCGATCACTTCGAGCTTGACCAGCGCGGTGCCGAGCGCCTCCCGGCCAAGTTGCGCGGTGAGAATGGCGTCCTTCGCCGTGTAGCAACCGGCGGTGTTCGGCAAAAGGCTCACGTTGAGCCGCTGGAGCGCGCCAAGGATCGAACCCTGGCCGCTGTCCGACAGATCAACACGGCGGATGGCCACGGTCACGAGGTCGGCGCCGGACTCGCCGATGGCCGCCTCGAGCAGGTCGACCGATGGGTAGCGCCCGGTGCCAACGATGAGCCTCGATCGAAACTGGTACTCGCCGAATTGGAGCATGCCCCTCAGCCGCCTCCCACGGCGCGGATGATTTCGACCCTGTCGCCGTCTGAAAGGACGAGAGTGCCGAGTTCGTTCTGTCGGACCACGATGTCGTTGACGGCCACCGCGATGCCCGACCCTTCGAGGCCGAGGCGCGACAGGAGGTCGGCCGGCGTGGTGCCAGGGTCCACTATTTCCGCGGCGCCGTTCACCTGGATGCCAATTCTCAATTCAAGGCTCATCCGTGCATGGTAGCGCACTCGGCGGCGCGCCAAAAGCAAAACGGCGACCCCGAAGAGATCGCCGTTTCACAGTCCAGCGGCGCCCGGCGGGCACCGGTCGATCCTACAGATCGACGGGCTTGAGCGTCTTCCGCTTGTTGCCGATCGCGCGGGCTTCCGCGCCGGCGACCATCTCGCGCACCTTCTTGTCGAGGGCACCGTAGAAATCGCTCGACACATTGCACTTCTTCGAGGCGGCCTTCGTGCGGCTCTTGGAGATGATCAGTTCCACGGGCTTCTTCGCCGACTTCTTGGCACCAGCCATGTTATTCACTCCTTGCGTGTAGAGGTGGAGATGGGAGACGGCCCCCGCGGTCCCGCCGCAGCGTGGCCATGCTTCCGACCCTTCAACGCCCGGGACTATACCCGCGCGAAACTGCGTATCAAAGCCCCCTTGCGCTGAAAAACCCATGTTTCCGCCCCGGCGTGCACATTTCATGAATCGGTGGCCAGGGTTCAGGACCGCCGTCGGCCCGGCCGATAACAAGGATCAAACCCCGTCTTGAATTGCTGACCGTCGGCCGACCAGGCCCAGGCCCTGCCACTTCCGAGGTGCACCATGCCCAGACGCACTCTCCTTTCGATCGCCATCCTCCCCCTCCTCATGATCGGCTGCGGCTATCAAAAGACCTGGGTCGCCAGTGACCCGCTGCAGCTCACCGCCAAGCCCGGGGGCTACGACATGCCGGTATCCCGGGGGGGCACCAATCGGGCCCACAAGATCCTCGGCGACCTGTCCGTCACGACCCGGATCAAGCCGAACTGGTCCACCGAAAGCAGCCACGACCTGGCGGTCAAGGATCTCCAGAAGGAGGCCATTCGCCGGGGCGCCGATGCGATCATCGATTTGAGGACATCCGAGCGGGACAAGGATGGGCATACCCGGCTGACCGTCTCCGGCCACCTGATTCTGTTCACCGGGCCGCCGCCGATCGCGGCCCGCGGTTGAACTGGGGGCGAGCGCGCCGTACGATCATGACTCCAGAACAGTCAATTACCCCGATTACCTCGTTGGAGGAGGATCGCGATGACCCGCTCGCCTGCCGGCTCTTGGATACTTGTCCTGGGATTTGTCCTGGCCGGTCTGGCCGGCTGCGGAGCCGGAGGCCAGACGCCTCCCCCCGAAACCGGTGTTGTACCGGCCGGCCAGTCGTTGGAGACCTCGGGTGTCGAGGTCGAGATATTCACGTCGGCCGAGAGAATTCTCGTTCATGGCTTCCGCATCGATTTCCCGAAATTGCGAAACATAACCGAACTGATCGGTTTCGCTCCGGAGCAGTGGGATCGCATCGTCAGGATTCCGCTCGCCGATCTCCAGGAATTTCAGATTCGCGGCATCATCGATTCGGCGACGTTTGGCCGGATCTACGCCAACCGTGAACAGTTTTCCGTGGAGCCGGAGGAGTTTTTCAACGTCACGATTGTCGCGCTCGACGGCACCCGCAGCGATCTCGTGGCTATCCTGCCCCGATTTCGGGGCATCAGGGACGGCGTCGTATGGGAATTATCGATGCGCGGCAACCCCGCTCGCATTGACCGGGTCATCGTTCGCCACTCTGAACAGGGGAGGCATTGATCCACCAGAGGTCGAAATTGCCGCCCGATTGCCATGCGACGCGCGATCCGTCCCGGCTCACGGTGGCATGATCCTCGAGTGATGCCTCGTCATCCATGATCGGCACGACCGAGCCGTCGGTCCGGTTCAACCGGAACACGCCCGAATTGCCGCCCACGGACCGCGTGAAGACCAACCCTTCCGCATGATTCAACACGGGCGCCGGCCGTCCATCCCATGAGCCGGCTCCGGCCGGCGTCGTCAGGCGCCGCGGCATGCCCCCTTCGATCGGCACACTCCAGAGTGCCCGATCGCCCCCCCGATCAGACTCGAAGACGATTGTCCGATTATCCGCCAACAGGCACGGCCACGCATCAACGGCCTTATCATCGGTGACCCGTGAGGGCTCACCACCGGCCGCCGATACGACCCACAGGTCCGTTTGCCCCAGCCGATCCGACACGAACACGATCATCATCCCGTCCGGACTCCACCGGGCTTCCCCATCCCTGGCCGGATCGTTGGTGAGATTGAAATACTCCACCCCCGATGGATCCATGATCCAGATGTCGGGATTCCCTGAGCGATGGCTCGTGAACACAATACGATTAGCGGAGCCCGACCAGTCCGGATCGATATCGTTTTCCCGACTGGCCGTGACCGGCCCCGCGCCACCGTCGGAAACGCCCACCCGCCAGATGTCATCCTGCCCATCCAGATTCGAGTGGAACGCCAACTCCGTGGCATCCGGCGACCATGAGGGGTGGAGGTTCCGACCCCAGGCTGCCTGCACCGTATCGATTGTCCCGCCCCCCAGCGGCCGCGCCACCAGTGCCCAGGGGGAGGTCCGGGCGTACACCAGCCGCGAGCCACCATTCATCCAACATGACTCGTGGATATCGGTGCGTTCGTCCGTGATCAGCGTCACCCGCCCATCCGGCTCGAGCACGTAGAGGTTGGCATATCCGGTCGTATCGGAGGTAAATGCCAGACGCCCATCCGGTGCGGGATTCGGATGTCGCTCACGGGCCGGTCCGGAGGTCAGCCGCATCCAGGGCCCGCCGGCTCCGGGGATCGCCCATAGATCCACCTCCGCACCGACCCGGGCTGACACGAGCACGTCAGTTCCTCGCCACACGGGATCCATCAGGACAAAATCGGGGGAGGGAGGTGCCACTGCCGAAACTGGGGAGGCCTGGCCTGTCGACATCGTCAGCACCCAGACTTCCGCACGCCCCGTACGATCACTCACGAACGCCAGACGATCGCCCGGCTGATTCCAGGCTGGTTGCCGATCCGCCCCCGCCTCCACGGTCAGCCGCCGCGCTTCACCGCCGGTCATCTCGATGACAAGAATGTCGGACTCCAAACCCACGACCTGAGTGAACGCCACCCGCGTCCCATCCGGACTGATGGCGGGCTGCCGATCGTCACCGGCCCCCGCATACAACAGCCGTCGCTCACCCGGCTCTGCCGGGTCGATGACGAACAGATCAAGGTCGGCTTCGCCGAACGATGAGAAGACGAGGAGTTTTCCGTCTGGTGAGAGAGATGGTTCGCCATCAAATCGAGCTTCGTGGGTCAGAGCCGTGGGGTAGGGCCGCACCCACCTGGCCGACTTTTTCGCGCAGGAAGCCCCCGCCAACAGGGCCAGACCCCCACCACCCAGCACCTTCAACCATGATTGGTATCTCATCCCACGAGGCTAGCAACCTCCGCCCTCCCCAACAA
>JAWXBZ010000122.1:0-59512 GCA_034440375.1 Candidatus Eiseniibacteriota bacterium
CGGCAGCGCGGTAGCGGGGACTTCGGGCTTGAGCGCATCCGGAACGGGCAGCGCCTGGTCAAGTGCCGCGGCCGCCAGGGAGGCACCGCCCGCGGGCGGCGGCCCGGCATCGGTCAAGGGGGAGGCGACCGCTTCCACTTCCTCCGGCTTCACCATCGCAACCGGTTTCTCGATTCCTTCGCCCTCAACGCGCGCCTCCTCGGGCCTCTCGGCAACGAGCGCGCGAAGGCGCCTGGCCATGGCGCGTACGACTTCCTGCAACAACGTCAGGTCCGTGGCGGCCACGTCGTAGAATTCATCGCGGTGCAACGCCAGGGCCAGCCCGTCCTCGATGCACTCGGCTCGCTGGCCACGCCCGGAATCGTCCACGATGGCCCAGGTTCCGAATGCCTCGCCGGGCCCCACCTCGGAGATCACCCGGTCGCCGGTCGAAAGCCGTACCCGACCCTCGACCACCATGTACAAGGCGTCCGCCGGGTCCTCCTCCCGATAAATCGTGTCACCGTTCGAGATTTCGACCTCCCGCGCCGCGCCGGCCAGACCGAGGAGGTGGCGCGGTCCGACATCCTTCAGCAGGTCCGCTCCCTTCATGATCAGCACCCGTTCCACCGGCGTCAGCATCCGGGCGCCTCCAGTGCGACCACATTGGCGGCCCGCAACTGCACAACCGCCGTGCGATCCGGGCCGTCGGCCAACGCATCAAGCTCCGATTGAACAAGCGGTACCTCCTGCTCAGCAGGCCTCAACAGGCTGAGATCAAAATCCGGAACATGGCGTGCCGCCCGGACGGCACAGGCGCGCAGCCAGTCATCTCCGGATTCCCAGGCGCCACGAATCCACCCGTGGAGCTTTTCCTGATCGGAAACGTCGTCGGGACTCGCCGTCGCTCTCGATTCGAAGATGCTCTCGACCGGCCGAAATGTCCCGCGGGGAAGAATGTGCCCCAGGTATTCCAGCGCGGGCGCGGCCACCTCGAGATCCCGGGACCGGAGGCTGTTGAAGGCCCCGAAGAGCGGCCGGGGCTCATACCAGCAGGCCAGCGCGAGCATGGCGCGTTCGAGAGCCCAGTTCGCAGACTCCTGGTAGCTTTCGGCGAGAAGCCGGACCTCGGGGGCGTCATTTTTCTCGAGCCCATGGGCCGGCTCGACGCAGGCGCGGTAGTCCCGCAACTCCCGGAGAAAGAGCCGGTGCGCCAGCCCGCGTGCCAGGACCGGCCGGCCAAGCAATCCGCGGGACCGCGCCAGGCTCTTGAGCCCTCGATGTCGATGTGTCAGGTCCGTGCTCCGGACCAGCACCATGAGCGCGGCTATCGCACGCGGCCGGGCAATCTCCGCCAGCGTACGCGCGGCGATCGCCTGGCCGCGCGCATCGCTGTCATTGGCCATGAGTTCCTTCAGGGCCGGCACGGAGGCGTCGCCGATGGCCGCGATCGCCAGACGCGCTTCACGGTTCAGCTCCGGCAGGAGAAGCAGGGGCAGCATGACCTCGAGAAGATTCCGGCTTGGCCGCCGGGCGGCCGAGAGCAGCGCAGCCCGCTGGATCTCGATGTCCGGGTTCCCGAGCAGGGTCGTCAGCCCCGTCACGGACGCCGGCCCCCCCATCAAGCCAAGTCCACGGGCGGCCAGGAAGAGCTCCTCGCGAGTCCCGCTCTTGAGTCGTGCATCAACCCATGACGCCGTCACGGCACCGCGTGCCTCGTAAGGCCGCTCCCAGAGTGCTTCGAGAACATACTGCCGGAGATCCGGATCATCGCCATCGAGAAGATCCCGGGCAAATCGACCCGGCTGACGACTCCTGGAGAGCCTGTATCCAACCGCGGCCCGACGCACGGGCTCCTCCGAATCCCGAAGAAGCCCCTCGACCACACCCTCGCGATCCGCCATTCGCTTCGCTTCCATGGCCTGGATCGCCGCGGCCCGAACGATGGGCGATTCATGTCCCAGACACTCCCGGACGGCGCGCCCGATGTTGGCGTCGGGTGAATTTTCGCTCAGCCGAAGGGCCAGCACGATGCGGCGGACATCCTGCTGGTGCATCGCTTCAACGAGCGCCTTTCGTACGGCGGGAGTTCGAATTGCCTCGGAAGCCGCCTCGGGTTCGATCCAGCGGCTGCTCAGCGCCTCCTTGAACGCGTGCCCGTACTCCGTGTTCAGGCGCAGGAGCACGAGGAGCCATAGCACCGCCAGGACGGCCGTGGCCCCGGCAATCATCGCGATGGGTGCGTGCAGGACTCGAAGTGCGACCAGGAGCAGAAGACCGGCCGCGGCGTCCGACCAGCGCTCAACCAGGGTATCGATAGCCGGCTTGACCAGGCGGCGTTCGACGGGTCGGATTGCCGCGAAGTAGATCTCGGACGACGACTTCCCCATCGTCTGAAAGACAACACCCTGGAACCAGCGCATCGCCACGGCGGCCCACCATCCAAGGCTGAGTGCCGTTATCGAAGCGAACAGGATCACGGTGGTTGGCTGCAGGCCGGTGGACACCCCGAGACCCAGGCGCTGCAGCAACCAACCCGAGACGCCGAATTGGAAGAGAAGGGCCAGCACATTCAGTCCGATGTAAAACCTGCCGAGGAACTGGGTCAGGGCATGTGGATCCGGGTAGGCCTCCTGGATCATGAACTTGAATTGAAAGTCGACGAGAGTTGACACCACCACGGAAAGCGCGAGCCCGGCCGCAAGGACCTTGATGTAGGAGGACCGCCGGATGATGTCCCAGAAGGAACCGGTTGATGAGGAAATTTCGACCGGCCCCGAATGACGCGCCCGCTGGGTTTGGACCACCAGCGTCAGCGCGTGGGCCGCGAGGAGGAGCCCGGACAACGTCCACATCAGTCCGACGCGCTCAAAAGCAGGAGTCAACCAGGCCGCGATGCCGCCACCGACCAGCCCGCCGAACAGCCCGAAGCCGGTCAGAATGGGAAAGATGCGACGGGCGCGACGGGAGTCCCAGACATCCAGCGCGAGCAGCCAGAAATGCGGCAGGAGCATCATGGCCTGGCTGCCGGTCCACAGATAGAACCAGGCGGTCGTCCAGTGACGCTCCAGCGGGAGCGTGATGGCGGCAAGAACACTGAACCCGACAGCCGTCAATTGACTGACCCGAGTGGCGCCTTCGCGGCTCAACAGGCGGGCGAGGCGACTTTCCAGCCAGACGAACCCGGCCGACAACAGGGCCACCCCGATGTACATGTACGGCAGAGTTACCGCGCCGAATTCGGCCAGGAACAGCGCGTCCCGCAGCACCTTGGCAATGGTATAGGCGCACAGCAGCGTCGCGACGAGTGCCCCCATCAGGACCAGAAGTCGCCCCTCATGGGGTTCAAGGCCGATCCGGCGGGTAAGGCTCTCCGGCGGAAAGGTCAGCATGTCGATTCCGTCTTCAGTTGTCGCACTCCTGCTGGAAAATCAAGGCATCGGGCCGAGTCAGCCAGCGTAGCATGTCGTCCGGAATGGCGATCGGTCGTCTCGGGAGTTACGATCCCACGTGAGTTCTGGCCCAATTGTTGCAACAGCCATGCCCGTGTCAAGGGGGTGTCAATCGGTGTCGAGTAGGCCAGTATGGTTTAGGATGGCGATTCGAAGTCTTTTAGATCGTCGGTTAGATTGTTCGCCACGGCAAAACCAAACATGAAGGACTCAATCAACTTGATCGATTCCAGCCGTCGTTTGCCCCCGAAACTGTTGACAGGCGGACTCCTCCTGTCGCTGCTCCTGGCTTGCATCATCAACGGGGCCGTCCCCCGCGTGGCGAGGGCGGAACCGCGGTTCGGTGATTCGAGCTGGGTGGCACCAGCCCTGCCGGCCGGGGGCGACCCCACGTCCAATGGACCCCGGGTGGCTCCCCCCGACAAGGAGCGCGGATGGGAGACGGCACTCCGAACACCGTTCCGAGTCGTCCTGGTGCCATTCCGACTCATCGGCCGAGGGCTGGAGGCGGGCGTCAATCACATTGGCGCAAAATACCTCGAACCAAAACCGAAATCGACCACGCATGGGCCCCGTGTGGGTCTACGCGTGGATGTCAGCGGCGCAACCAGCGGGGTCGACAACGTCGGCATTGGCCCGGCAATCAGCTGGGACGGATTTCCGACCGACGACGCCCACATGGAGGCCAGCGCCGCGTTTGCCCTTAATGATCGCCGCCGCGCCCGATTCCTGGGATTGCTCCGCGACAGGCAACCGCTCAGCTTTCAGCTGACCGCCGACTACGATTTCAAACCGGACCGCAGCTACTACGGCATCGGGAACGGGACCGAGGAAGCGGACAGGGCCTACTATCGCCTGGAGAGCACCAGGGTGGAGGGAGCGCTACGGCTTGGCGCCTCACCGCTTCGCCGGCTGCAGGTCCTGGCTGGCTACTCGGGCATGAGCCCGGGCGTCGGAAAGCATGCCAGCCCCCTCCTGGGCAATGTCTTTCCGGATGGAACTGTTCCCTTCGGGGGCACCGCCACACAGTATTTCATTTCAGGAGTTGCCGGCGATTTTGCCGTGCTCGATGATGCCATCTCGCCGTCACTCGGGGTCCATGGCCGCGCGGAGCTGAAACATGCGGCCGGCCTGCGCGGTGCCGACCCTGATTACAACCAGTGGCTACTCGAGGGCCGCGCCTACCTGCCGGTATTCGCGAAGCGCCGCGTCCTCGCCTTTCGCGCCGCGTACGCCGGTGTGGACCCGACCGAGGATGGAGCGGTGTTGCCATTCTATCGCCTGATTCAAAGCGAAGGACAACTGCGCTTCCTCGGATATTCAACGCAGCGCTTTCGTGACCGGCAACTCATCCTCGCCCATGTCGAGTATCGCTGGGCCATCTCCCACCAGGTGAGCGCACTCGCCATCTACCAATTGGGTGCGGTGGCACCCGAAAGGGAAGTTTTTTCCCTCCGGGCCGCAAAAACTTCCTGGGGGGGGGGCCTGCGCATGGGGATGCGGGAAGGCTCCGCGCTCCGATTCGTCGTCGGAAAGGGTGACGAGGGGCTGAGTGCGCAACTGGCACTCAGGAGCGACTTTTGAGACGCCAATCAATTCGACCCGAACTCCGTCGTGCGCCCGGCGGGCCCCTGGCCATCTGGCTGCTCGCGTCCCTGTTTGGCGTGTCCGCCGCCTCGGACAATCACGTGAGCGCTCACGCATCGGACCGGACGGACCATTCCCCGGTTCAGGCAACCAGCGACACCACCTGGGTGGATCACGACGGTCGCCCCATTCCCCAGCCCCCCGAATGGGAGCCGAATTTCTGGGGCCATCAATTCCGCGAAGGACTGATCGAACCCCTGTCGCACGCATTCGACGTTCCGGACCTGATTCTGGGCGTCACCGACTTCCTCGGGGCGGATCCGGAACGGGAATCGGTCAACGTGAATGCGTTCGATGAAGTGCCCAACTCGACCTGGTTCACCAACCGGAATCATGTGCGTGCCGTTCCGTTGGCCGACATAAAGCAGGGGCCCGGCAAACCACAGCTGCCGACAAAGCCATGGACCATCACCAAGGTGAAGCAGGGCGGGCGTACCCATGGCTTTCAGATCAAGGATGCCGACGGTGGGCGATGGCTCATCAAGCTGGACCCGGCCGGTCATCCGCAGCTCGGCGCCGGAGCCGATTTCATTTCACGGACGTTGTTTCATGCCGCCGGGTACAACGTTCCGCACAACGAACCGGTCCAATTCCTGCGAAATGACCTGAGCATCGACGACGATCTGTTGAACGGCAAGAAGGGTGCCCCCTTTACTGAAGGCGATCTCGATTCCCTTCTTACTCACGGTGCGGTGCTGTCGGATGGCCGGTTCAGCGGCTTCGCCAGCCTGTTCCTCGATGGCAAAGTCGTTGGCGCGCCGAGCATGCGCCGGCTGCGGCCGGGCGACCCGAATGACCGGTACACCCATGTCAACCGCCGCGAATTGCGCGGTCTGTACGTCGTTTGTGCCTGGCTCAACAGCTGGGACATGAAGGATCAGAATTTTCTCGATCTGTTTGTCGAAACCGGGGACAGCCTGGGGCATGTGGATCATTACGTACTTGATGTGGGCGCGTCACTGGGTGCCGCGGCCAAGGGACCGAAGAAGCCGTGGAACGGCTTTGAACATACTCTTGATTTCAAATGGACCATCCGGCGGCTGCTGAGTCTCGGGTTTGTCGAGGAGCCCTGGCGGCAGGCGAAGCAGGACTCGGGTATTCCTTCGGCCGGCAATTTCGAGTCGAAGAGATACAACCCCGGGGATTTCCGGACATTGATTCCTCAGGCGGCCTTCCGTGAGATGACCGACCGGGATGCCTACTGGGGCGCCAAGATCGTGGCGTCGTTCTCCGATGCCCAGATCGCGGCGGCTGTCGGCGCCGTGTCGTACGAAGACCCGCGGGCACGCGATTTCCTGGCACGGACCCTCATCGAACGGCGTGACAAGACCGTGACTTACTGGTTCGATCGTGTGGCCCCGCTCGATTTTTTTTCGGTCCGTGAGGGCGCCCTCCACTTCCACGATCTTGCGGTTGATATCGGCCTGGCGGCCCCGCGGAAATACGACGTCGAGATCAAGCAGGCGGACGGGCCGGCGACCGCAACCCGGCGTGTTCAAATTGACGGTGCGATGCTGCGTCTCGACGATGCTGATGATAATGGCGCGACACGACTCGCTGTTGAGGTCAAGGTCGATGGAAATTCGGCAAAGGCGGCGCGCGTTGAGTTGACCCGAATCGGTTCCACCTGGACGGTGACTCGAGTGCGCCACGGATGACGCTGCCAACGACTGAGCCTATTCGCGGTCGGGGATCCCCGACTCCACGGCGGTACAGCCTGTTCGTGACAGCGGCCACTTTGCTGCTCCTTGGCGGCTGCGCCCGCATCGGGCGCCTGCAGCACGTTCAGCAGCCGATCTCACCGGCGTTTACCGACAGCACCCAGAAAGTACGAGAGGACGAGGAGAACGAGGAGTCCGAGGAGTTCGGGGGCCCGATTTCCTGGCAGCCGCTGTTCGGCGACACGTTGATTGGCCTGGTGCCCGGTACGGCCGATACCTCCCTGCGTTTCCTGGGGCGCCTGCGGGCCGGCTATACGGCGGACACGCTCAACATCATCCTGTTCGGCGACAACCGCCCGTCCTACCGCACATCGCGACTTCGCCCGGAGTTCACCAGGATCAAGCAGGCGATTTCGCTGAACCCGATCAAGATCCTGCGCGGCCTGATCACGATACCGGTCCTCCTGGCGAAAGGCCTTTACCCCGACCTGGCACTCATCCGGGACATCCCGGCCCTCATCAAACACAGTCCGAATTACGGGCGTGAGGCACAGGTGCTCAAGGCCGTGATGACCGCGATCGATTCGATTGAAGCGGGGGGAGAGACCGTCGCGGCGGTGATCAATACCGGCGACCTCGTGAAGGACGGACGATATCCCGCGCACTGGGAGCGTTTTCTCCGGCTCACCCGACCCCTGTCCTCCCGGGTGCCCTACTTCCCGATAGCCGGAAATCACGAGCGCACGGACACCGACGAAGGCGTGGAAAATTGGCGCACCGCGACGGGTTTGCCGATCACCGGAGACCGCCTCTACTACTCGTTCGATTCCGCCGATGGCTGGGTCCGCTTCATCGCCCTGGACTCGAACCCGATGACCGATCCGGCCAATTACTGGTCCCGCGAGGTCGAGATCAAGTATTCCGACGAACAGATCGACTGGCTGCAGAAATCCCTGAAGAGTCACCGTGGCCCCGCATTCGTTTTCATGCATCATCCCCCCTTTTCAACCGGATTCCATCGCGGCCAGTGGCAGAATGACGATGTGCTTCGGGAGCGGCGCGAGCGGATGGTCCGGACGCTGAAAGAGAGCGGCATCTCCATTCTTGCCACCGGGCACGAGCACGCCTACGAGCGCGCCCTCCTTACCTGGGACGACGCGGTGCTGATCAGCATCGTGGCCGGCGGCGGCGGCTCGCCCCTTCACGCCATTCCCTCGGCGGCGCGGAGCGCTCAGATGTTCAGCGAATACAAGGTGGCCGGATCCGTGATAAAGCCCGAGAATGTCATGACGGCGATCAATTTCCACTTCGTCCACCTGCGCCTCTGGTTCGGTGGTGGCGAGTTTCATACCTTTGCCGTCGACAAGGACGGGAGCACGAGGCTGATCGACGAGGTGCAAATCGACCTCAAGCGATACGGCGTTCCCGAGATCGACCAGTTCAAGATACCGGTGCCAAAGGAGGGACCGGTCGAACCGACACCGACCGTGGAAGACAAGCAAAAAGGAACGATCGCGGCCAAGACCGATTCTGTCTCGGCCGACGACAAGCTCAAGAACGAACCGCCGCCGGGCGGGAAACCACCCCGTTAACTCACGGTTTGCCGCGGGTCGCACATTTGGAGGAATTGAGATGTCCACCGTCATGCCCGATGCCGGCAGTCCGGCCCTGACGGGCCCTGAGCCACCGAAGAATCCACTCGACCGCATCCTGGGCGTCTTCTCGGACGTCAAAGGCGGCGAGGGCCTGACAGCCGTTCTCCTGATGATGAACATCTTCCTGCTCCTCGCCAGCTACTACCTGCTGAAGACGATTCGCGAACCGCTCATCCTGGCCGGGTCCGGCGGGGCCGAGGTCAAGAGCTATGCCGCCGCTGCGATCGCAGGCATGCTCCTCATTATTGTGCCCCTCTACAGCGCGCTGGCCTCAAAAGTGTCGCGGGTCAAGCTGATCAACGGGGTGACCCTGTTCTTCATCGCCTGCCTGGTGGCGTTCTTCCTCCTCAGTCAGGCCAGCGTCTCGGTCGGCGTGCCGTTCTTCATCTGGGTGGGCATTTTCAACCTGATGGTGATCGCGCAGCTGTGGGCATTTGCCAACGATGTGTACACCGTGGAGCAAGGCAAGCGGCTGTTCGCGATCGTGGGCTTCGGAGCCTCACTGGGTGCCATCGCGGGCTCGTTCGTGACCGGACAGCTCGTCAAGCAATTTGGTCCCTACCCGTTCATGCTGGCAGCGGCGGCCCTGCTGGGCCTGTGCATGCTGCTCACCAACATCGTTCACCTTCGGGAGAAGAAAGCCGGCGCAGCGCGCAAGGCAAGCGAAAAGGCCGCGGCCAGCGATAATCCGGCGGAGGGCGCGGGAGCCGGTGAAGCGATCAAGGGGAAAAGTGGTTTCTCCCTGGTCCTGGGGGATCGCTACCTGCTCCTGATAGGTCTCCTGATGGTCCTCGTCAACCTCGTGAACACCACGGGCGAGTACATCCTGAGCAAGACCGTCGTCGAGTTATACTCCGCGGGGCAGGGGGCGGTGGGCCAGATTGACGAGAAGAAGGTCATCGGTGAGTTCTACGGAAACTACTTCACCATCGTCAACATCATCTCGGCGATCCTCCAGGCGCTTGTCGTTTCCCGTGTCCTGAAATACTTCGGTGTGCGCGTGGCGCTGCTCGTTCTGCCGGTGGTGGCCCTCGCCGGATATGCGGCGATGGCGTTCATCCCGCTGCTCTCGTTCATTCGCACGGTGAAGCTGGCCGAGAATTCACTCGACTACTCCCTGCAGAACACCACGCGGAATGCGCTCTATCTGCCGTTGAGCCGCGAGGCGAAGTACAAGGCCAAGCAGGCCAACGATACGTTTTTTGTCCGGGCCGGGGATGTTCTGTCAGCCGGACTCGTGTTCGCCGGGACCACGTGGCTCGGTTTCGCGACCAAGCAATTTGCCATCGTGAATGCGGCCCTGGTCATTGTATGGCTGGGCATCGCCGTGCTGGTCGGCCTTCGATTCAAGCGTCTTGAGAAGGCCGGCAAGTCGACTGACCCCGTGCCGCAATCGTGACAGCGCCGACGCCGGCACTCAACGAGAAAGGCAATATCATGAAATCACATCGGATGGACACGATTTTCGCGGTGCTCCTGCCGGCCCTCATCCTGTGCATCCCCGCCTGCATCAAGCCGAAAGACAAAGCGGCGCGTTCCCCTGCGAAAGTGTCCCCGATTCCACCCCCGGCACCGACAGCGGACCAGAACCGGGCGAACGCCGACGAGACCCCGAGTACGGATTCGCCGTATGAACTGCAGTACATAGACACCATGATCCGGCATCACCGGGACGCGCTCGAGGCGGGCCAGCTGGCGGCAACGCGGGCGCAGCATGCCGAACTCAGGGAAGGCGCGGCAAAGCTCGTGAGCAGTCAACAGCGGCAGATCACGCTGCTGAGGGCGTGGCGGGATCGATGGTACGCCGGCAAGGCCAATGCCGAGAATCTCCACCTGGCCGGGATGACGCGATTGGACAAGGCCGCGCTGGCCTCCCTGTCCAACGAAGCGTTTGATCGGAAGTTCATCGACCTGATGATCCCCCACCACCAGTGTTGCATCGTGATGGCGAAGGAAGCCTTCGGCAAGGTGGAACATAGCGAGCTCAAGGCGCTATCGCAGCAGATCATGGATGTGCAGCAGCAGGAAATCGACCGGTTGAACGGATACCGGGCTGCGTGGGGTGGTGGTCGGTAGTTTGCCGGAGGCCCGCCGGGACGCTTCTATTTGAAGATATTGAAATTGCCGAGCAGCCACCAGAGCAGCCCGAAGATGAGAATGGTACTGAGACACCCGCCGCCCATCTTCTTGGCGCCCCACCCCGCCACAAGACCTCGCAGGAGCTTGCTCATTGTCGACCTGCCTTTCTGGAATGCACGTTTGCGAGTGCATTCCTCTGGTCCGGATCAAAAATGGATCGTGATACTGGGAACGATATAGGCCAGCGGACTCGTCTCCAGCCGTTGGTCCAGAAATTGACCATTCGGTGAGTAGCCATGGTACCACTCGAGTGCGATGAGGATCTCCGATGCCAGCAGGCGACCACCATCCGCAATACGGCGGTGTGCACCGGAATAGGCCGAGAATCCGATCATGGCGTGCCACGAACCGGCGTAGGACTTCGATTCACGGCCGTGCCGACAGTCCGTCCAGAGATTTGGCGTCCAGACCTCCCCGTCGCCATCGGGATTGTCGCATGAAGCAAAATCGTATGGCCTGGCCAGCTTGAAATCCACCGCGGTGAACCATTCGGTCTCGAAAAATGGGCGTCCGAACGGCCGGTTCATGAAACGGGTCAGCCAGCCATCGTGAGGATCCTCCTGATTTCCAGCGGAGCGAATTTCAAACCCCAACTGTGCGATCGGCGACGAGAAGGCCGCGGGTATTCGGGGCCGGATGGCCCACTTCAGTTCACCGCCGGCATACGCGCGCAGGCTGGATCGCCCCGCGTTGATCCAGTCCGGTGCCATCTCGACCGAAACCAGGCCGCGAACGGCTTCGAAGGTCAGGTCCACCCGTTTCACCGGCGGGTGGCCGAAGAGTTCGTCCTGATCGGGATGCCCATCCTGATTGCGCCCGAAATCGCCCAGCGTCAGGTATTCATCTCCCAGGTGGGTGCTCCGGTGATAAATGGATAACCGCGAGGAAATGACCGGCCGCTCGAATCCCGAAACGCCAACGGTGTCCGACCACAATCCGGACCAGAGCATGTCAAGCGAGGTTCCGAACTGATAGTCGGCATTCAACAGTTCCTTCCCCGCACGATCAAAGTAGGCAAAGACGCCGGCGGACAGCCCAAATTGATACCGATCCCATGGCCCCTTCCATTTGAACATCCGGCGCATCGGGTCCAGTCGCGGATTCGCGCCGATCCCGACATCCCAGGCCGTCCCGGAGCGCTCCTCGAATCCACCTTGACTGGTTGAATCCGTGACGTCGGTGCCGTAACGCCATTGCTCCCGGTAATGAGCCAGCTTCATTCGAAACTGGTCTTCACGAGGATCCGCGAGCAACGGTCGAAAGATCTTGATGGAGCTGGTTCCCGGCCGGGAAGCCGCGCCGATGCCCGGCACGCACAGCCCGATGATCACGGGTAGCAGGATGATGACCAGGCGGCGGGCATGGAAAACCAACGGCGGCTCCGGATTGACAGGGTAGGCGGTCCCTCGACTGGGTTGGATACTACCAAGCACTCCCCCCCGGCGAAGGAACGGTCTTGAACGCCACCCAAAAGCAAAGCCCCCCGGGTGGCTCACGCCTGCCGGGGGGCTTGCTGTTCTGACTGCCTGTCTTGTTGCTTTGCCGGGCTGTCCTACTTGACGAGCATCATCCGAACGGTCTTGGTGCCCAGCGGTGAATCGGCGCGCAGGAAGTAGAAACCGGCGGCGGCCGACTGACCGTTTTCATCCTGGCCATTCCATTCGAACGTGTGGCGACCGGCGTCCATTGAACCCTCGTGGAAGCTCCTGACAAGCCGGCCCGTGGCATCAAAGACGCGCAGGCGAATGTCCGAGGCTGCCGGAAGGGCGAGCTGGAACGTGGTACGACCGCTGAACGGATTCGGATAGTTCTGGACGAGGCTGAAGGCCGTTGGACGACCGGCGTACGTGACGACGATCGGGCCGAACGACTGCCGCTCGCCATGCCGATCAACCGCTTCGAGCTGATACCGGTACTCGGTCCCGTCGACAACCGTACCGTCGGTGTACCCGTAACGGCCGTCGCCGGTGATCGGCGTCTGGTTCATCTGGAGATAATCGCCGTTCAAGCCCTCGGAGCGATACAGATCGAAGTGCGAGTGATCTGACTCTTCCGCGGTCTCCCAGACGATGCTCACGCCGTCCGGCGTCGAGAGTGCCTCGAACCGGGCCAGCGCCACCGAAACAGGATCTACCACGGTCATGCAGATTGGGATGATGGCCTTGGACTGCGTCGGGTCGTTGGTCTTGATCCTCAGGAATCCGCGGTGCTGCCCGATGGCCACACCAGCCGGGTTGAATGCCACGTTGATGAGCTGCGTGTCGCCCGGATTGATCGTTCCCGAGGTCGGGGTGGCCGACAGCCACTCCTGCTCGTTCTGGATCAGTATCGACATGCCATTGTGCAGATACGCCGTGTTGAATGCCGTGAGCAGACCCACCGTTCCGGCCGCGTTCTCAATGCCGACCGTCGCGCTGTTGGTCACGCCATTCAGGCGCAGGTAGTTGTACTGAATGCTCCCGTCCTTGCAGAGGATCACCTGGAAGGTCAGCGTATCCGACGGGCTCGAGAAGCGGGGCACCTTCTTCCATTCAAAGATGGCCCGACCCATCGACGGATCCGTCCGGAACCAGACCTTGCCGCGAGTCGTCGTCGGCAGGAGGTCATCCCAGAAGGGACAGATGGTGTTGTTCGGGGTGGCAATGGCCGGAAGGGTGGTGTTGGTGAAGGTGGTCTGCGTCGCGGTCGGAGAAATCCAGCCGTTCGAACAGACGCGCATGGACGAGTAGTTGACGCCGTAATACGGGAAGACGAAGCCGAGGGCGAAGGGACCGCGGTTCTGGTCATCACCATTGATGCCGGTGTCGACCGTGCCCGCCAGGCCCTCGATCTCGACCCACTCGACGTCCGGTCCGCCGACCTGATCGCTGTCGATCCAGCGATAGCCAAACGCATCCGGGCCGCCCTGGGCATAGGGCTGGAGGCCGCCCCGAAGGGGAGACTCATAACCCTTGGCTTCCGGATCGCCTCCGACGATGGCACCCGGCTCAAGCTCCGGATTCACCAGGTCCATGACGTCCTTGAACATCTCGAGCTTTTTGTCATTGGGCAGGAACTGACCGGCGCTGGATCCCGCTGTCCGGAAAGAACCCGGAGCCGCCGGAATGCCCTGCGTGTCGGCCAGGCGCCAGATCAATGGCACCACGCCGGCGTTCATGATCGACGCGGCGCGGTGAACGACCGGCCCGTTGACGACCGTAATGACCGGACAGATGGAATCCGGTTCGATGACCGCCAGCGGAGCCCCGGTCACCTTGAAGCAGATCGACACCGGAACGCTCGGCGTGACCGGGTCGTTCGAGGTGACGAACAGCGTGGTGGTGTAGTTACCCGGCAGCATGCCGGTGGCATCAAAGGTGAGCTGAATGACCGTCGAGGTGGCTCCGGAAACGATGCCGTTGGTGGGCAGCACCGAGAGCCACGGCTGGTCGGGCGATTCGACTGTGTTGAAGATCAGATTGGCGAATCCGCAACTGTTGGAGATAGTGACCGGCTTCTCCATGCCGACACTTCCCGCCACCAGCGTGTCGCAGACAGCGGTCGGATTGACCGTGATTGTCGGCGCACAGGGGGGATTGTCGATGCACAGATCGTCGACAAACCAGTCGTCGGTCCCCGCTTGACCGGTCGTACGGATGCGCATCTGGAACAGGCCGTGGAAGAAGGTGCCACTGGACGGTGTCAGGCCGTCGATATCGACGATGCGCAGCGTGTAAGTGCTGGCCGCACCGGTACCGCCCAGAACCCGATCGACTTCATCCCAGATGCCATTCGAGTTCCGGAAGTCAACGACCAGATCATTTCCCACCTCGGGGACATCGCCGCCGCCGCCGGCCTCCTGGAAATAGGTCAGGGTCTTGCCCGAACCGCCCGCTGTGGACAGATCGAGCTGGATCGACGTCATGATGTCGGAGCCGTTCAGGTCGGCCGAGGTCGGCAGCGAGGGTTCATTGACACCGTTGCCATTCAGCACAACGCCGGTGTTGGTCCACTTTGCCGCATCCGGCGTGGCACCAACATTGAAGTTATCGCAGAACGGGAGCGGCGCGCCGACACCGGTGACGTTCAGTTCAACGTGCACGCGGCTGACCGGCTCGTCCGGATCATTGCTCTGGATAAGGACGTTGCCGTAGTAGACCCCCGGTGACAGTCCGGTCGGATCAGAAACGACATCCAGGAGGGCCGATCCGCCCGGCGGGACCGTTCCCGACGTGGGCGACGCGGAAAGCCACGGTGCGTCCTGGTACAGCAGCACCGCCAGCTCGTTGTGAACATAAGCCTGATTGAAGGCCACCTGGAGGCCGATCGTGCCCGCCCCATTCTGAAGGCCGACGGTCAGACCGTTCGACGGCTCGTCGATGTCGAGGTACTGGAAGACGATCGTGCCGTCTTTGTTGATGATGACCTGGAAGGTGTTCGAGGAGGCGTTGTCTGCGAAGTAGGGCACGCCGTCCCACTGGACGATGAACCGATCGTTGGCGCCATCCGCATAGTAGTAAACGGTGCCGCCAACCGCCGGGTTCAGGTCGTCCCAGAACGGAGCCAGCAGATCGAACGGCGCGGTTCCGCTGGGCAGCGCACTGTTCGTGAAGGAGGTGGACGACGAACTGAACGACAGGATTCCGTTGCTGCCGACACGGATACTGTTGAACGAGTTGCCATAGTGATTGAACGAGAAACCGAGCACGAACGGGCCAACGTTGACATCGTCCCCCGCGATACCCGTGTCGGTACCGATGCCCGAGATATCGACCCAGTTGAAGAGCGGGCCGTTTGTCTCGTCGCTGTCGATCCAGCGATAGCCAGCGCCATCCGGCCCGCCCTGGGCAAACGGCTGGGGCGGGTAGTGGATATTCTGGCCGCGATCGCCCAGGTTCTTGAGGCGGTCGCGTGAGCGTACCCGGTCACCCTCGAATTCGGCCGCCGGATCGAATCCACCGTCAATGCGATTGATGCGGTCTTCGGCGTCGCCCAGCGGCCCGGCATACCAGCGCTGCTTGACGGTTGACGCCACAGGACCTGGCGCCGCGCCCATTGGAAGGACCGAGCCGTCCGCGCGCCGGATGCCGACGAACTGCGGACCGGCCCACGAACGGACGGCCGAGGCGGCGTCGAGAACGCTGTACTCGAGCGGGCCCGAGCCGACGTTGTCGATCGTCACCGCGTCATGCGCCGCCGGATCGGTATTGGCCAACGTGTTGGTGATCGAGGTCGGTGACACATTGATGTCCGGTGCGTCGGTGACCGTCAGCGTGGCGGTGACCGAAACCACCGGGTTGCCGACATCATTGCTGCTGACATCGATCGTCGTGTTGTAGACCCCGGGGAGCAGGCCCGTGGCATTGAAGGAAGCCACGAAGTTCTGGTTTCCGAGGCCGCTGATGGTGCCACCCGCTCCCGACAGTGTGAGCCAGGTGACATCCGGATTTTCAGCGGCGGTCCAGGTCAGAGCGTTGAACTGGCAGGAATTGGACACCGTCACCGGATCGGCATCGCCCGACGGATCGCCGGCCACCAGCGTGTCATCCACGCTGAGTGGGGCAACCGCGATGGTGGCGCCGCAGGACGGAATGTCGAGCGTGGTGCAATCGACAAACCAGTTGTCGAAACCCGGATCGCCCGTGGTCCGGAAGCGATACCTGAACTGCGAGTGGAAGTAGGTGCCGCCCGACGGGGTCAGGCTGTCCAGGTTGACGATATGGGTTGTGAAGGCGATCTCGTCGCCTTCGACGCCGAGATGGCGCCCGACTTCGTCCCAGATGCCGTTCGAGTTGTAGAACTCGACGACCAGGTCGTTGGTCGGGTCGGGCGATTCGGCGTTGCCGGTCTGTTCCTTCTGGTAGAGCATGACGTAGCCGAGGCCGCTGGCGGCTCCCATGTCGATGGCCCGTGAGGTCAGGACATCGGTGCCGTCGAAATCGGCCGCGTTCGGCGGGGTCGGCGGATTGCTGGAGAGGGCGTCGATGACAACGCCGCCGGTGGTCCACTTGCCCGAATCCGGAGCACCGGCCACATCGAAGCAATCGGAGAACGGCGGGTTGAGCGGCACTTCAACGCAGATCTCGGCGGTGAAGTTGCTCTCGTTGACCGGAATCTCCGAGTCGACGGCCGTGAGCTTGTAGCAGTTGACGCCCGGCATCGGCGCAGCGTCGGTGTAGCTTCCAGCCAGGCCGATGTCACCGGGAGCAAGGGAGACGGTGGCCAGATAGGCTCCGTTCCGATACACGTTGACCCCGTCGAAATCGCAGAGCTGGCTGCCGTCGATGTTGGTGGTCGGATTCGTCCAGTCGAGGTCGAAAGCCGGGCCGGCCACGGCCGTCACCGAGAAGCTCGATGGCGGGGCCGGTGTCGGATCGCCCCCGGCGTACTTCGAAATGCTGGCCACGATCGACAGGCTGTCGTTATCCTGATCGTGCGTCCGCAGTTCGTACGTGTACAGCGTGCCGGTCGTGAGCCCGCCGTCCGTGTAGGTTTCGATTCCCTGCTCGACGGTTACCGTCGGGCCACCCACGCGTGTGATCTGGATTTCGAAATCACTCAGCAGGGTTCCGTTCACGCGGGTGATCGGATCGGTCCAATCCAGCTGGATCGTGGTGGGTGTCGTGCAATCGCTGGTGGCGGTGATACTGCTCGGGGCGTTCGGATCATCGGGATCGGCATAAACGATCTCGTCCCAGTACGCGTTGTACTGGCCGGTCCGGTTGTCGGCCCATGCCGCCCAGGCCCGGCCGTTGTAGGCGCAGATCTGGTAGTAGTCGCCCGCGTAGCCGCCGGCGAACGGGGAGGGAAGCGCCGTCGGAAGGGTGTAGACGTCCTGCACCGGGAACGCATCCCAGGTGTTGCCGCCGTCGGTGGAGTGGCTGACCCAGGTCTTCGTCTGGAAGCCGGCGCCGCCGGTGTCCATGCTGAAGTAGGAAAGCGACACGTCGCCGCTGATCGGATCGCAATCGATCCAGGGGAACCACTGCTGCTTGCCGTTGGCAACCGGGTCCGGATGCACGCGGATACTCGCGCTCCAGGTGGCGCCGCCGTTATCGGAATAGCGGCAGTAGACATCCGAGTCGCCGGTGGAGCGATCGGCGTAGGTGATGTAGATCCGGCCGCTGTTCGGGCCGCTGGAAACGTCGCAGGTGATCGACGGAAAGCCGTTGATGCGGGTGTTGTTGAAATCGGGATTCGCGCCGTTCGAGGAGCGAATGCCGACCACCGGGAAAGCCTGCACGGCCGGGGCCCAGGTGGCGCCACCATTCAGCGAGCTGGCAAAGCCGATGCCCGACTCCGGCAGGAAGCCGCCGGCATAGACGGCCCACGTGACGTAGACCTCGCCGTTGGGGCCGGTGGTGATATCGCAGCCCTGGCCGAGGTCGGGCCCAAGGGCCGCCGACAGGTCAGTCCGTGCGGCATAGCCGTCACCGGAGCGCGTGAGAACCACGTGCGGGTCGGCCAGGTTGAAGTCGGTCCAGGCCACGTACACCTGGTTTTCGAAGGGGCTTCCCGGCGTACGATCGACGTGGCCCATCTCCTTGTCATCGCCCGAACTGCTCAGGGGATCGATGTTCTGGAAGGCGCCCCAGGTGATCCCGTAGTTGGCACTCGCAATGAGACCGATGCCCGAGGGGTTGCGCAGCGTGACGTCGAACGTGCTGCCCAGGTTGTCATGCAGCGACACCGGATCGCCGAAGTTGGGATTGGCGTTCGGAAAGACGTTGCTGCCCGCCCAGGTGGCACCGGCGTCCAGGGAGTAGAAGTAACCCTGGCCGGTGGAGGTGGGCGTTGTGTTGGAGGTAATCAGGAATCGGAGTGGATTCGTGTACGACACCGAAACCGACACCTCGGTCTGGGGATCGGCCGAGGGGAAAACCTGGACATCCGCGTTGTTGATCGGGGAGTTGATCAGCGCGTCCCCTGGAATCCAGTAGCGCGGCGTCAAATCCGATTGGACCGGCGTTGGGGGCGTGACAACATTCCCCTTCATCAACTTGCCGATGCTCCACGGCCCGGCCTTTTCTCGCGCGGAGGCGGTAAAGGCCGAGACCAGCATCAACGTCGCGGTGAGGGTGGCGACGAGGATGCGCGAACGGGTGGTAGCGTGGAGCATGGGGACCTCCTGAAGAGTGGAAACCCTGCGTTGCTACGAAAACCCTGACTAAATTGGTACCCAACGACCGGACACCGCCAGAAGATGGCGGCAATCCAGTTCTTCGTTGCTGTCGGGTGAAGTGAAGAGGAAATTGGTGGTTCGTTCGGCCACACCCCGGAAGCCGGTTGAGCCTTATTTTTATAGAACCATGCTCATCCTGATGCAAGAAGAAAATGAAAAACTTCGTCGTTTGACCCGGCTTTCGACCGTCGTCCCTCGTCGGCCGACCGTCAACACTGCATGACAGAATGTCATTGGCCGGATCCGGAAAGCCGCTGCCGGTTGGCTTTTTCGACAGGTGATGGTGGCATCCGACAACGGCAAGGAAAACGGAGGGCTTGTCACCACGCCTCGTCATGTTGTGGCGCTGAAAGCGATTACAACAACGGAGTGAAACCATTCAGTTCCACCCCGTCGTCACAAGACTTACTGTCAAGTCACCGATCAGCGAACGAAAAGCATCTCCCGGTACTTGGGTAGTGGCCACGATCCGTCCTCAATGAGGTTTTCCAGCCGGTCGGCGCTGGTGCGAACGTCGGCCAGGAGCGTACGGACCTCGTCGGCCAGTCGACGCGCCTTCTTCGCCTCATCATGGATGCCTTCAACCTCTGCCAGTCGGCCACGGAGTTGCTCGGCCGCGGCCAGGATTTCCGAAAGGCCATCGCCGAGCGCCGACGCGCGACGGGAAAGCGCTTCGGAAGCGTTGCCGCTGGCCAGTGACACGCCCGCTGCCTTCAATTCGGCCCGGGCCTTGAGGGCCGCGGCTGTTACCACCATCTGACGCTCGGCGGCGGGGGCCACCAGGGTTTCGAGCATCTCCAGAACCGTCTCGGCCTCGAGCATGACCTGCTTGATGTAGCGCTCGAGAGCCACGTTCTCCCGGCTGGCAATCTCGTCCTTCGAAAAGATGCCGTGTTCCGTCAGGAACCCCGAGTGTTTCCGGTCCGCGAAGGCTTCGATGGCTGCCGGCGTGTCGACCAGGTTCGGCAGGCCGCGCTTTTCGGCCTCCTTCCGCCACTCGTCACTGTAGTTGTTTCCTTCAAAGCGGATCGCGGCCGACTCCGTGAAAACTTCCCGAAGGAGTGCCAGCACCGCCTCGTCCCGCGCGGCCCCCGCGTCAATCCGCGCCCTGAGACGCGATGTCATCTGGCTCAGTGCGTCCGCCACCGCCGCGTTGAGCAGGGCCACAGGCACGGCGCAGTTGGCGCTGCTGCCGACCGCCCGGTACTCGAATTTGTTGCCGGTGAAGGCGAACGGGCTCGTTCGATTGCGGTCGGTATTGTCGCGGGCCAGCTGCGGCAGCTTGGCCACGCCCATCTGCAGGACGAAATGCTCCGCATCCTCACCCGCCGAGCCCGACATGACCCGCTCGATGACCTTCGTCAGCTGATCGCCGACGAAGCACGAGAGAATGGCCGGTGGCGCCTCGTTGGCGCCGAGCCGCAGGTCGTTGGCCGCATTGGCGATCGAGTAGCGCAGCGCCACCGAGTGATCGTGAACCGCCTTGAGACACACCGCCAGAAATGCCAGGAAACGGAGATTCTGGTGCGGGGTGCGCCCCGGCTCGAGGAGGTTCTCACCCTTGTCGGTGGCCATGCTCCAGTTGCAGTGCTTGCCGCTGCCGTTGAGTCCGGCAAACGGTTTTTCATAGAAGATACAAACGAAGTCATGGCGCAGTGCCACCTTGCGGGCGATGTCCATGGCCAGTGCGTTGTGGTCGTTGGCCAGGTTCACTTCCTCGAAGATCGGCGCCATCTCGAACTGCATCGGCGCCACCTCGTTATGTCGCGTCCGGATGGGGATGCCGAGCCGGTGCGACTCAAACTCCATCTCCTCCATGAAGGCCAGGACCCGGCTCGGGATGGAGCCGAAGTAGTGGTCCTCGAACTGCTGCCCGCGGGGGGACGCCGCGCCAAGGAGCGTCCGTTCGGTCAGCATGAGATCGGGCCGCAGCGCGAAGTGCGTCCGGTCGATCAGGAAGTACTCCTGCTCGCAACCGAGCGTGGCCGTCACCGCGTGTACATCGACATCGCCGAGCAGCTTGAGGAAGGCCGTGGCCTGTTTCGACAGGACCTCGAGGCTGCGAAGCAGCGGTGTCTTGTGATCCAGGCTGTCGCCGTAATAGCTGATGAAGACTGATGGGATGCAAAGCGTCATCCCGTTGGTGCTTTCCACCAGGAACATGGGCGAGGAGGGATCCCATGCCGTGTAGCCACGGGCCTCGAACGTGGAGCGCATGCCGCCGGAGGGAAACGAGCTGGCATCGGGCTCGCTCTGGACCAGCTGGCTGCCCGAGAGTTTTTCCAGCACCTTGAGTTCGCCGGTCATCGACACGTTCAGGTCGATGAAGCTGTCGTGCTTCTCGGCCGTCGAGCCGGTCATCGGCTGAAACCAGTGCGTGAAGTGAGTGGCGCCGTGCTGAATGGACCAGTCCCGGGCCACCGAGGCGATGGTGTCGGCCACTTCCTTGGTCAGCGGCAGGCCATTCTTCAGCGTTCCGACCAGCCCGGAGTAGATCTCGCGCGGGAGTTTTTCCTTGAGCTTGATCAGGTCGAGGACATGCTCCCCGAAGTAGGCGCTGACCGGCGAGCGGCGGCCGTCGGGAAGTCGGGGGGGGTCGAAGACGCGCGGCTTTCGGGAATTTACCAGCAGGCGCGCTTCATCGCGGGGGGTGAAACTCATCTTCAATATCCTCCGTGGCGACCACGACAAGCCAATACCTGCCGGAATCACTGGACAAGGGAACTCCGGCGAACAAACGCCCGCGCGGAATCCCCACGAAACGATGGAAAGGAGTATACCGCAGGGAGCCTGGAAGACCAGATTTCGATCGTAAACACATGCGAAAGAAACGCTTAGATGCCCGGGTCCACTCCTTTTGCCGCCTCGCAATCGGCCTGCCTGACACGTCCTTGGCCGGGGGTTGATTCTTGCGCGCCCCTGCCGATAGACTTGAAACAATGAATCGAGTGTTTCGACGCATGACCATTCGCGGCCTGGCCAGGTCAATCCTTTTGGCCGGGATGCTGCTTGCCCTGCTCGTCGGATCTCATGTCCTCCCCGATCCGTGCCTGAGCCGTGGGGACGATTGCTGCTCCGCGCAGTCATCCACACACAGCTGCAATACCCCCTGCTGCGCCGGCATGCAGGCAACGCCTGAAGTTGTCTTTCGACTCGATATGCCTGTCGGAGTTCAGATGGCTTTCGACCGCATTGTTTCCTCGCTTGACTTCACCCCTCCTGATCCGCTCGTCCGTCCCCCGATAGCGGCCTAACTCCGCCCCGCCCGCCTTCCTTCCGCGTTTTCAAAACAGCTGAATTTTCCCCTGCGATGCAGGTGACAAAGGACATTTCTCAATGTCTTGGATAATGGCTTCCTGCCTGTTGGCCAGCATGCTGCTTGTTTCGCCGTTACACGCCCAGCGTTCCGCCCCGGCGGACGCCTTGACGCGCGCCCGGGTGGTGGAGCTGGCGATGGAGCGGGCACCCGATGTGCTCGATGCCGATGCGCGTCTTCTCGAATCGCATGGTCGCCTGAGGGGTGCCCGGATTCTCACGGGAAACCCGGTGGTCGATGTCGTAACCGGGGGTTCAGGCGGTGGCGGTAACCGCACGGAGGTCGAGATCTCGGTTCCGGTCGGATTCGGGCTCAAGCGGGCGCGACGAATCGGGGTCGCGAACGCGGAGCTGCAGCGGGATGAGCGCCTGGCCGAGGATGCCCGTCGTCTGGCTGTCGGTGCCGCACTGAACGCGTACTACCGGGTTCTTCATGTGACGAGTCGACTTGGCGTGGCGCGGGAACGACTGGTGCTCGCCGAGCGACTCCGCAGCGCCATCGGGGACCGGTTCACCTCCGGAGACGTCGCCCGACTGGATCTCAATGTCGCGGAAACTGAAGTTTCCCGGGCCCGGAGTGATGTTTTTGTCGAGCAACAGGGCATCGCAGAGGCCAGGGCCGGGCTGGCTCTGGTCCTCGGGCTGCCTTCGATGACGGACCGGGACGTGGTGGGCGATCTTGCGGAGCGGCCGGCCCTCGAGGAATTTCGGAACGATTCCGAACTCACCGAGCGTCCCGATATCCAGGCGGCGGCCAGTCAGCTCAAGGCGGCTGGAGCCGAGCATTCGCTGGCCGGGATGGCCGCCCTGCCGGATCTCGCCTTCCGATTGAACTACCAACGGGCCGGCGATGACTCGGAGTGGCTGCCGGGCTTCGCCGTTACGGTTCCCGTCTTTGACCGGGGCCAGGGAATTCGGACCGAGACGAGAGCTCGGACCCATCGGGCCCGCCTGGAGCTGGAGCGTCGGACCGCGGCCGCCAGCGCGGAGCAGGAAGCTGCGACCGCGGCCTACACCGCCGCGGTCGCTTCAGTTGAGGAGCTCGAGAAGAACGCGCTCCCCCGAGCGCTCGAGATCGAAAGCATGAGCGAAGAAAGCTATCTCAGTGGAAAGTCCAACCTCGGAGCGATGCTCGTGTTGCGCCGGGAAACCCTCGAAACCCGCCTGGACTACGTGGATCGACTGCTCGAAGCGGCTCTCCGCGGGGTCGACGTTGGTCTTGCAATCGGAATGTGGCCTCAAGAAAGGAAATGAAAATGAACAAGATGACCCGGATGCCGATGACCCTGGTTGTTCTGGCTTTGATTGCCGGCTGTGGCAAGGGCGCCGACAGGAATGACACGACTGGCGCCAAGAAATCAGGTGGCGAGCCCAAGCATGCCGCCGCTGATGTGGTCCCTGGCTCCTATGAAGATTGGTGTGGAGAACACGGGGTTGCCGAAAGCGTCTGCACCCGATGCGACCCCTCCCTGGTGGCCGCCTTCAAGGCGACCAACGACTGGTGTGCGGAACACGGACTTCCGGAGTCACAGTGTCTTCAGTGCAACCCGGATCTGAAGATCGAGCGTCCGGCGAAGCCGAAGGGAATGTAACGTGAGACACCTGTCCACCGCCGCGCTCTGCCTGGCGCTCCTGTTAGGTGGCTGCAGCCCGAAGGGCGGGCAGGACGCCGGACCGTCCCCGGCGCCCCAAACCGCCGGGGCACCAACGACGACCGGGTCGGCCGCCGAATCAGGGGAGGCCATGTGTCTCGAGCACGGGGTCCTGGAGTCTGTCTGCACCAGGTGTCACCCCAAGCTGATCCCGATCTTCAAGGCCAAAGGGGACTGGTGTGCGGAGCACGAGTTTCCCGAATCCATCTGTCCGGTCTGCCATCCGGAGCGCGCCGGTAAACCGACGGCCGATGTGTCAACGGACGAGGCCCCGGCGGATGGAACCAGGATCCGCTTCAAGACTCTTGAAACGGCCCGGCAGGCCGGCATCGAGACGGTCAAGGCCGTCGATGGCAACGATGAGGGAGTGGTCATGGCCACGGCTCGAATCGTCCCGGATCCGGCTCGACTGGCTCGTGTCAACGTGACAGCACCGGGTGTTGTCCGGACACTGAAGGCGGATATCGGAACGCGGGTATCCCGGGGTGATCCTCTGGTTGTGATCGAGAGTGCCGTCGTGGCAACTGACAGAGCCCGACTTGAATCTTCCCAAGCGCGGGTCCGAGCGGCGGAGGCCGGCCATCAACGTGAGACAGAACTCCACACCAAGGGCATTTCATCGCTGAAGGAGGTCCAGGCCTCTCGACAGGAACTTGAGATCGCTCGGGCCGATGCGGCCGCGGCCGGAGCGGCGCTTGGCATGGTGGGCGCCTCCGAGGGGCGTTCCGGGACCTACGTTCTTCGGGCTCCGATTGGGGGTATCGTGACCCGGAGAGATGCCAGCCTCGGTTCGCTGGTGGATGCGGAGGAAGTGATCTTCGAGATCATCGATACGTCACGGCTCTGGGCCGAGATCGATATTCCGGAGCTGGATGCCTCCAGCGTTTCCGCCGGGCAGAAAGTGATCCTCCAGATCGAAGGAGTGCCGGATCGATCGTTCGAGGGAACGATCAGCTACGTGGCTCCGATGGTCGACGATCGAACCCGCACGGTCCTGGCACGAGCGGCGCTCGACAATCCGGGTGGAATACTGCGGGCCAACGTCTTCGCCAGGGCACAGGTTCTGGCCAGGACATCGAAGACAACGGTGTTGATTCCAAGGGCGGCGCTTCATGAGACAAAGGGTGTCAATCTCGTTTTCGTCCGATTGCGTGAGGACGAGTTCATCACTCGTCGGGTCAAGATTGGGGGAACGGCGGGCGACCTCGTCGCGGTCAACACGGGAATCACCTCCGGCGAAGACATCGTGACCACCGGCAGCTTCCTGCTCAAGACCGAAACCCTGAAGGGGAGCATCGGGGCCGGCTGCTGCGAAGTCGAGCCGCCTAAATGAATCATGAGCTGAGCCCGGAATGCTGAACTCCATCATCAACTGGTCGATCCGTCATCGCTATCTCGTCATCTTCGGCAACCTGGTGCTGGCGGTGGTCGGTGGCTTCGCGTTTCTCCATCTGCCGATGGATGCGTTTCCGGATACCACTCCGGTGCAGGTGCAGGTCAATACCGTCGCGCCGGCCCTCTCGCCCCTGGAAATCGAACGGACGATCACGTCTCCGGTGGAGCAGGCCATCTCGGGCCTCCCCGGGTTGAAAGAGGTTCGCTCGATCTCAAAGTTCGGCCTGTCGCAGGTAACGGCCATATTCGACGAAGGGGCCGAGATTTACCTGGCCCGCCAGGTCGTGATGGAGCGTGTGCAGTCCGTCGCCCTGCCGCCCGAGATTGAGCGCCCCCAGCTTGGACCGGTCGCCACCGGACTCGGCGAGGTCTTCCACTACCTGGTCACCGGCAAGGACAAGAGTCTCGTCGAACTTCGCACGGTTCACGACTGGATCGTGCGGCCTCAAATGAGGACCGTGCCTGGCGTGGCGGAGGTGAATACCTGGGGCGGAGATGAGCGACAGATCCAGGTCATCGTGGATCCGGCGACCCTGGCGCGATACGACCTGAGCATCTCGCAGGTGGCGGAGATCCTTGAACGGAACAATGCCAACGTTGGTGGAGGCTCACTCGACCAGTCGGGTCAATCAAGCGTCATTCAAGGCATCGGAATCGTCACCAGCCTTGCGGATATCCAGAACATCATTGTTGCCAGCCACGAGGGTATTCCCACGCGGATTCGCGACATCGCCAGGGTCGTGGAGGGACGGGAGATCCGTCGGGGGGCCGTCACCGCCGATGCCACCGGCGAGGTCGTCCTGGGGCTCGGATTCATGCTGATGGGTGAGAACAGTCACGATGTCACCCGAAATCTGAAACTCCGACTCGACGAGGTGCGGAAGAGCCTTCCGGCGGGAATCGAAGTCGCGGCGGTCTACGATCGCACCGAACTGGTCGACAAGGTCCTGCATACGGTCAGGAACAATCTCTTCGAAGGGGCTCTGCTCGTCATTGCCGTCCTGTTTATTTTTCTCGGCAACTTCAGAGCCGGGTTGATCGTGGCGGCCGCGATTCCACTCTCGATGCTCTTCGCGTTCAATTTCATGCTGCGCGCCGGGATCGCTGGGACGCTCATGAGCCTTGGCGCCATCGACTTCGGCCTGATCGTCGACAGCTCCGTCATCATGGTCGAGAACTCCGTGAAGAGGCTCTCCGAGAACAAGGGAAAGGCATCGACGGAAGATGTCGTCCGCGAAGCGGCGATCGAGGTCCGACGGCCGACGATGTTTGGCGAACTGATCATCATGATCGTTTATCTTCCGATCCTGGCCCTGGAGGGAATCGAGGGAAAACTCTTTCGCCCGATGGCGTTGACCGTCATCTTTGCCCTGTTCGGGTCCATGGTTCTGTCCCTGACCCTCATGCCGGCGCTGTGCGCGACGTTTCTTCCCAAAACGATTTCCGACAAGGAAAATGGAATCGTCGGATTTCTGCGACGAATCTACCGCCCCGGGCTGCAGTTTGCCCTGAATCGGCCGCGATTGATCCTGACCGTGGCCATCGTGATGCTGACGAGCGCGGCCATTCTTTCCACCCGACTCGGTTCCGAATTCGTTCCCCGGCTTCGTGAAGGCGCCATCGTCATCAATACCGTTCGCCTGGCGGGCATCTCTCTCGATGAGTCGGTACGATACGGAACGCAGATCGAACGGACGTTGCTCGCGAAGTTTCCAAACGAGATTAAACGAGTCTGGAGTCGGACCGGAACGGCCGAAGTGGCCACGGATCCGATGGGGCTCGAACTCACCGACGTTTTCATCACGCTCAAGGACAGAAAGCATTGGAAGACCGTCCGGACCCAGGACGATCTGGTCCGGGCCATGGAGTCGGAATTGTCGTCCATGCCGGCCATGCGGATGGTGTTCACCCAGCCGATCGAAATGCGGGTGAATGAGATGATCGCCGGGATCCGCGCGGATGTCGGTGTCAAACTGTTTGGCGACGACTTTCAGATACTGAAGGCCAAGGCGCGGGAAATCGAGACCGTCATGCGCGGCATTCCGGGCACAGCCGACGCGTTTTCCGAACAGGTGACCGGCTCGCCCATCGTTCAGATCGATATTGACCGGGAAGCGATCGCCCGCCATGGAATCGCCGCCAGAGAAGTTCTCGATGTGATCGAGGCCCTTGGCTCGAGGCCGGCGGGAATGCTCCAGGAAGGGGATCGGCGGTTTCCGATCACGGTGCGAATCGACGATCGCTACAAGGGAGACATCCAATCCCTGGGGAGCATACTGGTCGTCTCAGCCACCGGAGATCGCGTTCCCCTGGGCCGATTGACAAAAATCACATCGACGGAGGGGCCGTCCACCATCAATCGTGAATGGGCGAAGCGTCGGGTTGTGATCCAGGCCAATGTCCGCGGTCGTGACGTCGGGAGTTACGTATCCGAGTTGAAGGCCGTGATCGACCGGCAGGTAAGCCTGCCGGCCGGGTACTATGTGCGCTTCGGAGGACAGTTCGAACACCTGGAACGAGCCAGGGCCCGGCTGCTCATCGTGGTTCCCATTGCGCTGGCCCTGATCTTCGGGCTGCTTTACATGACCTATCATCGGGTTCAGGACGCCCTGCGCGTCTTCACGGGGGTTCCGTTCGCCGCCGTCGGTGGGATCGTGGCCTTGTGGCTCCGGGACATGCCGTTCAGCATTTCGGCCGCCGTTGGCTTCATCGCGCTCTCGGGGGTGTCCGTCCTCGGCGACATGGTCCTCGTCTCGACAATTCGCCAGAACCTGGAGCAGGGGATCGGCATTCGGCAGGCCATCGAGCAGGCGGCCGACCGGCGGCTGCGTCCGGTGCTCATGACGGCACTGGTGGCGAGCCTGGGATTCGTCCCCATGGCCTTCAATACCGGGATCGGCGCCGAAGTTCAGCGTCCCCTTGCGACCGTGGTTATCGGGGGCTTGGTCACAAGCACGGTGCTGACCCTGTTCGTACTTCCGGTGCTCTACAGCCTGATTGGGCGGGCGCCCGCCGCCCGACGTCGGACGATCAGGTAGAACGGCGCCGCCAGCAGGACCAGCAGCAGCCCGTAGCCGACCTGCCACCCCTGTGACTTCAGATTGGCCGCGGCGAGGCTGGTCCAGAGGAGCAACAGCACGCCCGGCAGCACGGGCCATGCGGGGCAGAGGAACGGCCGCGAGCCATCCGGGGCGAGCAGCCCCTCCCGCCGCCGGATGCGGAACAGCCCCGCCGTGACCATGATGTTGGCGAGGGCACCGATGAAAATGCTCACGGCGATCAGGGCCTCCAGGGTGCCGAACCAGGCGTAGGCCGTCCAGGTCACGGCAAACCAGAGGGTGGCGAGATCCGGCGTTCCGGCTCGATTGACCCGGGTCAGCGGCTCCGGCGCCAGGCCGGATCGGGCCAGCGCGTAGAGAACCCGCGGCGCCGTCAGAACCGCCCCGTTCAGGCTGCCGATCGCCGCCACGATAGCCACGACGAGAAACAGGGTGTACCCCCCCGCGCCGGCGAGGCGGCCGAGGATGTCCGATCCCGGCAGGTTGGCGGCGGCCAGCCCATCTCGTCCGAGCACATGGAGATAGGCGGCATTCACGAGCAGATATACCACCGTGAGGACAACAGCGCCGCCGATCAGCGACCGCGGCAGAACCCTCCGTGCGTCCTTTGCCTCCTCGGTCAGCGTCGTCGTGTTGGCGTACCCCTCAAACGTCCAGAGGACGCCTTGCAATGCCAGGCCGATGGCCAGGAGCGGCGCCAGCCAACCGGAACCCGAAAACGCCCCGGCCACGACCGCCGCGCCCGCGGGAATGTCACCCGACGAAATTGCCGGGAGCCAGAACGCCATCAGTGACACGCCGAGCAGGATGACCAGCTTGGTCCAGGTGAGCAGTTGCTGCATCCGTGCGCCGACCCGCACGCCAAGCCATGAAAGTCCGAATAACCCCAGGGTCAGTGCGATGGCGGCCAACCGCCCCCCGGTGGCCGAAAGCTTGAGGCCCGGTGCCAGGTATTCGCCAAGAATGACCACCAGCGCGGCACTGGAAGCCGGGTCAACGATCAATGAAAAGGCCCAGCCATAGGCGAAGGCCGGAAATCGTCCCCACCCCTTTTCAATGTAGACGTACCAGCCGCCGGCCCGGGGGTAGCGGGTGGCCAATTCGGACAGGACCAGGGCATCACCGATGACCAGAAGACCTCCCAGGAGCCAGACCCCGAGGATGATCCAATCGGACGGCAGGAAGGACGCCACGTAACCGGGCGTGCGAAAAATGCCGGCGCCGATGGCAACGCCGATACCGACCGCCGCGCCGGACCAGACGCCAAGGACCTGCTGGAGCGGTCGCCTCGCTTGGACGAACACAGGACGGGCATTATTCGATTCCATGGGGGGGCAGTATACTGCGCGCACCTGCGATGACTCACGACCCGATTGCAACCGACGCGCCACGCGACGATGAGACAGCGCCTGCCGCGCCAATCGAGGCGACCCAGTCGTTGACTCGTCGCTTTCCCGCATGGCTGATACCCGCCGTGCTGGCCCTGGTCCTGGTCGCATTCCTCATCTGGGAGGCTCGGACCTCGCGGGTGCAGGCGGCCGTCCTCTCGCGCATGACGGCGAAGCTGACCTACGCCATGGCGCTCGGCCCGACAGATTCGGTCATTTATCCAACCACCGGGCCGTACGACCTTCGCCGCGGCTACACGAAAATTCCGTCGTTCACCGACACGCTCCTCACCCAGGGGTATGTGGTGACCGGCCAGGCCCGCTTCTCGCAAGATCTGCTCAAGTTCACGAATGCCGGCCTGTTCCCGATCTACCATGAGAAAGCCCAGGCCGGCCTCCTCGTTTACGATCGCGGTCGGCGTCGAATCTACGGCTCCTCCTACCCCGAGCGGCTCTATGCCGATTTCGGGGCCATCCCCGACCTCGTCGTGCAAAGCCTTCTCTTCATCGAGAACCGCGAGTTGCTCGAACCGGGACGGCCTTTCAAGAACCCGGCCGTGGAGTGGGATCGGCTGGTGCGGGCGGTCTTCGATTACGTGGGGCACAAGTTTCGCCTGAAGGAAGAATCACCGGGCGGCAGCACGCTGGCCACGCAGATGGAAAAGTATCGTCACTCTCCGGAGGGGCGCACCTCCTCGGCCAACGACAAGATCATCCAGATGATCAGCGCCACGCTGCGGGCCTACCTGGACGGTCCGAACACGGAAGCCTCGCGCCGGGACATCGTTCACGAATTCGTGAATTCGGTGCCACTGGCCGCGCTCCCGGGCTACGGCGAGGTCAACGGCCTCGGAGACGGCCTGTGGGCCTGGTACGGGGCCGACTTTGAAACGGTCAACCGGTTGCTCACGGGGCTGTCGTCCGGCACCCCGGTCACGGCGGAGTCGGCACGAGCCTTCAAGCAAGTCCTGTCGCTGTTCATTGCCCACCGGCGCCCAAGTTATTACCTGATTCAGAATCGCGAACGATTGGCGCACGATACGGATTCCTACATCCGGCTGCTGGCATCCGGACAGCTTGTCCCGGCAGATCTGCTGCAGGCTGCACTCAAGGCCCCGCTCAAATTCCGCGAGGAAACGCCCGACCTCGAGAGCCACACATGGGTCCAGCGCAAGGCGGCCAATGCCGTGCGGACCCGACTGCTGCAACTTCTCAATCTCAAGAACCTCTATGACCTCGACCGCGTTGACCTGACTGCGGCCACGACGCTGGATGCCGGGGTGCAGGAGGGTGTGACGCGCACCTTGATCCGCCTGACCGACGCCGCCTTTGCCGACTCGGCCAACCTGCGCGGTGAGCGACTGTTGGCCAGTGGGGATCCGAAGGGGGTCATCTACAGTTTCACGCTGTATGAGAAGTCGCCGCGCGGCAATCGCCTCGTCGTCCAGGCCGACAACTATGACCAGCCGCTCGACATCAACGAAGGGGCCAAGCTGGACCTCGGTTCGACGGCCAAGTTACGGACGCTGGTCAACTATCTCGACATCGTCAGCCAGATCCATGCCGATCACGCGGGCACGACGGCCACACGGCTTCGCCGGGTCACCGTCGACAAGCAGGACGCCATCCAGCGCTGGGCCATCGACTGGCTGGCCACCGCCGGGGACACGAGCCTCGCCGCCATGCTCGACGCAGCCATGAATCGCACCTATTCGTCGTCAACCGGCGAGCAATTCTTCACCTCCGGCGGACTTCTTACTTTCGGCAATTTCAACAAGAGCGACAATGGCAAGACCATGACGCTGCGCGAGGCAACACGGCATTCGGTGAACCTGGTCTATATCCGACTGATGCGCGACATCGTCCGGCACTACACGAGTGAAATTCCGGATTTCACCTCCGACATGTACGAGGAGCGCACACATCCCGCGCGGCGCCGGTATCTCGAACGCTTTGCCGACCGGGAAGGGAAGCAATTCCTGGCCAAGTTCCTGCCGCGATATCGCGGCAAGACGCCCGAGGAAATCCTCGATCGCATGGTCGAGGAGATCCGGCCCACCGCCACCCGGATGGCCATGATTTTTCGCGCCGTGAAGCCGGAAGCCCCGGTCAGCGACTTCCGCGCGTGGGTCCTGCGCACCTGGCCCGAGGGCCTCGCCACGGCTCGCGGCGAGACCGCCCTGCGCGATGCCTTCCAACGGTATCCGAAGACGGCCTTCGACATCCACGACCGCGGCTACATCGCCCGGGTCCATCCGCTGGAACTCTGGCTGGTCGAGTATCTCTACAACAATCCCGCCGCCGGGTGGACTGACCTGGTGGCCGCCAGCACGCAGGAGCGGCAGGACGTATACAAATGGCTCTTCAACTCGAAAAGCCTGGAGGGGCAGAACAACCGGATCCGCGTCCTGGTTGAGGAGGAGGCCTTTCAAAAGGTGCACCTGGCCTGGAAGCGGCAGGGCTACCCTTTTTCCAGCCTCGTGCCGTCCTACGCCACGTCCATTGGCTCGTCCGCCGATCGACCCGCCGCGCTGACCGAACTGATGGGGATCCTGGTCAATGACGGCCTTCGCCTGCCGCTCACCCGAATCGAGGCCATGCACCTGGCCGCCGGCACCCCGTATGAAATCCGTTACGAGCAACGTCCGGTGACGGGCGAGCGCGTTTACCCGGCCGAACTGGCCCGGGTCGTCCGCACCGCGCTCTTCGATGTGGTCGAAAACGGAACCGCCCGCCGCGCGTACGGGGCGTTCAAGACAAAAGATGGTGAGATCATTCCCGTTGGCGGCAAGACCGGCACCGGCGACCACCGCTACGACACCTACGCCCCGGGCGGCCGCCTCATCGAATCCCGCGTCGTCAATCGCACCGCCACCTTCGTCTTTCTCATCGGCGACCGCTTCTTCGGCACGCTGACCGCCTACGTGGCCGGCCCCAAGGCGGCGGGCTACGCGTTCACGAGCTCGCTGCCGGTACAGATCTTGAAGACGCTGGCACCGGCACTTGAGCCGTTGATCACGGCGGGCAGCGGGGACAGCACGGGCACCGGGGACCCTGAGGCCGCCGGAAGCTCGCAGGCAATCCACCTGGTGCCGCCCATCGACGAAGCCGGGGAGTAGTCGCTCCGCAAGACGAGTTCAGCGCCCTGACACCGGACCGACTCCCCGGGTCATCCCCCCCGAACTGGCTGCGCGAGATCTCCCAAAAACAGCCCCCGGTGAGACGTATCCGCCGCCCGGCACCCGGCAAGGACCACCAGGCCTCACCCGGGTTGGCGATTCGAAATTCGCGGGCAGTCTCAAATCCAATCAACAGTTAGCGCCGTATCAACTGCGTGCGCGCGGCACCCGAACGGCCCGTCCATGGCACCCGATCGACCGCTGGCACAGCGATTGCGATACCTGTCCTTCGTCCGGATGACTTAAGAAGTCGGAAGGACCTGTACTTGAGAACGAGACGATGTTCTCTGCAGTGACCGCCACCTGCGTTGTCGGCTGGTCCCCCATTAATGGATGGATTACAGCGCAGCGAAGGAACGGCGCAAGCGGAGAGCATCCTCATCTTAAGGCGCGGCCGTCGACCCACCGTTGACGCGCCCCCTGACCCGACGGTCGCGCCGCCATTTGCACCCCGCGTGATAGCCCGCCAACGAAGCGGTCGGACCTGTTTTCGGGTCCGACCGCTTCACTGTTCTTGGATCTGCGCCACGACGGCTCCAGCCGCCAGCCCTTACCCCCGCGCTTCCCCCAGGACCTCGCGCAACCGTGGAAACAACCCGTCCAGGTCCGTCGGCGCCAGAGCGCCAACCGACAAACGGAACCAGCCGGACTCTTCCTTCAACCCGAATGCCTGGAACGGCACAATGGCCATGGCGGCTTTTTTGAGGAGGAACTGGCGGATCTGTTCATTGGTGTCCAGTCGGGTGCCCGCCAGCGTCTTGCCGATCAGGTCGATGCGGGCGGACAGGTAGATGGCACCCTGGGGAGCGATGCTTTCGACGGGGTAGCCGTCGTTTCGCATCGCCTCGAATCCCTCGTGCAGCGTCACCAGGCGCTTTTCGATGCCGTGCTTCAGGCAGAGCGAATAGGCTTCGAGGTTGGCCGAGTCAGCCAGGAAGCGGGCGCAGGCAATCTGCTCCGGGCGCGGGGCCCAGGCGCCGACATGGCCCAGGATATCCGAGAACGGCTTCATTACTTTTTCCGGGCCGACACACCAGCCGACGCGAAGACCGGTGGCGGCGAAGGCCTTGGACATGCCGTCGGTAAAGAGGGTGTAGTCCCTCATGCGCGGATCGATGGCCACGGGCGTGATGTGCGTCGTCGTGCCGAAGGTCAGCATCCAGTACACCTGATCGTACAGCAGCATGAGCGGGCGCTGGCCGGCCGCAGCGCGGCGGCCGTTCTCGTCCAGGATCATCTCGACGATCTTCCGCAACTCGTCCTCGGTGAACGCGGTGCCGGCCGGGTTGAGCGGGCTGTTGAGAATCAGCACGCGCGTCCCGGCGAGATGCGGTTTGAGATCACCGGCAGTTGGCAGAAAATTGGTTTCGCGCCGGGCGATGATCGGTTGCCCCCTGGCGCCGACAAGCCAGGCGTAGTGATTGTTGTTCCAGGACGGCACCGGATAGGCCAGCGTTTCGCCGGGATCGAGGAGCGTCCGGTAGGCGCAGTAGATGACCGGGCGAACACCGCCGGCTATGACGACACTGGCGGTGGAGTAATCGAGGCCGAGTCGCTCGGCGTAGAAATTCCGCACCGCCTGGCGCAGTTCCGGCACGCCGTCCGACGGGGGGTAGTTCGTCTCCCCCTTGTCGTAGGCCTCGGCAATCCCCTGCTTCAGGACGCCGGGAATGCTGAAGACCGACGGCTTGAAATCGCCCACCGTCAGATTGACCACCGCTTCGCCGGCAGCAATCCGGGCCCGGATGTCGGCGGCAATCTTCAGTATTTCCGAACCGACGAGGCCATTGGCCATGGCGGAAACCGGCAAGTCGGTGGCGGCACCTGGAATCGTGGTCGGTTCAGTCATGACATCTCCAGTGGTGAAATTCGGCGGGGGGAGAATAGCAGAAACAGCGCCCCTGGCCGGGGTGTCTGACAAGCTTCGACATCTCTGCTATTTTCCACATCGACCATGAAACGATCCCCTCTTCCTGCGATTGGCCTGGCGCTGGTGATGTTGGCATCGGGCTGCTCCGGCTCGAGCCAGAAAGACAGGCCACGCCCGTCCGCCGGGGTCGGCGGCGCCAGCACGGCCAGCAGCGCCGGGGTCGGCGGCGCCGACAGCGCCGTGCCGGCAAACGCCCCCGCCTATCGCCTCCGCTGCAGCGAGGGGGGTGGATTCACCGGTCAATGGACCGGTTTCGTCCTCGAAGCCGACGGCCGCGTGGCCACCTGGCATGGTCGCGACGCCGAATCCTCATCAGGAACCCCCATCGGAACCGCCACGACCAAAGAGCAGAACCGACTCTGGTCGGCACTGGAAAAGGCCGGTTTCTTCACCCGCGACGTAAACGAACCGGGAAACATGACGCGATCTGTGCGTGTCGAAGCCGCCGCCGACACTTCGATTTGGAGCTGGAGTCTGAAACCGGAACCTGACAGCACGGGCCGGTCCACCGTTTGGAATGCCTGCCAGGATCTCGTCCGGCAGGTCAAGGCCAGGGAGGAACGATGAGTCGTCGGGACGGTTTCGCATCGATCAACGGATTGGCCGCTACTTTCCTGATCGCCTTGCTGGCCGCGCCAACACTGGCCGCCATTCCGGTCAATAACCCGGCCACATTCGTGAAGCCGGTCGTGGCACCCTCGAACCTGACGCCGGCCTCCTCCGGCCGCGGTGCCACCCTCAACAAGAAGCCGACAGCACAAACGGCCGTTTCGATGCGCGGGCCGCTCCGGGGGTTCTCCCGACTTCCGGTTGCCCTCGCGACCCCGGCCGCCGTGCGTCTGGCGGCACTGCGCGCGGCAAACGGCAACGACCTTCGTTTCGTCGCGGATGACGCGGGTGAAACCGTCCGCTTTCTGGCCGGGCCGAATCTCGAGCCGGGCGGATCATCACGGTTGTCCGCACCCCGCCTGGAAGCGGAATTCGAGTCGCGAGCGCTTTCGTTTCTGGCCGATAATGCGACACTCGTGGCGATCGACAATCCAGCGGACGAACTGACGATGAATCGCGTCGAGTCCGATCGCGACGGTTTTCATGCCGTGCGCTTCCGGCAGACCTGGCGCCGGAACGAGATATGGGGGAACGATCTGATCGTTCGGTTTGATCCGGCCGGCCGCGTGATCGGGATGTCGGGGCACTACCGCGCCACACCGAAGGGTCTCATTCCGAACGCGCAACTGGATGAATCGGCGGCGACGGGCTCGGCCCGTGCGCATGTCCTTGGGCAGCACGGGCGGACACCGACCTCGTCATCGGCCACCCCGGTCTGGTTCGACGCGCCCGGCGGTCTTCGTCCAGCCTTTGCCGTCATCGTGGAAGCCGGCCTCGACTGTCGCCGCGAACTGCTCGTCGACGCGCTGACCGGCCGGATCCAGAAGGATCTCTCGCTGGTCCAGACCGACGGAGCGGTGCTCGGATCGGGGCCCGACTTGACCAACACCAACCGGACACTCGGCCTCTACCAGATCGGCTCGAGCTTCCTCATGACCGATACCCGAAAGGACATGTTCAGCCAGCCGTTGAGCCAGTTTCCCAACAAGCCAAGCGGCACCATCACGCTGATCAACGCCACGAATGGCATGGGCGACAACCTGACGCATGTCACGTCGTCGAACACAGCGAGCTGGAACAGCTTCAGGAACGCGGTCAGCGGCGCCCACTTTGCCGGACAGGTGTACGACTACTACCGCACGCGTCACGACCGGCAGAGCATCGATGGGAAAAAGGGAACGATGTGGCTGGTCGTCAACTTCCAGAACAACTTCAACAACGCCTTCTGGAACGGACAGTTCATGGTCTTCGGCAACGGCGACGGCAATGACTTCAGCGATCTGGCCGGCTCGCTGGACGTGACGGCGCACGAGATGAGCCACGGCGTCATCGAAAACACCGCCGGGCTTGTCTACGAATTTCAGTCCGGCGCCCTCAACGAGCATTTCGCGGACGCGTTCGGCGCGGCCACCGAGTTTTTCGCGAGGCCGGGCAGCGCCAACTGGCTGCTGGGTGAGGATGTCACGACCCCCGGTATCGCCGGCGACGCGCTGCGCAACATGGAAAACCCGGGAGCGGCCAACGTGGCCTTTGGGGGCCAGCAGCCGACGCACATGAGCGAATTCCGAAATCTGACGTCCAGTCAGGACAACGGGGGCGTGCACATCAACAGCGGCATCCCGAACCGGGCGTTTTTCCTGACTGCGACCACCCTGGATGTCGGGCGCGGTGAACGGATCTGGTACCGGGCGCTCAGCCAATATCTCATGAGAAACTCGCAGTTTGTCGACTTTCGCCGCGGCTGCATTCAGGCCGCCACCGATCTCTTCGGCGGCGGCTCGACCGAGGTAACCGCGGTGACCAACGCCATGAACACCGTCGGAATCGTGGACGGCTCGGCCACACCGGCACCGCCGCCGTCACCCGACAACGTCGGCAACGACCTCCTGGCGGTGGTCGACCCGGTCAGTGATCACATCCTTTCGGTGGATCCGGATTTCTCCTCGCCAAGCGTGGACATCTCCGGTATCGCCATCGGAGCCGGGGGCCGCCCGACCTTCAGCGACAACGGAAGCCTGATGGCATTCGTCGGCGCCAATGGCAACATCTACGCGAGGACGATGAACGGTGCCGTTCAGGCTTTGACCGACGAGGGAGGATGGTGGAGCGTGGCCCTTTCCCCCGACGGCACCGACCTCGCGGCCACGACCGTCGCGGAGGACGGACGGATCTACGTCTTCGATCTGACCTCGAGCGCTTCGGGCTTTTATGAGCTGACCAGGCAGAATTCCACGCCGGGTGCGGTGGCCGACCAGGTGGTTTTCGCGGACGTTCTCGAGTGGACGCTCGACGGCCAGTTTCTCGTGTACGACGCGCTGAACCGGTCGAGCCTCGGCGGCCAGAGCTTTGAGTACTGGGACATCAACCTGCTCCGCCTCTCGGACGGCGAGTGCTTTCGTGTCTTCCAGACCCTGCCGCAGGGAGAGAGCGTCGGCAATCCAACGCTGGCCCAGAACAGCGATGGCAAGATCGCCTTCGACTACGTCAGCAACGACGGTAACACCTATGTCATCGGCTACGAGTTTCAGACTGGCGCCAGCGGCACGATCACCAACAATCTGCAGTCGCTCGGCCGCCCGACCTTCTCGGGCGACGACCGGCAGGTCTTCTACCAGTACATCAATTCGCAGGCGTTCATCTACCTGGTGACGCTCGAAGCCGACGGCGTCACGGGCAGCGGAAATGACGTCATCTGGGCCACGGACGGCTATGCGCCGGTCTGGTACACCGTCGGCACCCGCCCGACGCCGGTCACCCTGCTGGCCTTTGACCTGGCCTGGACCAACGGCGATATCCGTGTGAACTGGCAGGTCGGCGATCCCGACCAGGCGATCGGTTTCCGGCTGTCGAGTGCGACTTCGGAGGAGGGAGCCTTTGATCCCTCCGGCGGACTCATTCCGATGTCCGAAGGGATCGACGGGCGGTTCGAACACCGGCTGCCGGCGCCCGTCGGCACGGACCGAATCTGGGTGCGGCTCGAGGAAGTCGGTCGGGACGGCTCGGTGGCGGAAGTGATCCGGCGGGAAATCCGGCGCCCGCCGGTCGATGCCAGACGGCTTCAACTCCTGCCGGCCCGGCCGAATCCGGTCGTCAGCGAAACACAGATCGCCTTCGTCGTACCGGAATCAGGCACGGGTTGGCCCGTTAGCCTGACTATTTTCGACGCCGCGGGGCGCCGCGTGGCAAGCCTCCTCGATAATGCAAACCTGCCGCCCGGCGAAAATATTGCGGCCTGGACCGCGACGGACGACCGGGGCCAACCGGTTCCGGTGGGTGTCTACTACGCACGCCTGGAAGTGGCCGGAGAGCGCGTGTCCCGCAACATTGTCGTGGCGCGGTAGCCCGGCCTCAGTACCCGGCTTCGACCACCTCAGTATTCCTCTTCGACCACCCTCGCCAGCATCTGCTTTCGGTCGAGGCGTCCCTGCGCGTAGGAGCGCAGGTCGCTCATGCGGGCCTTGACCACCAGGCGTGAGATGCGTCTCTCGAGGAAGAAATCGCTGTTCTTGAGGAAGGCGGCGAAACAGAGCCACTGGTTGTCCCGGAGGGAGTTCATTGATTCGCCGTACTCGATGAGCGTTTCGATGATTTCGCCTTTGCCGGCATCGTAGAGCTTGGCCTGCTTGCCGGCCTGCTTGTCGATCCAGGTGCGCGGGGTGGGGGATGACTTGGGATTTTCGCCGGCCCTGGGCGGTACCGGCGGCTTGGGCGCGATCGGGGGATCCTGTTGCGAACGCTTTTCCTTGTTCTTCTTGATGATGACATTGCCGTGCTCGTCGGTTCCGAACGAGAAACCTTCCCAGCTTTCCGGCCATTGCATGTCGTCGCTACGATCGACCAGCGAGGCCTCGAAGGAAAAGAGGACGCCGAACTCATCCATGTAAAGGCCGTGCGCGACGCCCCCCGCTGTATAGATGAGCACGTTCTTGCTGTCGAGGAGCATCTCGTCGATCACCTTTTCGAGGACGGTGATTTCGCGCAGCATTCGTTTCGAGCGAATGGGATCCGCCGATTGACCGGCCTGGGCGGCGGCCGGCGTGACGATCGCCGGGTGGAACAGGCCCGGCATCAGAAGCAGAGCGGCAAGCCCGATTCCGGCCAGAGGTGACCGGAGGCGGTTACTCATTTCGGCCCACTTCCACGTCTTCGGGCGAGAGGAGCGGCCCCAGGCTGTCCGCGTGACTCATGCCAAGCTCCATCGGACGGAGAAAATCATGCGCGATCCGATCCGCCGGACGTGTGGCATCGATCTTTCCCAGCAGGTCTGCGTACTGCGAGGACTGTTTGGCATTGATGTCGCCGTACAGGGAACGAAGTGCGGCACCGATCTCCTGGTCCCGACGCCCCCGGTATTCGTTCATGTAGGCCGATACCATTCGAAGCATGGCGGCCGAGTACTTGTCGAATTCGTCGCGGGTCAGGTAGGCGGCGGTACTGGTGCCGGCATCGCCGTTGCTTGAAACCTGCAAGGGGATCGTTCCGAGAGGATCGACGGTCTGGCGTGTCACCGGCCGATTACGCGAACCGACATTGACCTGGAAGCCGCCGTCGGTCTTCTGGAGTTCAACGCCCTTGAGCGCGAGGAGGAGAACAGCGGCCGCGGCACCGGCCACCACCCACCCGCCCACGGAAAACCAGCTGCCGAAGCGATCGCGGAAACCTTCCAGCCAACCGGCAGCACTGGCGCGACGATTCCGGCCACCGGCTTCGACCACAAGGAAACTCGGGATACGATCTTCCACCTCCCAGTCGGCCAGGAGACTCCGCGTTCCGGAGAGCTCCTCCCATTCGGTACGAAGCGCCGCATCAACCTTGAGCTGGGCGTCAAAATCCCGGCGGTCGGCATCGGTCATCTCGCCATAGAGGGCCGCCACCAGCCTGTCGATTTTTGGATCGACCGATTCATGTCGTTTCAATTCACTCACTCCTTCGGCCCGTTCAGGCCGGCAGCGTTGGCGAAATGCCACGCTCGTTCAACAGGCGTCGCAACGCCTTGAATCCGTAGAAAATTCGGCTCCGCACGGTGGCCGCCGGAACTCCGGTAATTTCGGCGATCTCTTCCGACGTGAAGCCTTGGTACTCCCTTAGGACAATGGCGGTCCGCTGTTCGTTGGGCAGCTCCGTCAGGACCTCGTCCAGGAGCGTCTTGAGACTGGTTTGCTCCACGTGGCGGGTGGTGGCCCACTGGGCCGCCTTCCCGCCTCCCTCCGGCATCGTTTCCAGCCCCCCCTCCTCGTAACTGGAGTGGATGGCTTTTGACTTGAGGCTCCGAAACCGGTCCCGACAGAGGTTCAGGGCAATGTAGTGGATCCAAGCCCTGAATTTTGACCCGTCCCGAAGCGACCCGATATTCTGGTACGCCTTGGACCAGGCCTCCTGGCAGACATCCCGTGCGTCTTCAGAGTTGCCCATCATCCGCCGGATAAACCGGTAGAGGCTGGTTTCCCATCGCTGAGACAAGTTATTGAACGCGTTGATGTTGCCCTGTTGAATCAGGACGACGAGCTGCTCATCTGTAAGAGCGTCCAATGAACCTCCAGCTCCGGTATTCATGACCTCCAGGGGGTTAGACGTTCCCCCCGGCTGGACCGTTCAAACGGATTCTCGGTTGTCAGTTCTCAATCCTCCGGCCCGCCAGCCAGTGGATGATGTTCAGAGGAGAGATCCGCCACCCCGCACCCATTCGCGGAGCGCGGCGGCCGAGAACGGTTGATTCGAACCCGACACCCGACAGCCGTCGCGCCGCAGGAGTTCGGCAAACGGCCGATAGCGCCCATCGCAACGGCCGGATTGACGCCTGTGGCAAGAATGACGAAGCACATGAGGACCGCCAGCCGGGGCGGCTGTCGGGGCGTGACGCCGGTCATTGACATGGTCACTCCTGGCCCGGGTAGATGGCGGCCAGACACAGGATACCCTTCGTGACGAAAACAACGAAGCGGCGGTCCCTGCTCCACCCGGGCCAAGACACTACTGTGGTGACGATAAAATCGGCTCGCTTGAACATGGCGCTTCTCCCTTCCGGGTCGACAGGACCCGGGAAGACCGGATGGGGAGGAACGCGCTGGAGCCGTTAATTGAAGATAGGGATGACTTCCCGCGGACGCCACATCGGACGGGTATATAATGGCCCTCCACCCCCAAACCAGTGGAGAATTCAATGCCCGTGAACCGCCCCAACGACACCCTTGCCGAGAGGACACGACTCATGACAACAACCGGTGCGCTCGCGATCGGCCTGTGCCTGGCCGGCGACTTTGTCGCCCTTCCCGCCATGGCCGGCCTCAGCATGCAGGTTCCCGCCACGCCCGGTGGGACCTTCGCCTCCGGCCATGACGATGCGCTGAATTCCATCACGGGACAGGGGCGCTCGGGCCGGAGTTGGGTCCTGGAATTGCCCGGCCCGGACCAGGACGAAGCATCCGCCGTCATGACCGAAACCATCGTTCCGGCCGTGGGTCGAACCGACATCGTGAACATCATGCCGAGCGCGATCGTCCCCTGCGTCCGGGTCATCGTGGCGACGGATGCCCTGGGAAACACCGTCTATGATCTGGCCGTTGACGCGGCGAATGTAAATCGGGACTTCCTCATCACCGACATCCATACCGGCGAGCCACTCCGATTCTGTTCCGGGGCCTTGGCCGCCCGGCCGGCGGATGATCTCTCCGCACCCGGCAGCCACTCGAAGAAGTCGGGTGACTTCAACCAGGGACACGAAACGGCACTCAACGCGCTCTGTGGAAGCGGCCGTTCCGGCCGAACCTGGTCGTTGACCGACGACTCCGGCCGCGAGGCCATGGCTGAAACGGTCATGCCGGCCCTGGACCGCACGGAGGTGGTGCGGATCATGCCCGGGGCGATCATCCCGTGCGTCCGCGTCCGGGTTTCGACCGACGGCCTCGGAACAACCACCTGGGAGCTGGCTGTTGACGCCGAGAACGTTAATCGGGATTTCCTGATCACGGACATCCACACGGGCGGGGCACTGACCCTCTGCCCGGTTCGTCGATAGGAGGGGGCGCATGAATCGGCTCATCCGGCTCGGGCTTCCGGCCCTGGCGGGTGCGCTGACGATTTCCATTCCGGATGCGTTTCCGGCGGCACCATCAACCCGTGTTCGCATCAACCAGCACGGCTACGCGCCCGCCGAGACCAAGTGGGTGGCGGTGGCACTGGCTTCGGGAACGCCGGCCATTTTCGAGATCCGTCGCCGGAACGACGACTCCCTGGTCCTGTCCGGTGCCCTGACTCTAAGGCGCAGCGCCGATCCCGGAAGCGGCGATAATGTGTACCAGGGATTGTTCAGTTCGCTTGCGGCAATCGGCGAGTATGTCGTGCGGGTGCCCGGCGTGGGCGATTCGCACCCCTTCCAGGTGCACGGCGCCGTGTACGACGACCTTTACCGAAAACTGCTGAAAGGGCTCTATTACCAGCGCTGCGGCACCGCCATCGATGTAGCGCATGGTGGAGATTGGACGCACGAGGCCTGTCATGACGAGGCGGGCGGCATGGCCTCGTACGACTGGGCCACCACCGGCGGGGCGCCGGGCGGCTACCGCAATACCATCGGCGGGTGGCACGACGCCGGCGACTACGGCAAGTACAGCACGAACAACGCCTATGCCGTGGGCGTGCTGCTGCAGGCCTACGACCATTTCCCCTCGCGCTATCCGCATGACGATGCCGGCATCCCGGAAAGTGGAAACGGCGTGCCGGACCTGCTGGACGAAGCGCGATGGTCGCTCCAGTGGATGCAGAAGATGCAGCTGGCCAACGGTTCGGTGCTCCACCGGGAATCCGTCGCCAGCTATGCCGGCGAGTTCCTGCCGGAAGCCGAGCCGACCACGCGTTACTACACGTCGATTTCGAGTGATGCCACGGCCGTCCATTGCGCGGCAATGGCCCTGGCGGCACGGGTGTATGCCGGGGTCGATCCGACATTCGCGGCGACCTGTTCCACCAGTGCCGTGAATGCATGGAACTGGCTGCAGAGCAATCCGGGCCGGGTGCCGGTCGCTGGATTTGCCAACCAGTTTGGCCATACCGGTGCCACGTATATCGCCGGAAACGAACTCGGGCGACGCCTCTGGGCCGCGGCCGAGCTTTATCGATTGAACGGGAGCGCGGCGGCGAAGAGCTGGTTCGATGCGCGCTGGGGGGACGGCCTCACGTTCAACGGTGTCTGGTACCCCGATGGCTGGGGCGATCTGGCCAACATGGGGGCCTTCGCCTATCGCGATGCGCCGGGCGCGACGGCTGGAATCAAATCGGGCAACTGGTGGAGCATCGAGAACTCGACGCTCTCCTCCGTGGGCGGCTGGAACACGCGCGTGGGGCAGGACGGCTACGGCTGCGTGGCCTCGACCACGCCACCTTCCGGCGATTACTACTGGGGATTCACCGGCGTCCTGCTCCGCTACGCCTGGACCATGATCCAGGCCGACCGCTATACACCAAACAGTGCCTGGGTACAGTCCGCCCGCGAGCAGTTGCACTACATCCTTGGCCGGAACCCGGTGGACCAGGTATACGTGACCGGCCTCGGCGAGCGGCCCGTGCTCCACAGCCATGGCGCGTGGAACCTGGCCGCCGGCTACGTGAATGTGGACGACGCCCTCTGTCGCCCCATTCCCAATCTTCTCGTCGGCGGCGCCAACAAGGCCGACAACTCCGCCATCAGCCCCTACCCGGGCAAATGCTACGAGGACATCGCCGACCCGAACTATTTCAACAAGGGAAACTACACGCTCAACGAAACGGCCGTGAATATCCAGGCCTCGCTGATCGTACTGGCCGGCTATTTCAGTTCAGGGAATACCGTTTCAGGTGTTGATGATCCGGACATCGAGCCGGCACCGGCGGCGCGGGTCGCGACGATCAGCGCCAGCCCGAACCCGTTCGTCGAGGGGACGACCTTGACGTTGGCCTCCGGGGCGCCCCTGTCGGGCGACGTGATGATCCTCGACGCGGCCGGGCGGCGCGTGGCGCGACTGGCCGTCCGCGCGATTCCGGGCGCCAAATCGATGGAGGTCCGCTGGGACGGCCTGGGTACGGACGGCCAGCCGGTGGCGCCGGGCGTCTACTGGGCGCGGGTAGCCGGCCAGGGTGAGTCGCGGGCGCGGCAACTGGTTCGGATTCGTCGGTAGAGGCTTGCCGGGCAGTACGGCGTCACGAAGTCCTGACGCCAGATTCACCGCTCAGCCCTGAGCCGCCTTGTACTTGTCCAGCCGGGCCTGCGACTCTAGCTTGCGCTTCGGATCGATGGCCAGCTTCAGGGCCTGCTCCTGGATCGTCACGGCCTTGTCGACATTTCCCTTTTCAAAGTGGACGCGGGCCAGCGTGTCGAGGACTTCCATGTTGGCGCCGTCGGTCAGATCTTCGGCGCGGACGGCGGCGCGCAGCGCCAGGTCGAGATTGCGCTGCTCCAGGCCCTGCCCGTCGACGATGGCCCAGGCGATGGCGTTGAGCATCTCCGGGCGATCCTTGAACATGATATCGACCAGCTGCGTCGCCCACTGGTACCCCTCATCGTAGCGATGGAGTGCGAAGAGAAGGAGTTCGAATTTCTTGACCGCAGCCTGATCGTGGCGGGCGGGATCGACAACCATCAGCTCATCCAGGCCTTCGATCATCTTCCCGGCATCCTGCGCCTTGGCCGCGGCCTGCAGCCTGGCCTCAACTTCCTTGATCTTGTCCTGGCGGGCCTTGTACACGGCAAAATCCCAGGTGCCGGCGACGACGTCATCGAGAATGGCACCCAGCTCTCCCGGGTGGCCGATCCAGGCAATTATTCCCTTCTGGTCCACGACGAACGAGCAGGGAATCCCCTGTCGGCCAGCGGCGACCATCCAGGCGTTGTTCGTGCCGCCCCCTTTGTCAAAGGCCACCCGGTAATCCATCTTGGCACCCATCTTCTCGACAAAGGGCTTCACTTCGGGAAGACCCTTCGGCTCGCTGGAGATGCCGATGATCGTCAGCTTGTCGCCGTAGCGCTGCTGCAATTCGGTGAGATGCGGGATCGTCTGCCGGCAGGGTCCGCACCAGGTCGCCCAGAATTCGATCACGTACGGGTGCCCCTTCTCCAGTTTTTCGATGGGCTCACCCTTGACCCAGGTATCGATCATGAGTGGCGGCGCCGGCATGCCGATTTCCAGCTTCCTTGGCGGCCCGGGGCTCTGCTGGGCCAACGATGGAAGAGCGAGGGTGGCCGTGAGCACGAGAGCCAGGAAGGCGGCCAATGAAGCCGCATTGGTGCGGTGGTTTCGGTTCATGAGGTCCTCGAATCGACGATGCTGGTTGAGCGGGGTCGCCGGCCGCGCGAGGCGGTGGCGTCCAAAATAATAGCCGATACTAGTCCAGGGTGCCTGTCCAGACTTCCAGGGCCCGCCCGTCGTCGGTAACCGCCAGGAGCGTGATGGAAGCCGTTCCGGTGTCCTTGAAGTCGATCCGGAAGAAGCCGGGGTCCGAGGACGCCACCCGAACCCGATCCGTATCAACCGGTTCCGTGTGACCGAGGACGCCGGCGCCGCTGACCACGAGGTGGGTCGGGGCTGATGGCCCCAGCTCCGCCGGTCCATCCATCAACTGTAAATTGTGATCATGACCGGACGCATACATCCAGGGGGGCCGGGCCTCGAAGGCATCGAGCAGGCGATGACGCATGGCTCTGTAGCTGGCGGCTGAGAGATCCTGGGCATAAATGCCATGCGCCCGGGCGATCGGATAAAGGGAGCCGATGACGGGCAGCGGCATGACAAGCCATGGGCTCAGGCTGCGGAACGGGAACAGGTGATCGAGTACCGTGAAGTGGCCGCCGTGCCGACCCCGGCTGGCCAGCGGGTGATGACCCACCACGATCACCTTCCGATCGCCGGCTGTGACGAGAGCTTCCGACAGGGCCTCGACGATTGCCGTGTCGGTCGTGGCCGGGCAAACAAGCGCAGCGTCGGGCCGCTGGTGGTCATGCAGCCACCACTGCGTATCGAGCACGACGACGCGCAGCCGGGGATCCAGGTCGTCGACGACGACCGGGCCGGGGCACCCCTCGTTGGGAAGCCAGCGGACCATGGCCCCGCCCAGGCGCTCGACCTCGATCTCCTGCCGGAGGACTCGTCGCCATTCCTCCGGGCCCGACCCTCCCCAATCGTGATTGCCGGGGATGAAAATGCCCCGCACGCCGGCGGCGGTGATGGCCTGGACCTGGTCGCGGATCCGCCGCGACATCTTGGGATAGTCGTCGTCGGATTCGTCGGGGAGCCCCCTCGGGTAGATGTTGTCGCCGAGAACGACGACAGCGCTCATTTCGGGGGCCCGGCCAAGCTCCGCGGTCAGGGCGGTGAGGACCGGTTCACCCGCCGGGCGGGGATCGCCGGCATCGCCGATCAGGAACAGGTGAAACATTGCCAGGAGGGCGAGAGGGGTCATATGGAGGGAGAATACTCGACATTTTCTTTCATTGCGTCGGCACGGGGTTGCCGACATGACAGCCATCCCCCGGCCCAGCGACCGGGGGACATCAGTCCGATTCCAGCTACCGCGTCAGGAGCAGCTTGCCGGTTCGAACCTGTCCGGCGAACTCGAGCCGGCTGAAATAGAGACCCGCGGCGGCCGCATGACCGTCATCGTCGTTGCCATTCCAGAAGATGGCATGATCACCCGCCGGAAAGGGCGTGGCGACGAGTGTCGTCACCCGGCGACCCGCGGCATCGTGAATTGTGAGAAGGACCCGCCCGCCCTCCGGCTGGCTCCAGGACAGGCGCGTGGCGGACGCAAAGGGATTCGGCTGGTTCGGGCGGAGCGACAACGCCGGCCGACCCGCATCGAGATCGTCGCCGGGAACGCCGGTCTGCGACGCGGTGATCCCAAGCGGCAGGCTGGCCGAGTTGTTGGCCATGTTCGGATCGTACTCACCGGCCTGGGCATCGACCGGAACGACCAGCACACCCGCCGCGCCGGCGAGCAGCGTGATCTCGACGACATCGGAGGCGCCCAAAGCGAGCGTCGGCACCGTGCGGGTGATCGTGTTTCCGACACCGCTCACCGTTGCCGAGGCCGATTGAAACGTGAGGCCGGCCGGCAGGGGATTTGAGATGGTGAGATTCGTGACGTTGGAGGCACCGGTGTTGGTGGTGGTCATCGTGAATGTCCAGGTCTGGCCCGACTCCACGGTGGCCATCGTGGCCGACAGCACGACCGCCACATCGGCGCTGGCATTCAATAGGATCTGATCGCTCTGCGCATAGACGGTCGCGCCGTTCCTGATCTCGGCGTTGACCGTCTTCGTGCCGTTGGCCGCCGAGAGAACCCAGCTCTGATTGGCACTGAACGTCGTCCAGGCGGACCAGGCGCCCTCCTCGTTGCGGAAACGCATCTCCTGGGCCCAGCCGGTGCCATAGACGTACAGATCAACGGTCGAGTTGGTGACCTGGAAGGCCTCCCGGTTGATGACGACCGGATACACGGAATTCTTCCGGCCGAAGTTCTGCGTCCAGTAACGGCTGTACGGCCCGCCGGGGGTGCCATCCGCCGTGCAATCGCCGTTCGCATCCCCCCGCACGTTGCTCTGGTCGCCGCTCTGCAGGTAGTAGCCGATGCCGATCTCCCGGTAATTCACGGAGAGCAGATTGGCCCGGTGTCCCGTGGAGTTCATCCAGCCGGTCATGACGGCCGCGGGGGTCGAGTAGCCGGCGGCAATATTCTCGGCGGCGGAGTTCCAGCCGGTGTAACCGGCGGCGGTCATCCGATCCCACGGCCTGGTGCCGGTGTCGAGATCGCAGTGAGCGAAGAAGTTCCGCACGGCCATGTTGGTGCTGTGCGTGGTCGAGGAACTGTTGAGGAAGTCGTTGCGCTTGAGGGGTGGCAGCTGGCCGTTGGTCCAGCGCTCCTGATTCACGATCTGCATGACCTGGTCTTCGTAGGTCGGGCTCTGCGCCGAGGCGACGGAGACCACGGACCAGCCCAGGAGCACGAACGCGGCGGTTAACCGGGCGGCGCCCGGCTGGATGATTCCGAAAGTGCGGTGTCGTGGGTGGTGGTGACGAATCATGACCAACATCTCCCGGAAGCGCGGCGTGTGGGACAACCTGGTTCACTTTGCTCGGTCACAGGAGATATCGGAGTGGGCCACTCGGAGCTTAAGAGCTTTCGCTGCGTATGGAATGCGTGAGGAGCGTCAGATTACCCAGTTGGGGCGATTTGACTCAGGGATGATCGGCGTCGTTCTTCATGGCGCGGGTCATGGCGGCAGAGTAGCAGTTTTTCGACGGCGCGCAAGTTGTTGTCCACCCGGCCGCTCGTTATCCTGTGCCCCATGACCCCCTGCCCCGTTTGCCGGGTCCCGGTGCCGGACTCCAGCCGCTTCTGTTCGTCGTGCGGGTCGTCCATTCATTCCAGCACTCCCAGTGTGGCCGGAGTCGTGGCGAGCGGTGCCGCCGGCTCAACCCTGTTCCAACCGGGAATGGTGCTGGCCGGGCGTTACCGGATCATCGGGCTCATCGGGCGGGGCGGCATGGGCGAGGTGTACCGGGCCGACGACCTGAAACTCGATCAGCCGGTGGCGCTCAAGTTCCTTCCCGCCGTTTTGGCCGGAAACGCGGCGGCCCTGGCCTCCTTCCATTCAGAGGTTCGGCTGGCGCGGCAGATCAGTCATCCCAACGTCTGTCGCGTGTACGACATCGGCGAGATCGAAGGGCAGCACTTTCTGTCGATGGAGTTCATCGACGGCGAGGATCTGGCCAGTCTTCTTCGGCGCATCGACCGGTTGCCGGCCGAAAAGGCCACGCAGCTTGCCCGCGAAATCTGCGCTGGCCTGGCGGCCGCCCACGCCCAGGGCGTGCTCCATCGCGATCTCAAGCCGTCGAACATCATGATCGACGGACGGGGTGATGCGCGCATCGCTGACTTCGGCCTGGCCGGACTGTCCGGCCGCCTCACCGAGAACGACAACTTTGCCGGCACCCCGGCCTACATGGCACCCGAACAGATGGACGGCATCAACCTGACGGTGAGGACCGACCTCTACTCACTGGGCCTCATTCTCTACGAGATGGTGACCGGTCGACGCCCGTTTGAGGCCGACTCGCTGGTTGAACTGATCCGCCAGCACCAGGAAGAACCGCCCGAACCGCCGTCGCACCGGGTGAATGACCTCGATCCGCGCGTTGAAAAGGTCATCCTCCGATGTCTCGAGAAGGAACCGGAGCGCCGATTTGACTCGGCGATGGCCCTGTCGGCCGCCCTGCCAGGCGGCGATCCACTGGCCGCCGCGCTGGCAGCCGGCCAAACGCCGAGCCCGGAGATGGTGAGAGCCGCCGGTGGCGAGGTGGCGATGCGTCCGCGCACGGCCAACCTGCTGCTCGGCGTCATGACCCTGGGAATCATCATCAGTCTTTTCATCGGCCGGCAGGCGTATCTGTATCAACTGAGTCCGCTGCCAAAGCGTCCGGAAGTCCTCGAAGACAAGGCCCGCGAGTTGCTGGCCCGGGTCGATCTGCCGCAATCGGCCGGGCTCAAGGGCTCCGGATTCCTGGATGACTATTCCCTGCTGCGTTGGATCGCGGATCGCGACCCCTCGCCGGACCGCTGGAGTCATTTTGCATCGGGAAAAGCCTCGGCCATTTCGTACTGGTATCGCCAGGCCCTGCCGCGGGGGAGGTGCCGCAGCGTCTCGGCTCGTTCGGTCGCATCAACCGGACGGACCCGCCGTTCGAATCGGCCGGGATGTCCATGGTGGTCCTCGACGAGACCGGCCAGCTGACCTTGCTTGCGGTGATTCCGCCGCGGACCGACTCGTTGGCCGTGGTGCCCGAGCCCGATTGGCCGAACTGGTTTGTCGCGGCCGGACTCGATACCGGGCGATTCGCTCCGGCGGTGCCGAATCGCAATCCGAGTTTCTATGTTGACGCGCGGCGCGCCTGGCGCGGCACGCGGTCGTGGGCGCCCGGCGACACCGTCCTGGTCGAGGCGGCCACCTACCGGGGCCGGCTGGCCCGATTTTCGGTGATCGTCCCCTGGGATCCGCGTGACCGATTCAATGATGTCCTGCCGGATGGCCAGAGGACCGCCCAGTCGATCATCTCGTTTGTCATCATCCTGACGGTCATGATCGGCGGCTTTCTGATCACGCGTCGAAACATCCGCCTGGAGCGGGCCGACCGGCTCGGTGCGGTGCGGGTGGCCACGGCGGTCTGGGGTTCGCTCATGCTGGCCTGGCTCTTCTGCCGATTCAGATCGACTCGGATGTGCTTCTGGGCGGACCGGCCGTGATCGGCGCCATCCTGAGCAGCCTGACCCAGGTGGTGACCACACCGATGGTCATCCTCATCCTGTATGTGATCGGGAGAATGGTTCTGAAGAAGGAGTGGCTCTCGGTTGGCCTGGTGGTCCTGCTCCTGGGAGGCGCCGCCTCGGCCGGGCAGACATCGCCGACGCGTCTCGTCATCAGCCTCATCATCACGGGCGGCCTGCTCGCCCTGGTCTTCCGCCGGGGCTTCCTGGCTGCCGCCTCGGCCATCCTGGTCCTGGGACTCGTGTCGAACTACCCGTTCGCACTGGACACGTCGGCCTGGTACTTTTCGACGACATTGATCCTGCTGGCGCTGCTGGCGGTGATCGGTGTCACCGCCTTGCGCGCAGCCCGCGGCCGGCTGGGCGAGCGGGCGGCGTAAGGGCCGCCCGCTTCGCCCGAATCAGGACTCCGTGGTGACGATCTTTCCCCTCATCGAAGCCTCGGTGATGGTGCCGTCGGCAAAAGCCTTGAGATCGCCGGCGCGTGCCTTGATCTGGAGCTGGTTGAGCTTGTGCTTCTTGAAGTAGCGGCTGTCCTCGAGCGCGATCGAGATACCGACCCACTGGCTGCCATCGAGGCGTGTTCCGAAGTTGTCGCCGCCGGCCATCAGGGCTTCGGTCATCTCCTCCTTGAAGGCCTTGTATTGCTTTTCCTGGCGGGTCAGCATCCGGGCCGAATCCCCGTCGTCGTCATCGTCGTCCCACGACCAATTCCAGTTGGTCTGGCGCGTGATCGACCAGCGATTGAGAAGTGACACCTCGGCGGTGAACAGGATGCCGAACTCCGGGATGTAGTGCCCCTGCGTGGCTTCGTGTGACTGCACCAGCACGTTGCGGCTCTCGACGAAGACATCGTCGAACATCTCCTCCATGCCGCGGATCGTGCGACGAAGGCGGGTGTCGTCACTTGCGGTGGTTGACGTCTGTGAACGGACCAGCGGCGCGGCGGCCACTGTCAGCACACCGACAAGTCCGACCACGGCAAAGAGGCGCCCGTAACGGGCAACCAGGGGGGAACGCGCAACGAAAGACAGCATCGGATCTCCTTGAGACGGGGGGTTCGATCGGCGCCCGGCGCTGCCGGTGCCCGGCCAATTCGTGCTTCGGTATCCAAAGACGCAGGTCGGCCGTGGAGTGTTGAAGCGGGAACGAATTGACCGTGACGGCCTTTCGGTCAGAAGGGGCGAGGAGACGTCAGGAGCGACGCGGGTGCCAGCGATGGCGCTCGAGGTCGATCCGGCCGCGGTCGTTGAATCGAATGCCTTCCTTCGACAGCAGCCGGCGCTGCAACCCCGGAGGCTCGACCAGCCCCTCGGTGGAACAGGCCCCCTGTGCGTTGACCACCCGCCACCACGGGACATCGTCGGGGCACCCGCTCATGGCCCAGCCGACGGCCCGCGCCGAGAGCCGGCGCCCGAGGTGTTCGGAAATCTGGCCGTAGGTCATGACACGCCCCTTCGGGATGCGCTTGACCAGCTTCCAGACCGGGGCGAAGGCGTTGGGGGTTCGCGTCACGCCCGGCCCCGGTCAGTGATGAGCCTCAGAGGTACTTTTTCCACCAGTCAAGAATCTGGCGCAGGCGATGTAGCCTCATGTCGGGCGGCCCGCCGCGGCTCATGCCATGGCTGGTCGTGCGCGGGTAGCGGACGAAGCGCGTTGGGATCTTGCGCATCTTCAGCACGCTGAACACCTGCTCGGCCTGCTCGATGTTGCAGCGCAGATCCCCTTCACTGTGGATGATCAGTGTCGGCGCCTTGACCCGGCCAAAGTAGGCGATCGGGCTCATCTCGCGGAGTTTTTCAGGGCGGTCCCAGATGTTGCCGGGCCAGTAGAAATCGGGTGCTTCGACGAAATCGGTGTTCCCCATCATGCTGACGAGGTTTGAAACACAGCGGTCGGTGATGGCCGCCTTGAAATCACGCGTGTGACCGATGGCCCAGTTGGTCATGTAACCGCCGTAGCTGCCGCCCATGATACCGAGACGTTTCGAATCGACCCACGGCTGTTCCTTGATGAAGGCAGTCACCGCCTGGATGTCGATCCAGTCCTTGTTTCCCCAGTCGCCCGTGATGACGGCGCAGTGATCACGACCGTATCCCTTGCTGCCGCGCGGGTTGGAGTAAAAGACCGCGTAACCCTGCGCCGCCAGGAGCTGGAACTCGTGAAAGAACGGCACGCCGTACTGGGCATGGGGCCCGCCGTGCACCTCGAGGATGGCCGGCATTTTTCGTTTGCCGTGAGCGGGCCGGATGGACCAGCACTGAACGCGGTGGCCGTCGGCGGTGCGCACCCAGTGACTCACCGGTCGGACGATCTCGAGTTCCCGGTGGAGGAGCGCGTTGAAGGAGGTCACCGCCCGCGGCGTCAATGATCCGATCGACTTCGAAACGTCGGTCAGATGGATTTCGGCCAGGCCGCTGCTGTCACCGACGACCAGGACCAGCTTCCTCCCCGTCGCATCGAAATTGCCCAGCGTGTGTTCCCGGCTGCCCCGGGTGTGAATCGTCAACGGGCCACCGGAGCGGGCCACCGAGGCCACGTGTCCCTCGCCATGCCAGCCAAGGCGCGTGACGATACGCCGACTGTCGGGAGTCCACAGAATCTGCGGATCGAAGGCCGCTTCGGCGGTGTCGGCCAGCGTGGCCGCCGTGAGACAGTAGTCCGTCTTGCCGGTCAGGCTCCGGGCTCCACCCGTGACCGCGCCGCAAACGAAGAGTTCAATGTTTTCGGCATCCCACTGACCGGCGCGCCCTTCGCGGCCGGCCCAGGCCAGTGACTTGCCATCGGGCGACCAGCGCACCGCGGTCTTCGGCCCCTCGGGAAGATTCGGTACGGCGCGGATCTTCCGGCTGGACACCTGGATCCGCAGAATCTCGTCCTTCCACGGCTCGACCATGGCCCGTGGTGCGCGATTGGTGGTGACCGCCAGTTCCTTGCTGTCCGGGGACCAGTCGTAGCTGAAGCCTCCCATCGTGTCCCGGTCGTACAGCTTCCGGTGCTTGCCGGTTTTGGCATCGATCACGTACAGGTGGAAGCGCTGGGCATTGAAATAGCCGTCTCCGTCCAGGCGGTACCACCAGTCGTCGAGGACCCGGGGCGGATCGGTCAGGCCGTTGTCGGTGCGATGCTTCCCGGCCGCACAGGTCCAGTCGGGGTCCTGCTCGCGGAACGACGCGGCCAGCATCCGCCCATCGGGCGACCAGCGGAACGAGGCCAGCGTCCCCTCGGGAAAATCGGTCAGCTTCGTGGCCTCGCCACCGGCGGCTGGAATGGTCCAGATCTGCGGGCGGGACTTCTCGCGCCCCGAAACGAAGGCGATCCGCCCGCCGTCGGGCGACCAGCGGGGATAACCGTCCTTGCCGCCGCTCGTGAATCGCACCGCCTCTCCCCCATCGACCGGGACCATCCAGAGATCGAGGAGGTAGTCATTCTTCGTGCCGACGTGCTTCCGAACAAACACGACCCGTTTGCCATCCGGCGACAGTTGCGGGTCGGAAACGAATACAAACCGGGTCAGATCCTCGACCTTGATCGGCCGGCGGGTTCGCGATGCGGCGCGGCTGACGGCGGCGCGGCTGACCGGCATCTTCGAGCGGCTCTTCCCCTTGCGACGTGACGATGCCATGCAACCCCCGCTGGATGGATTCGTGAAACGGACAGGACTGATTCAGGCGATGGGCATTGTCGGCGCGGCCGCGGGTCCTGTCCAGTGGAGTCGGGTGGGCCCTGCCTGAGAGTTGTCACACGGGTCCACCTTGCTACCCCCCACCACGCGGCGTATCATGCCCGGCTTGGCCGACTCTGCCGGGCGGCCGAACCACCCCGGATGGGGCGGGAATCAAGGAAACGCGCTTGGCCGAAACTTTGCCAACAGACCACCATCGACATCCCCCAAAGGGCCGCTATCTCTACGTCCTGATGCTGACGGCACTCGGTGTCGTCTTCGGGGACATCGGCACGAGCCCCCTCTACGCCATGCGGGAATGTTTCCACGGGCCGCACGCGATCGAGGCGTCGCCCGCGAACATCATGGGCGTGCTGTCACTGATCTTCTGGTCGCTGATCATTGTCATCTCGATCAAGTATCTCGGCTTCATCCTGCGCGCGGACAACCGCGGCGAGGGAGGCATTCTCTCACTGTCCGCCCTGGCCAATCGGACCGCGCGGGGCAAGGACACCCAGCGGATGATCATCGCGGCCCTCGGTATTTTCGGGGCGGCGCTCCTCTATGGCGACGGCATCATCACGCCGGCCATTTCGGTCCTGTCGGCGGTTGAGGGGCTGTCGCTGATCACCCCCCTGTTCAGTAGATGGGTGCTGCCGATCACCATCGTGATCATCGTGCTGATCTTCCTGGTGCAGAAAAACGGCACCGACGGCATCGGCAAGGTCTTCGGCCCGGTCACCCTTGTCTGGTTCCTGGTCCTGGCGATCCTTGGTGTCCAGTGGACGCTTCGTTACCCGGCGGTCCTGGAGTCCGTGTTCCCGAGCCATGCGATCGACTTCTTCATGCGGAACGGGTGGCACGGCTTCCTGGTCCTCGGAACGGTCTTCCTGGTCGTCACCGGCGGCGAGGCCCTTTATGCCGACATGGGGCACTTCGGGGCCCGCCCGATCCGGCTGATCTGGTTCTATCTCGTGCTCCCCGCGCTCATGCTCAACTATTTCGGCCAGGGAGCGTTGCTCCTGTCGGATCCAGCCAATGCCGAGAACCCGTTTTACCGCCTCGCGCCCGAGTGGGCGTTGCTTCCGCTCGTGATCCTGGCCACGGCCGCCACGTGCATTGCCAGCCAGGCGGTCATTTCCGGTGCTTTCAGCCTGACACGACAGGCCGTGCAGCTCGGCTACAGCCCGCGCGTCGAGGTCAAGCACACGTCTGCCTCCGAGATCGGCCAGATCTACGTTCCGGGAGTCAACCTCGCGTTGATGGTGGCTTGCATCTGGCTTGTCATTGAGTTCAAGACATCCAGCAACCTGGCGGCGGCCTACGGCATCGCGGTGACGGCCACCATGGGGATCACGACGGTCCTTTTCTACTTCGTGGCTCACGACAAGTGGCGCTGGCCGAAATGGATGGCGCTCAGCCTCTGCGGGGTGTTTCTCATCATCGACCTGGCGTTCTTCGGCGCCAACATCATCAAGGTGGCCGACGGTGGCTGGTTTCCGCTGGCGGTGGCTGTGATCGTCTTCACCATCATGACCACCTGGAAGCGCGGCCGGCAGATCCTGTCGGCGCGACACGCGGAATCGGAGATTCCGCAGGTCGACTTCATCCGGATGACCCAGGAGAACCCGCCCCACCGGGTGCCTGGAACGGCCGTCTTCATGTATCGCAATGCCACCGGCGTTCCCTCGGCGCTGCTGCACAACCTGAAACACAACCGCGTACTGCATGAACGGGTTGTTTTCCTGACCGTCATCTCGGAAGAAATCCCGCACGTTTCCGCGGAGGAACGGGTGAAAGCCGAGGACCTGGGGCACGGATTCTGGCGGGTTCTCATCCGCTACGGATTCATGCAGGATCCGGATGTGCCGGCCGCCCTCCAGATGCTGCCACCCGAAATCCTGACGCTGAAGCCGATGGAGACAACCTACTTCCTGGGGCGCGAGACGATTGTGGCCACCGACCGTCCGGGAATGGCCGTCTGGCGGGAGCGGCTCTTCGCGCGCATGATCCGCAACGAACGGACCGCCACGTCCTTCTTCAAGCTGCCACCCAACCGCGTGGTGGAGATGGGCGAGCAGATCGAGATCTGACGCCGGGAGGTTTCAAGTGAGCGCCTACGTCATTGTCGATATCGATGTCCAAGATCCGGCCGGCTACGAGGAGTACAAGAAGCTCGCGCCCGCCTCCATCGCGGCGTTCGGCGGACGATATATCGCCCGCGGCGGCCAGACCCACGTCCTGGAGGGTGACTGGCGGCCGAACCGCATCGTCATCCTGGAATTCGACACGGTCGACCAGGCACAGGCCTGGGTGACCTCCGAGGAATACGCGCCGGCGCGAAAGCTCCGGCAGGCGACGGCCCGCGCCAGCATGATCGTGGTGGCAGGGGTGGACTAGCTCTCCCTTCCGGCTCGCAGGGGATCACGTGATTGTCTTCAAATTCGGCGGCACCTCCGTTGAGGATGCCGCAGCTATTCGTCGTGCCGCCACGATTGTGGCCGGGCGACGATCACCGAACGCGGTGATCGTCGTGTCCGCCATGGCCGGGATGACGAACGCGCTCGTCGAAGCCGCTGCCGATGCCCGCGCGGGTCGCCTTACCCGCGCCCTCGAAATTCTCGATCGGATGATCGGCCGGCATCGGTCGGCAGCGGACGATCTTGCCGGTGGCCACCTCCGTCAGGCCCTCGATGCTCGATTGGACGAAGCCCGTCTCGAAGCAGCCGAAACGCTTCGGAGCCTTGCGGAAATGCTTGAGGGGGATCCGAGCGCCGGCTCAGAATTGCCGACGGCCGCACGGCTCACGGACTCGCTCCTGGCCCAGGGCGAAATTCTCTCCTCGCACCTGACGACGTGCGGATTCAGCGCCGCTGGTCTCCCCACCCGTTTCCTGGATATCCGACCGATGATGCGGACGAACGCCGATTTCGGCCGGGCCGCCGTCGATCTCGGGGTGGCCGGCCCACGTCTGGCCGCCGGTTTCCGTCCCGAGCCCGGTGATGACCGGATCGTGGTGACTCAGGGGTTTATCGGATCCACTATTGGAGGAGCGACGACGACGATCGGCCGCGGTGGTTCGGATCTGACGGCGTCAATTCTCGGGGCAGCCCTCGACGCTACGGAAGTGCAGATCTGGACCGATGTGGATGGGATCATGACGACCGACCCCCGGGTCGTTCCCGGAGCCCTGCACATCGAGGTCATCTCCTTCGCGGAAGCGGCCGAGCTCGCCTACTTCGGAGCAAAGGTCCTGCATCCGAGCACGCTGGCTCCGGCCATGACGAAGAACATCCCGGTGCGGGTGCTGAATTCCCGCCGCCCGGACGGCGTCGGAACCGCCATCGTGCGGTCGACACCGGGGGCCAAGGGACCGATCACGGCGATCGCCTTCAAGCGAGGGATCACCGTACTCAACGTCACATCGGACAGGATGCTGATGGCACACGGCTTCCTGGCCCGGCTCTTCGAAGTCTTCAGCCGGCACGAAACGGCCGTCGACATGGTGACCACCTCGGAAGTCAGCGTGTCCATGACGCTGGATGACACCCGACATCTTCCGGTCATCCGGAATGAACTGGCCCCTCTCGGTGACGTGAGCGTGGAGACGGATCAGGCCATCGTCTGTCTCGTCGGCGAGGGCCTCCGGTCATCGCCCGGCCTCGTCCCCCGTATTTTTTCAGCCGTCCAGTCGCTTCCCGTCTCGATGATTTCGCATGGCGCCTCGGCGATCAACCTGAGTTTTGTCACGCCGGGTTCGCGAGTCGAGGAGGCGGTCCGGGCCCTGCACGCCGAGTTCTGGGGCGCGGCGGTTCCGCAAACAGCTCCGGGACAATTGTCGTCCAACGCCAAAAAGATCCGCTAGATCAGATCGTCCCGTCCTCGTCGTCGATGAGGCGGTACCCAGTAGCCGCCGGAACGGGATCCGAAGACGTGGCCGTCGAGGACTCGGCGCCCCGCGGCACGGCGCGGACGGCATCGCCGACGTGAATCGTGCCGCCCGCGATCACCCGACTCAGCATGCCGATGGCCGGCTGGAACTCGCGCAGCGGCTTCCCCTGGGAGTGCTCGAGGCGGCTGCAGCCGGTGCGGGGCTTGGTGATCTCGAGTACAACGTCGGCGCCGATTCGGAACTGATCACCGGGCAGGAGCTCCTCCACGCGGAGGCCGGCCACGATGAGCTGCTCACCCATTTCGCCGGGCTTCGTACGGTAACCGAGCGCCGCCAGTGATTCGAGCCACTCCGCGGACAGGATGTTGACCTGCCGCACGGAGCCCTTGCGGGCCTTCTGATCACCCGCCAGGCCGAAGTCGGCCACGACCTCGATTGCATCGACCGGTACGCGGATGAAATCGTCCAGGCGGTCATCGGCGGCGTATGAGCGGTCGAGTGGCTGGTGCACGATGCTGGTCAACGTTCCGGCGGACATGCGCAATCTCCTGGATGAACGGTTCTAGGCTTCCGAACGACTGACAACGATCCGGCCCGACGAGGATTCGACGATCCGTCCGATGACCGCGGCGTCGGCCACTCCCGCGGCGTGGAGCGCCAGGAGCAACGTTTCGGCGTCATCGGCGCGCACAGAGGCCAGCAGGCCGCCGGACGTTTGCGCATCGCACAGGAGAAGCTGCTCCTCCTTGGTGAGATCGCCACCCCAATCGACCCAATCGCCGCTCAGGAACCGCCAGTTGGCGTGCGTGCCGCCGGGGGCGATCCCATCGCCGATGTAGGTAACGGCGGCGCCGATGAGCGGCACGCGGTCGAACCAGACCCAAGCCGTCACCCCGCTGGCGGCGACGATGTTCCGTAAATGTCCCAGCAGGCCAAAGCCCGTGATGTCGGTCAGCGCATGGACCCCGGTCGTGGTCAGCACCTCCGCGGCGGCGCGGTTCAACGTCGTCATGATTCGGATGGCTTCGCCAATCGCATTCAGTCGATCCGTCCCCTGCTTGGCGGCGGTGGTGATGATCCCGAGGCCGATCGGCTTGGTCAGGATGAGGGCATCGCCTGGTCGCGCCTTCGCGTTCGTCAGCACGCGATCGGGGTGAATGGTGCCGACCACCGCCAGCCCGAAGATCGGCTCGTCGGTGCGTATGGTGTGTCCGCCCACGATATCAATGCCGGCCTCGTGCGCCTTGTCGGCGGCGCCGCGCAGAATTTCCCCCAGGACGGAAGGCGGGAGGGTGTCCTCGGGAAAACCGACGATGTTGAGCGCACAGACGGGCCGCCCCCCCATCGCGTACACATCCGACAGCGCATTGGCGGCCGCCACCTGCCCGAAGTCATACGGCTTGTCCACGATCGGCGTGAAGAAATCGGTGGTCAGGACCAGCGCCAG
>JAWXBZ010000123.1:0-7245 GCA_034440375.1 Candidatus Eiseniibacteriota bacterium
CCGTCGCGCCAGGTGTCGCGGAATGCTTTCACTTGTTCGGGTTCTCGGGTGATGTGGCTGGCGTTGCCGTCTTTCACGTCGCGGCTGGTGGTGGACCATTGGAAGTTGCTGTTGAATTTGATGCCGTAGGGGGGGTCGAAGTAGATGCATTGGACTTTGCCGCGGAGGCCTTCGCGTTCGGCGAGGCTGGCCATGACATGGAGGGAGTCGCCGAGGATCATGCGATTGCTCCAGTTTTGGTCATGCTGGTAGAACTCGGTCTTGTCGGCGCCTTCGGGAATCCCGTTAAAGTCGGCGAAGAGGTCGGCGACGATTTGGCCTTCTTCCAAGCGGCGGATCTTGGTGGCTTTCAGGAGGTCGTCGATGAGGACCTTGGGGTGTACCTTTTCCTGGATGTAGAGGGGCGGAGCGTGGACGACGAGGTCGCTCCAGTCTTGTTCGTCCTTGCCGCGCCAGACGAGCTGGGGGTCCAGGTCTGTATTGCGGGGGTAGCGGAGCTCGATGGGAGCCTTGTCGTCGGGCTTCAGTACTGATTGGAATTCGGCGGTCGGTATGTTCTTGCGCTTGTCGGCGTCGTGTTTGAGGGTTTCGACGGTCTTGCGTGTGGTCTTCTTGGTCGGAGGCTTGGCCATGACTACTTGGTCCCGGCTGCGGTTTGGATGGTTTGGGCTTCGATCATCCCGTTGAATGCGGCTTCGACCTTGGCCTTGAAGTCCGATTCGATCTGGTAGATCTCCGTGAATTCGGCGAAGGCCCAGCGGCCGTGGGTGCTCAGGTGGTTGACGCCGGGGATCCAGTAGGTGTCCATGGTGGATTTTTTCTCCTTGGCGTCTTCGCGGCGGTAGCCTTTGATTTCGACGATGAGGTGGAGCGGGTCGTCGGGGCCATGGCCGTCGTCGACCAGGACGATGAAATCGGGGAGATACTTGCGCATCTCGGAGCCATAGCGATAAGGGACTTCGAGGCCGAGGTTGTGATTCTTGACGTAGGCGCGGACCCGGGGGTGGCTTTCGGCCACCCGGCAGAACTCCCCTTCCCAATCACTGTCCAGGATCACCCAGTTGATGTGGCAGGACCTGGAGCTGGTTTCCCAGCGGGATTCCCGGGAGGTGTTGAAGCGGACGTGCCTTGTTGAGCCGGTGGCGTTATAGGGGGCGAGGAGCGCCTTGATGGGGCGCTCGCCGAGGAATTGGCGGGTGATGGCGGCGGTGATCTTGTTGCAGGCCATGTCGCCAAGTTCCTGGTACTTGAGGAGAGCGGGGTATGTATCCCCCTTGCACACCAGGCAGGTATCCAGCCACTGCTTCGTGATGCGCTTGAGCTGGCCGAAGAGGTAGAGCTTGGCGTCCTCGCCAGGATCGCGCCACTTGGTGTAGAGCAGACGCTCCGTGAGGTGGTAGACCAGTGAGGAATGGCGCGTGTCCCTCAGGTGTTTCAGGTTCATGTCTACCCCCTCGCCGATGATGCCGGCATTGCGGGTGATGGACGGGCCGACGAGGTCCGGCGTCAGCTCGAGGATCGAGTCCTCATTGAAGTCCGCTGACAGTCGTTCCTCTGGTAGCTCCACCCGGTAGCCGACGACGCGGGGAAAGCGGATTTCGAGGGCATCGCGCTCGGGGCTGATGGCCTTTACCTGGATCGTTTCGCGTGGCGGCTGGGGTGGGGCCACGACGGGCTTGGCGGTGAAATCGAAGGGGATGCCGAAGACATCGGCATACTCCACGTTGAACAGGTTCTCGTCGTTCAGGTCGTAGGACTGGCGACGCAGGGCCCGTCCGATGACCTGTTCGCAGAGAAGTTGAGTTCCGAAGGCGCGGATGCCGAGCACGTGGGTGACAGTGTTGGCATCCCACCCTTCGGTGAGCATGGAAACCGAGACGACACAGCGGATGCCGCCGCCGAGCTGCTCGACCTTGCCGACCGTGTTCATGACCTCCCGGAGCAGGTCCTGGTCGGTGATGTTATCGCCAGCGCGGCTGTCTCCGGTGCGCTCCACAATTTCTCGGCGGAAACGCTCGATTTCGTCGGCGGCCATGCTGCGGAAATTGTCGTCGAGGGCATCGCCGGCTTCGAGTTGTTCGCTGTCGATCAGCAGCGTGTTCGGGCGCGGCAGTGGGTTGCCGGTTGTTTCGTCGAAATTCCGGAAAAGCGCGAGGCGGCCGTTGACCAGAGATTGCGTCCCGTCGTCGTTAGAGCGGTTGAAACCCGAAATGAAGTCATAGACGAGCTTTGAGATCGAAGTGTTCTGGCACACGATGATGAAGCAGGGCGGCACCTTGATACCGCTTTCGTGCCAGAGCTTGAACGTCTTCTCGTAATGGCCGTATAGGGCTTCCAGGGCCGTCTGGAGCCGGGTGGGCAACTTCAGCGGGTCCAACTCCACACCCTGGCCGCGCCCCTTCTTGGGCATATCCTTGCGGATGTTCTCCCAGAGGTTGCGGAACATCGGCATTTCTTCTCCGGGGATGTTCTCGGCCACCGGAACGCGGGGCAGTTTGACGATGCCGCACTCGATGGCGTCCATGAGGGAGAAGTCACTCATGGTCCAGGGGAAGAGGGTGCCTTCGGCATATCCAGAGCCACTGAGGAAGAAAGGCGTGGCGGAGAGATCCACGACGCGGCTGACGCCGAGCTTGCGGTTGACCGCTTCCAGGCCGGAAATCCAGAGGCGGGCGGCTTCGCTGTTTTTCTCAGCTTCCTTACGCTCGTCACCCTTCAAGGCTTCGTCGTCGGCGTCTTTTGGCTTCTCACGGTAGCAGTGATGGGCTTCATCGTTCATCACGAGGATGTTCTTCATCCCCATCAGGTCCGGCATGACGCGCTGGAGCATCTGGCCTTCGGTTTCCAGCGTGTTGAGCTCGTCGCCAAGGCGCCCCTGAAGGAGTTTGCGGCCGCCTGATGACAGATCGAGTCGCTCGCGGAGCTTGAATGCGTGGTAGTTCGTGATGACGATCTTGGCGCGACGGACCTCGTCCAGCATGTCGGTGGGCACCAGTTCACGGTCGGTGAAGTAGCTGTCCGGATCGTTAGGCTGAAGGACGCGGAGCCGGTCCTTGATCGTCAGGCCGGGGGTGCAGACCAGAAAACCGCGGGTGAAGTGCTTGCTGCCGGGCCGGCGGGCGGCGTTGACCGTCTGCCAGGCAATGATCATGGCCATGACGGTGGTCTTGCCGGCGCCGGTGGCCAACTTCAGGGCCAGCCGCATCAGTTCCGGGTTGGCATCCTTATTGGCGGCGGCCAGGTCGCCCAGCAGGCGCTTGCCGTTGGCCGTCTGCGGCGCCACTTCGGTGAGCCAGATGAGGGTTTCGATGGCTTCGACCTGGCAGAAGAAGGGGCGGATGCCGCCGAACTTGTGGTGGCGCCAGTGCAGCAGGAGTCGGACGGTCTCAGGTGTTACCTGCCATTGACTTGAATTGCCCAGGCCGCGCCAAGTTCCGACATGGCTGCGCACTTCGTTGATGATGGAGGTCGGGTCGTATTGTTGGTTCTTGGTGGAGAGGCCCTTCCCTTCATCGAAGACCATTCCTTCCTGCGGATTGCCTCGCTTCTGCTTGCGGGGCTTGGGGATTGGCGTGATGAATTCGGCGGCGCGTCGGTTCTCGAGAATTTTCTGTGTCGGCTGCCCGTGCGGGTCCAACTCCCAGTGCCGGATTGGAATTCCGTAGGGCGAGTTGAGGATCGGCTTGTCGAAGAAGGGATTGGCCGGAGCTGGATCGAGATGCACGCGAGAACCTCGAAACGGAGAGGGATCGGATGGGGCTACTGGACTCGGAGTACGGGCAAATCTACTAATTTGGGGCCTGATTGTAGCCTGAACACGCAATTGGGTGGATAGCTATGCTCGCGACGGGGACTCATCCCCCATGTGGTATCCTCATTGCCTTCCAATCACGCCGAAAGGCCATGCGTCAGAGGCAGTTAGATCCGTGAGGCCCCCCATGTCCGCCACCCTGTCCGAAGTGAAGGATTTTGTACTCTCCGAATTCCTCCCTGGCGAGGATCCGAGCGAGCTCAAGGACGACACGCCGCTGATTACCGGTGGCATCTTGGATTCCCTCGCTACGATCAAGCTAGTCGCCTATCTGGAAGAGACTTACAAGATCGAGTTTTCGCCGCATGAGACGGGTGTGGATTACTTGAATACCATCGCCGACATCGCCTCGCTGGTGGAGTCGAAGCGGAAGGGGTAAGTCGCTCTGGAGGCATGGAATATCCGCCCGGTGACGCCGGCGGGTTGACGCGGGTTCGAACGCCGTCCCCCTATCTCACCAACCAAACCCTTACGGTCCGCACGTCCCCATCCCCTCCCCCACCCTCAGACTCAACCCGGACCAGGTATATCCCCGACGGCAGCCGGCGACCGGAATCATCCATTCCATCCCACTCGACGGCATCCCCATGGCCTGCGCTTGCCCCGGCAGACAGGCGTCGGACGCTGCGGCCGGCCGCGTCGAAGATAGTCACCTGAACGAGGCCTGAACCATCCACCCGGATGGTCGTCCGATCCGCGAACGGGTTGGGCGTGGCAATCAACGCCACCGCTGGCGCGGTCTCTGGAACACCGACTTGCCCGGGGTCAAATTCGAATGACTCGGACGGGTTTATCCAGGCGAGGGCGTTCATGAAGAGGGTGAAGCGGGTGCCGTTGTTGCCGGAGACGCCGCAGGGGGGGGTGACGGTGGTGTGGCAGATCCATTCTTCGTCGTTGAGGAGGATGGCGCGGCCGGACTCTAGCGTGTAGGTGACGCCGACGGGGGCGCCGTCGGAGAGGAAGACGGAGCCGGGGCCGGGGCTGGCGAAGGAGAGGTGGTAGTTGGGGGCGATGCAGCCGGAGGCGGTGCCGAAGGGGCCGGTGACGGGGGGGATGGCGGCGCTGACGGCGCCGCAGGGCGCGTTGACGCCGCCGGGGAGGCCACCAAAGGACTCGGCGAGGTTGCGGGCGGCGTTGTTGCCGAAGTAGAAGAGGCCGCCGCCCTGGCGGACGAACTCCTGGGCCGTGAGTTTTTCGGTGGCGTGGAGCGAATCGGCCTGGACAGACAAGAGGATGATGTCTACGCCGATCAAGGCGGCGGGCGTGAGCAGGGTGTCGGATACGAACTCGATGCTGCGGGGCACGATGCCGGCGGGGCCGAAGTTGGCGGGGTTGAGAATGGCGTTGCGGACGCTGGTGAAGGCGTTGCCAGTGGCGAATGCCCAGTCGTCGTCCATACAAGTAGTGGCGCGGGGCTGGGAGAATGTGAAGGCGCGGAGCGGCGAGGCATTAAGGCGGCCTGGTGTGGCCAACAGGGCCACCAGGAGAACGATGCCCATCGTGATCTTCATGACCAACCTCCTGAGGATGGGTGTCGGGGCGATGATGGTTCAGGAGCTTGCCTGGGATGGACTACGGGGACGGCCTGAGGATTGATTCTATCATCCGGACCCCGGAAAGCCGCCTATTTGGTGCCGGCGGGGGCCCGGGGGGCGTGTGATAAACTTGTCGGCTGCTGCGCGGCTGGCGTGGCTGGTTCCCCCACCGTGAGGCCCTCTTGAAGGCCGGACTGCATTCGCTTCTTGAACATGTGGTGTCCCGAGATCCGGACCGGATTGCGGCCGAGGAGGCTGGCGGGGCCTCCATCACCTATGGGGAGCTGGATCGGCTGGCGGGGCGGCTGGCGGCGCACCTTGTGAGCCTGGGCGTGGTGCGGGGAGATCGGGTGGGCCTTTCCCTCCATAAGTCGATCGACTCCTTGGCCACGCTCCTCGGGATCATGAAGGCCGGGGCGGCCTATGTGCCGGTGGACCCCTCGGCGCCGGCCACGCGCAGCGCGGGGATCTTTCGGGATGCGGGGGCCCGGGTGGTCATCACCGAGGAAGCCGGCGCGGCGGCCCTGGGCGCGGCCATGAGCGCGGACGGGTTCGAGCCGGTGGTGATCGGGCTGCCGGGTGTTGGTGGCGGAAACGGGCTGTCGTCCGTGGTGGGCGATGTGGTGGCGGCCGGCGCGGATGTGTTGGCGGACGACCTGGCCTACATCCTCTTTACCTCGGGTTCCACCGGGCGGCCGAAGGGCGTCATGCTGACGCATGGGAATGCGGTGTCGTTCGTGGATTGGGCGCGGCGGGTGGTGTCGCCTTCGGCGGATGATCGGTTCTCATCGCATGCGCCGTTTCATTTTGATTTGTCGATCCTGGATTTGTATGTGCCGCTGTCGGTGGGGGCCACCGTCGTCATCATTGATGAGGAGACGGGGAAGGATCCGCTCAAGCTGTCGGCGCTGCTGGGGTCCAAGAAACTGACTGTGTGGTATTCGACGCCGTCCATCCTCACGTTGCTGTTGCAGTACGGGAGGCTGGAGGGGGTGGATGTGTCCACGCTGCACACGGTGCTGTTTGCCGGTGAGGTGTTTCCGGTGCGGCATTTGCGGGCGTTGACCGAGCGGTGGCCGGGGCGGCGGTATCTCAACCTGTACGGGCCCACCGAGACGAACGTTTGTACGTGGCATGAGATTCCGTTGCCGGTGCCTTTGGATCGCGATCGGCCGTATCCGATCGGGTTGGTTTGCGATCATTGCGAGGGGCGGGTCATTGATGCGGATGGTGGGCTGGTGGCGGTGGGATCGCCGGGGGAACTGGTCATTCGGGGGGCGGCGGTTACTGGCGGGTACTGGAATTTGCCGGAGCGGAATGCTTCCACATATTGGATAGATGATGCGGGCGTGGCCTGGTATCGGACGGGGGATGTGGTCATTGATCCGGGGGATGGGGTGTTGGAGTTCGTGGGGCGGCGGGATCGGATGGTGAAGCGGCGAGGGTATCGGGTGGAGCTGGGGGAGATTGAGGCGGGGCTGTACAAGCATCCGGCGGTGCTGGAGGCGGCGGTGGTGGCCAGGGAGGACGCGGAGGCCGGTGTGTCGGTCGTGGCGTTCCTGGCGTTCCGCGAGGGGATGAAGGCGGGCACCATCGAGATGAAGCGGTTCTGTGCGGAGAACCTCCTTTCGTACATGATTCCGGATCGATTCGTGGTGTTGCCGGTGTTGCCCAAGACGTCGACGGACAAGATGGATTACCAATCGCTTTCGGGGATGGTCTGATGATCGATTTTCGGGTTAGGCTTGGCAGATGCCGCTGAGGGATTCGAGAGCGACTGACGCCGGAAACGGCGTCACTGCGTGGGAGGCCGCGCGCCAGGCCGGCTTCGATATGGACTTGCTGGAAGACAGTCTTCAGAGGTCTCCGGCCGAACGCCTTCGGCTTCACGATCTGGCA
>JAWXBZ010000124.1:0-5864 GCA_034440375.1 Candidatus Eiseniibacteriota bacterium
CTATTTCCGAGACAGCTTCGAAGCCCATCGGCAGCGATCGCTACGGGCCGACGTGGATGCCGCGGCATGGAGCCACTGGTACCGTCTTGCGGTGAACACGTCTGTGGTGTCAGACGGATCGATCGCGTGTGGCGATCCAGTGTGGGCCTAACGACGGGACGGCGACGGATCAGGGCGGCACGGTCACGATGACCCCGGTCGTGTTCGTCACGTCCGCCGCTACGGTGCCGTCAACCCCGCTGACGAGGAAATCCTCGGTGATCGAGAGGAAGCCAAGCGATGTGCCCTGGAGATCGATGGCGGCGTTGGTGCCGGCTGGCACCGCCGATTCGAGCGACACGAGCTGAATGTTGAGAGTCGCGTCATCATTGCTCTGGAAGGCGGGGAGCACATTCGACAACGATGAGAGCTGGCTCGTGCCGTTGATCGTCACGATCGAGGTGGCGTCGTTGGCCTGCGTGACGAAGGCTTCGTCACCGGAGTCTGTGACTCGCAGGCTGGTGAAAGTGATCGTGCTTCCGAAGTTGCCGGCGACACTAACGCCGCGTTGTGACGGGCTCGTGATCCGGGCCTGGCCGATATTCGTGACCGTATCCGTGGTGAACGCGACCGTCACCGGCGCGGAGAAGAGCGAGCTCGTGTCGACAATCCCATACGACACAACGAATCGATCGTCACGGGCGACGGGCGTCTGGAGGGAGTCCGTCGTGCTGTTGATGTTGATCGTGCCACCTGTCGTGCCGAGGATATGCACGCTAGCGTTGCTGGAGCCGGTGTTCGCGATCATCCCCTGGAAGGTGATGTCGGCCGCGCCGCCGTCGACAAACAGGCCGAGATCCATGTTCTGAAGGCTTATGTTGAAGAGATTGATTTCGGCACCAGCGGGCACGTTTGTCAGGATGATTCCCGCGTCTCCTGCCGTGCCCGTGCCCACTATCTGCACGTCGTTGACGTTGGCAGTGCCGGTTACGGTCGCGTCGGCACTGATGCCGATCGCCGCGTCTTCAATCCGGAAGTGGTCGATGATTGCACCGTTTCGCAGCTCGATGGCAGTTGCCGTTGACCTGAGCACGGGCCGAGTGGCAGCGCTGCCGGCAAAATACGTCTGATAGCCGGTGGCCACGGTATTGAGCTGGAGCGACGAGCCTTCGCCCACGAGGATCTGGTTGTCGGCCTGGAACTGCCATGTGGAGTCGTAGGGACTCGTCACACTGTCGCCCGTGTGGACAAACACAATGTCGTAGGGAGCGAGCGCCAGGTTCTGGGCGAGGGCCAGCGTCCGCACAGGGGCTTCGGCGGTGCCGGTGCCGCCAACCACGGCGGTGTCGTCAACATGGATGACATTCCACGCCAGGGCGGTGACCGGATTGATCGCGACGACGGGCGTCTGATGGGCGCGAACGATATGCTCGTTCCGCATCATGGGCTGCTCGACTTGGTCGGGCACGTTCCGACGCCGGCTCCCACCCATCCGATAGGTGAGTCGGGCATAGCCTGTCCAGTCGAAGTAGCTGTCGTTGTTGGCCTGGAGCGAGAAGTCCCAGTTCTCGACAAAGGTCATGTCGAGACGGGTGTAGACACCGCCGAACCAGGGCACGACGTCTTCGCCCACGTCGGTACCCTCGGCCCAGGTGTATCTCGAGTTCCCCAGCGCGTAGCCGCCCACGCTGACCATGCCGGCCCAGTCAGTGAGGCCAGGAATGTAGGCACCCACCTCGAGGTCGGCTCCGCCGAGGGCAGCGTCCAAGCCGTTCTGCGAGAGGATGAAGTTGCCGGTGAAGGGGTCACCCGGCGAGCCGATGGTGTGTGCAGTTGAACCTACGGGGATGTACCCGTTGCTGCGGAGATTGCCGAAGTCGGTCAGCCACTCGCCGGAGATGCCAACCTGGTTGTACGAGTGGCCGAACTGGCCGAACTCGTCCGTCCCCGGCACGCCAGCCGTCGGGTACTGGTTCAGGTCGCCGTCGTAGTCCCAGTACACCCCCACCCCAAGCAGTGTGCCGCCGATGAACTGCTTGCGGATGGCACCCACGTTCGAGAAAAATCCACCGTACTCCGAGAGGTGGCCTCGCACATCGGTAGCCCACAAGCCCCCCAGATCATCCTCGGCATAGGGGATGAAGCCGCCAACCGTCATGTACGAGCCGTTGTAGCCAAGGCCCCGGTCGGCCGGATTGACGCCGTAGTAAAACCAGCCAGGGCCTTCGCCGCGGAACACCCCCAGAGGGCCCACCGCCTGGTTCACGAGGCCGACTGGCGGCTGCGCGACGGCGGCTGTGCCGACCAGCGAGGTCAGCATCGCTAGCAGCAGCATCGCTGCCTGGTTTGTCGGTCGCATGGTCCTGATGCCTCTTGGCATGACGGCTCGTGTCGTTAGATGCGTGGGGTCTCGATCGGAAGCTGCCCGTGTGTTCGGGCGGATCGATCGGTCAAGGGAACGGCGGAATGGGTGGAGGTGCAGGTGGAAGTGGAACGATGGTGCCAGGAGCGAAGTTCACGCTCTCAGGCTCCTGCAGAATATCGACCACCGCATTGTTATTGAGGTTTTCGAGGGAGACTTCGTTGGCCGCCGACACGGTGATCGGCCGGTTAAGCGCGGGCGTGAATGGCGGGAACGGAGCTGGCCAGAGCGTTGTGTCTCCGCCCGTACTGAGCAAGATGTCGGTTCCAATAGCGCCTTGCGCTTGGTTGCCCGTGATCAAGGCGTAGACGCGCGACAGCGGTTGCCCCGGGAATCCGGGCGTCTGATCGAAGATGGCGCTCACGTTGATGGCAGGGCCATTCGACGCGGTGATCACGTTGTTCGTCGCCGTGAAATTGATGGTCGGCACGGGGCCTGGTGGTGGGTTGATCAGGTCGGCCGTGGCCTCGACGGAAAGGCCGATCGCCGCGACTCCGATCCGGGTGTCGGCAACCAAGACGTTGTATCCGTTGGTCGGCGGGTTGATCGTATCGGCGGTGGCCAAAATCCCATACAGGCCGGTGTTCGTGATGGTGGTTGCTCGACTGAGCGGATCCGATGGGTCGAGTCGTTCTACGCGGAGATTGCTGTTGAGCACACTGATGCCGTTGCCCCGCGCGTTGACGATGGTACCGCCTTGCACCGCCACGACGCTGTCAACAGCCGCCGACACGCCCACCGCCCGGATGCCGGCGCCCACGACGTTCAGAATCGAGGAGTCTTGGAAGAGGAGCGATCCACCCTCCGAGTAAATGCCATCGCTCGCGATGTCTTGGATGATCGAGCGGCCGAGCACGAACACCTCGGCGTCGGCATCAAGGATCTCGATGCCGCGTTGCGACACATCACTGAGCGTTGAGCCATTGACCATTTGGAACACCGCGCCCGGTGCATCGACCACGACGCCGACGCCGGTCACATTGGAAACGTCAGTGTTATCGAATCCGACGCTGGCGCCGGTCCCGGTGATTTCGACGCCAGAGCCGGAAATGGCTGTGATCGTGGAGTTCGTGGCCGTGATGACCGAGTCTGTCCCGGACGCCACGAGAGCGGTGCCCGTCGTCGTCGTGATTGTGGAGTTCGTCATGTCGACCCGAGACATATCACCGGAGGCGACAAGGGCCTCGCCGATCGCGCCACGCGTGTCGGTGATTGTGCTATCCGTCACCGTGATGACGGCCCCGGTATCGGTCGCGGCAACCGCTTGGCCGACGATCCGCGTGAAGGTCGTGCTGGAGACAGCAACAGTCGAGTCGATACCCGAGGCCCGCACGCCCGTGCCATCGACGTCGGTGAGCGAAGAATTTCCGATGACGACGTCGCCGTCGGCCGCGGAGACCACGAACCCATCGTTTCCGAGATTGGACAGCCGAACGTTGTCGAATCGGAACTCGCCGGACGAATTGGCGATCTCGACGCCTCGCTCGAACGGACCGTTGTTGCCGCGAATGATGACGTCGGAGATGGTCGCCACGCCCGGGGCTACGAAGCCCGCACCGTCGGAGATGCCCACTTGCGAGTTGACGATATCGAAGTGGTCGACGGTCGTCCCTGGCTGGTCAACGTTGATCGCCGCCCCGACCGGGTTGGTGACCACGGGGTACAGGTTCGAGTTGTTCGTCGCATTCAGGGATAGCTCCCCACAGGACACCGTCTGAATGAGGATTCCCGTGCCCTCACCCAGGAGGTACTGGTTCACGTTGCCAAACGAGTAGCCTGCCACTGGTGTGGCGTAGGGATTGGTCAGACTGTCGCCCACGTTTACGTAGACGATGTCAAACGCGGAAACGGCCGCGGCCTCGGCCTCAGCCAGCGTCTGGAATGGGGTATTGGCGGTGCCGTTGCCCCCTGGCGCTGCCGAGTTGTCGACGTGGAACATCTGCCAGGGCAGGGGGTTCCCAGCGCCGTCAAGATTATTCGGGTTGAGGGCCACCACCGGCGCCTGGTGGGCGCGGGCGATGTGTTCGTTCCGCATCATCGGCTGCTCGACCTGGTCGGGGACGTTTCGCCGCCGACTGCCACCCATGCGGTAGGTCAGGCGGGCGAAGCCGGTCCAGTCGAAGTAGCTGTCGTTGTTGGCCTGGAGCGAGAAGTCCCAGTTCTCGACGAAGGTCATGTCGAGCCTGGTGTAGACACCACCAAACCACGGGACCGCAGCCTGCGGCCCACCGCCGTGCCCGCCCCCGGGAAACTCGTAGCGGGTGTTGCCGAAGGCGTAGCCACCGACGTTCACCATGCCGGCCCAGTCGGCCAGCCCTGGGACGTAGGCGCCCACCTCGAGGTCGGCCCCACCGATCGCCGCGTTGACACCGTTGGTGCAGAGGATCGAGTTGCCGACGAAAGGCCCCATGATCTGACCGGTGGAGCCGACCGGAATGTATCCGTTGCTTCGCAGGTTGCCGTAGTCCGTCAGCCATTCGCCAGAGATGCCCACCTGGTTGTAGGCCTGCCCACCGTCGAAGATGGTGGTGCCACTGGCGTCGGTGATGACGGTGGCGTCGTACTGGTTGGAGTCACCGTCGTAGTCCCAGAAGACGCCAAAACCGAGAAGCGTGCCACCGATGAACTGCTTCCGAACGGCACCGACGTTCGAGAAGAAGCCGCCATACTCCGACAGATGGCCGCGGACATCGGTCGCCCAGAAGCCACCGAGATCGTCCTCCACGACAGGGATGAACCCGCCGAGGGTCATGTAGCTGCCGCGATAGCCGAAGCCACGATCAGCCCCATTCGCACCGTAGTAGAGGACGCCGGGGCCATTGTCGTTGAGCCCGCGAAGGCCTGTGACCGCGCGGCCGACGACGCCTCCGGTCGGGGCCATAGCCGTCTGCCCTGTCTGCGCGTAACTGGTGACAGCGGGAGCGATCGCGAGGGTGGCCACTGCGAGGCCGAGCGTCGCCGCTCGCCTTGCTCGCCGCCCGAGGGCCGCGAGCCGCCGACAGATCGACCGCAACCGCACCGCGGTTCGTCTTGCTCGGTAGTGTTTGGCTCTCGTTCTCATGGATTCCTGACCACGTCTTGCGGAAGCCGGCGATGGCGGGGTTACCCGCTGTGGAACCGGTATGATCGTCAGGAGTGATCGACCCACCGTGACCGTCACGATGAGGATATTCGGCATCGATTCCGGAATCGGCAGCCTCACGGAATGTTTCCCAGCTTGCCTGGGCGGCCTGGCCTGACGGATCGAGTGGTCGGTATCCTTTCAAACAGTCCGATCTCCGTGCCCCGCAGGCAGCATTTGGCCCGGTTGGCCGCGATGGCGTACAACGCCGCGGTGCTGCCCGTCCGCTCCAGCCGGTCTCCCGCCATGTGGAATCTCCAGGACTACGACGCCATCCTGTTTGATTGCGACGGGACGCTCGCAGATACCATGCCCGCCCACTACCGGGCATGGCTGGCCGTC
>JAWXBZ010000125.1:0-40671 GCA_034440375.1 Candidatus Eiseniibacteriota bacterium
CGTGGGCGCGTACTCGAACGACGCGGGCGGCGTGAACGCCGGGCGAGCGTACGTGTACAACATGAACCGTTACTTCGTGCTCTCCCCCAATGACGACGAGGTGTGGAACGTCGGCTCATCCCAGTCGATCACGTGGCTGGGCGCCGAGCGTGCCGACCTGTGGCTTTCCACCGACGGGGGTGGGACCTACCAGCCACTGATGAGCAATGTGGGTGGTGCGGAGTCGAACACCGTTGGACTGCTGGTGCCACACACACCCACAAGGTTCGCCCGGGTAAAGGCCACCCCGCACGACACCGCGATAAGCGGCTTCGATGCCTCCGACTCGCTCTTCACGATCCAGTCGAGCGTCGCGCTTTTGAACATGGCGGCAACGCTGGGCGAACTTGGGACCGAACTGTCCTGGAGCACCGAGCCCGCGGTGGGACCGCAGGGGCTCGCGGGGTACCGGCTCTATCGCCTCACCCCGGGCGAGAGCGGCATCGGAAGGCGAATCGGTCCGGACCTGATCACGGAAACCCGCTACACCGATTCGGAAGGCGCGGCGGGACACACGTATCGCCTCGCCGCGGTGAACGGGCTGCTCCAGGAGCTCGAGGTGGGGCGCGTGAGCCTGGCGCCACGGGCGCCGCTGGCCGCGTGGCCACTCCCCTACCGCGGTGGACTCATGAATGTCTCGTTCGGGGTCTTCAGCCTGGGTGCCACCCTGGGGGAGGCGACGGTGGAGCTCTTCGACCTGGCGGGACGGAAGGTGACGACGCTGGCGAGCGCCCCTACCCCACCGGTTACCAGGGGGCAAGCTGGGACGGGCGGAACGATCGGGGCGAAGCGGTCAGCAACGGGATGTACTTCCTGCGCTCGACGACAGCCGGCGTGATCCACCAGGTCAAGGTGACGGTGCTGCGATGAGGGCGATCGTCCGCTTCGCGGCGGTGTTGTCGGTGCTGGTGCTCGGCCTGCCGCTTTCGGCGCAGTCGGCCGTGACCCTTCACGGCCTCATCGACACCGGCGAGATTTTTCAGTCGGCCAACGCCGGCGTTAATTGGACCCCGCTGGCCACTCTTCCGGTGCGCGACGCGGTGGCCCTGTCGGCGCGTCTCGCCGCGGCCGATCTCTTCCTGGCCACCCGTTCCGGAACGGTATACCGCTCGGTCAACGGCGGCGTGGCCTGGTCCGCCGTGGGGACCATCCCCGCCAGTGACGTCGTGGACCTGGTGATCCGCCCGGATGGTGCGCTGCTCCTGCTCACCGCCAGCGGTTCCATACATCGCTCCACCAACCTGGGCGTTGCTTTTTCCGGCATCGCGACGATCACGGCGGGCAACTTCGTGGGCCTGACCGTCAGCACCGGCCCTTTGGGCATCCGGTACTACGCGCTTACCCGGACGGGAGAGGTTTACGAGAGCACCGATTCCGGCAGTTCGTGGTCGCCGAAGGGCGCGATCGCCGTTTCGAGAGCGACGCAGATCTGCGGTGTCGCGTCCAACCTGTATGTCCTGACCGAGACCGGAGATGTTTACCGGAGCGCCGATGCCGGAACGTCATTTACCGCGATCGCAACCCTGTCCCAGGTGGGGATGCGGGGGCTGGTCCACGACGGCTCGAGCCTGGTGGCGGCCAGCCGGGAGGGTCACGTTGCGACGTCCACCGACGGAATCAACTGGACATGGCGGGGGTCGATGAATCAGCTCACGCTGGTCGCCCTGGCCACGAACGAGGTGGCGCAGTCGGGCGTGGAACCCGTCTCGCCACCGCCGCCGTTCCAGGTGAGCGCCGTGTATCCCAACCCGTCGCGCGGTCTGGCATCATTTCGTGTCCGACTCGACGCCGGCGCCGACATCATGCTGACGTTGTTCGACGTCAACGGACGGCTGGCCGCCTCGCGCCGACTCGATCACCTGGATGCCGGGGAGCACGTCGTAACCTGGGCGCCTGAGGTCGCCGGGGACGGAGTCTACTTCCTAAAACTGGAATCCGGTGCGCAGGGGGCGACGACGACTCCGTGGATCATCCTGCGATGACTCCCGTGCGGCCAATGTGCCACTCGTCTATCGGATCCTCGAGCCGCTGATCGACGACGTAATCGGCTTCGGAGCGGTGACAAATCCGGCCTAGCGCATGGCCGCGGGCTCCCGCAGCATCGACCGCAACGCTTCGCCCGTCCACGACCCCTTCGTGGCGGCCACCTCTTCCGGCGTGCCGCGGGCCACGATGCGCCCGCCACCCTCGCCTCCTTCGGGACCCAGGTCGATGAGGTGGTCGGCGGTCTTGATGACGTCGAGGTTGTGCTCGATGACAACGACGGTGTTGCCGCGGTCGACCAGCGTGCCGAGGACCTTGAGCAGCAGCCGGACGTCATGGAAGTGGAGGCCGGTCGTCGGTTCGTCCAGGATGTAAAGCGTCTTGCCGGTGGCGATCTTGGAGAGTTCGGTGGCCAGCTTGATCCGCTGGGCCTCGCCGCCGGAAAGTGTCGTGGCCGGCTGCCCCAGGTGAATGTAGCCGAGGCCCACGCCGACCAGGATCTCCAGCTTGCGCCGCACCGGCGGAATGGCGGTCAGGAATTCGAGCGCCTCATCCACCGTCATCTCGAGGACCTCGTTGATGTTCTTCCCCTTGTACTGCACTTCCAGGGTTTCGCGGTTGTAGCGCTTGCCGCGGCAGACCTCGCACTTGACGTAGACATCGGGCAGGAAGTGCATCTCGATCTTGACCACGCCGTCGCCCCCGCATGCCTCGCACCGCCCCCCCTTCACGTTGAAGCTGAAGCGCCCCGGCTGGTACCCGCGCGCCTTCGATTCGGGCAGGAGCGCAAAGATGTCACGGATGAAGGTGAAGAGGCCGGTATACGTGGCGGCGTTGCTGCGCGGCGTCCGGCCGATCGGGCTCTGGTCGATGTCGATGACCTTGTCGATGGCCTCGACGCCCTTCAAGCCGGTGTGCTTTCCCGGCGGCGTGCCGGAGCCGTTCAACCGGCGGGCTACCGCCCGGTACAGGATTTCGTTGACGAAGGTGCTCTTGCCGGACCCGGACACGCCGGTGACGCCCGTGAAGGTGCCGAGCGGAATCGACAGGTCGAGGTTCTTCAGGTTGTTCTCGGCGCAGCCGGTCACGGTCAGGAACTTGCCGTTGCCCGGCCGCCGCTCGGTGGGCACCGATATTTCCTCGCGCCCCGAGAGGAACTTGCCGGTCAGCGAGGTGGGATGATCCCGCACGGTGGCCGGGGGCCCGGCCGCCACGATCTCCCCGCCGTGCTTGCCGGCTCCCGGCCCCATGTCGATGAGGAAATCCGCTTCCTCCATTGTCTCCTGGTCGTGCTCGACGACGATGACGGTGTTTCCGAGGTCACGCAGATGATGGAGCGTGTTCAGCAGCTTGCGGTTGTCCCGGTGATGCAGGCCGATCGAGGGCTCGTCCAGGATGTACAGAACGCCCATCAGCTTCGAGCCGATCTGCGTGGCCAGGCGGATCCGCTGCGCCTCGCCGCCGGACAGCGTGCCCGCCGCGCGGTCCAGCGTCAGGTAGCCCAAGCCGACGTCGGCCAGGAAATCGATTCGTGAGGTCACTTCCTTCATGATGGCGGTGGCGATCGTGGCTTCCCGCTCGCTCACTTTCAGGCCGCGGGCCCACTCGAGGCTCCGCGTTACCGAGCGCCCGACGACCTCCTGGATATTGTCACCGTGTACCTTGACGGCCATGCTTTGCGGCTTGAGGCGCGCCCCGTGGCACACCGCGCACGGGCGTAGGGTCATGTACCCCTCGATCCATTCGCGAATCCAGTTGGAGCTGGTCTCGCGGTGGCGCCTCATGAGATTCGGAATGACCCCCTCGAACTTCTTCTTGAACTTGACGTCGTAGCGCTTGTCCTTGTACTGGACGGTGATTTCCTCGTCGCCGGACCCCTTCAGAACGACGTCCTGCTGCTTCTTCGTCAGCTTCTTGAACGGCGTGCTCAACGAGAACTTGTAGTTTCGGGCCAGGGCGGCAATCTGCTGGCCGTACCAGCCGTCCTCCACATCCTTCAGCGGCGCCAGGGCGCCATCCCGCAGGGACAGCGAGGAGTCGGGCATCAGCAGTTCGATGTCGATCTCCATCTGCGTGCCGAGGCCGTCGCAGGTGGGGCAGGCCCCATACGGGCTGTTGAACGAAAACATCCGTGGCTCCATGTCCTCGAACGACAGGCCGCAGTGCAGGCACGAGGCGGACTCGCTGAAGAGCATCTCCTCGGACTGTCCTTCCGTCACGAACGTCGCCTGTCCCTGGCCCAGCTTGAGCGCCGTTTCCAAACTGTCGGCCAGCCGGCCCCGGTTCTTCGGATCGATCTTGAGCCGGTCCACCACGATTTCGATGGTGTGCTTCTTGGTCTTGGCCAGCTTCGGTGGATCGTCCAGCTCGTGCAGCGTGCCGTCGATCCGGGCCCGGAGATACCCCTGCTTCTTGAGCAGTTCCAGCTCGGCCCGGTACTCCCCCTTCCGCCCCCTCACGATGGGGGCCAGGAGCTGGGTCCGGCTCCCCTCGGGCAGCTTGAGCGCGTGGTCGACCATCTCCTGCACGCTCATCCGGCTGATGGTCCGGCCGCAGTTGTGGCAGTGCTGGACACCGATGCGTGCGAAGAGGAGGCGGAGATAGTCGTAAATCTCGGTGACCGTGGCCACCGTCGAGCGGGGATTCCGGCCGGCGGTCCGCTGCTCGATCGAGATGGCCGGCGAGAGTCCCTCGATCTGATCGACGTCCGGCTTTTCCATCTGCCCGAGGAACTGGCGGGCGTAGGCCGAAAGGCTCTCGACGTAACGACGCTGCCCTTCCGCGTAGATGGTATCGAACGCCAGGCTCGACTTGCCGCTGCCGGACACGCCGGTCATGACGACCAGCTTATCCCGGGGAATGTCGATCGAAATATTCTTGAGATTGTGCTCGCGGGCGCCGCGTATCGAGATGCGATCCATGAACGGGGACTGACCTTTCGCTGGGAAGGATCCGCGGGTCAGGCGGAACCGGAACGGTACGGCTGCCGGGGCGGCAAGTCAATCAGCCATGACTGTCACCGTCCGTCGCAAATAGCTATCGCTCGGGGCGCAGAATCTGCCAGGCTAGGACCCCCATCAAAACCAGCACGGCCACTCCGCCGCCAATCCAGGCGAGTATCTCCTTTCGCCTCTCGCGTGCATAGTGAGCCGCGAGTTCATTCTCGGTGAGGATCCGCGGAACATCCGCCGACCCGCCCGCATCACCATCATGACCGACGTCCCCGCTCATCCCGAAGAAGCTGAATTGAACATTCTTAGATCGGATCGGCCGCCTCGCGGATTCCGGCTCCGATTCGTGTGTCAGCCGGGCCGCCTGACAGGCCGGACACCGGTTTTGACTGTTGAGATTGGTCTCCCCGCAGTGACAGCGCCACATTCCGGGAATTCTATCTCATGACCCTCACCAACCGAAGCCTGCGACCATCGCACCCCCCCTGGAATCCAGGCAACACTTTCCCGAATCCTGGCGTCTATTCCCCCGTGCTGGCGTACCATGCCGCGGAGCGCCCTCCAGGGTGTCCCGTTCGCCGCAAATCCGGGGATTTCCATGTCACGATTAATTTCCCTCCAGGGCCGAGTTCGGCCGGCCGGCCATCAACCGGTTGCCCGAATCCAGATCGTTTCCTCTCGAGTCACTGCCGCACTCCTTCTGTTCTTCTCACTGCCGCCGGTCACCCTGAGTGCCAATCAGTCAACCTCGACTCCGGCCGATTCGGTCGCCACCCCGGGGCCGCCGGCCACGCGCACCTACACGACCCGGCGCTGCGACACGCCCCCGATCCTCGACGGCGTTCTCGAGGACGCCTGCTGGGAAACCGTCGAATGGGCCACCGAATTCACGGGCTGGGAGCCGGAGGCCGGCGTCAAACCGTCCCAGGCCACCGCCTTCAAGATCCTCTATACCGATGATGCCCTCTATATCGCCTACAGGGCGTTCGACACCGATCCGGATCGGATCGCCAACCGTCTGGCCCGCCGCGACTGGTTTCCGGGGGACTGGGTCGAAATCAATATCGACAGCCGAAAGGACGGCCGAACCGCCTATTCCTTCACCTCCAGTGTCTCGGGCACGCGTGGGGACGAATTCGTCTCGAACGATGGTGACGACTGGGATGACAGCTGGGATCCGATCTGGGACCTGAAAACGAGGGTCGATGACCAGGGGTGGACAGCCGAGGTACGCATTCCTTTCAGCCAGCTCCGCTTCTCCAACACACCCGACCAGACCTGGGGCATCCAGGTGACCCGCCGTGTCTTCCGCGAGGAGGAGCGCTCCCTCTGGCAGCCATTTCGTCGGGAGGACACCGGCTGGGTCAGTCGATTCGGTCAGCTGAATGGCCTGAAAGACCTGGGCGCCTCGCGCCGTATCGAGGTCTTCCCCTATCTCGTGGCCCGTGGCGAACGCTTCCCGAAAGAGGATGGAAATGTCTTCGCGGATGGCTCCGATTCCGGACTCAGCGGTGGCGTCGACGCCAAGACCGGAATCACCAATGACCTCACGCTGGATGTCACGGTCAATCCCGACTTCGGCCAGGTGGAGGCCGATCCATCGGAAGTGAACCTGACCGCCTTCGAGACGTTTTTCGAGGAGAAGCGTCCCTTTTTCATCGAGGGAAAGAACATCACCGACTTCCCAGTCGCCCCGGCCATCACGGGTGGTTCATTCACGCAGGACAACCTTTTCTACTCGCGACGCATCGGCAAGAGCCCCATCTACTCGCCCGATCTGGCCGATGCGGAGTACTCAAGCCAGCCGGAAAACACATCGATCATCGGCGCCGCCAAAATCACCGGCAAGACTTCCGGGGGCCTGTCACTCGGCATCCTGGAAAGCGTCACGGCCAGGGAGATGGCCGACATCGACGGACCGGGCGGCCGGCGCCAGGAGGAAGTCGAACCGCTGTCCAACTATTTCGTTGGCCGGGCTCAACAGGATTACGGGCAGGGGACGACCCAGATCGGCGGGATGCTGACCGCTGTGCATCGTCGAATCGATGATGCGCGCCTGGACTTCCTGCATCAGTCCGCCTGGGTCGGCGGGGCCGACTTGTTCCACCGCTGGAGCGATCGGACCTGGTACCTGGCGGTGGATGGAGCCGCCAGTCGCGTGGCCGGCGATCCAACCGCTCTCATCCGCACCCAGCGCGCGTCGGCGCGCCTGTTTCAACGTCCGGATAACGATCGGGCCGGGGTCGACTCCAGCGTGACGTCGCTCGCCGGACATGCCGGCTCTCTCCGTCTGGGCCGGGGCGGCGGCCAGGGGTTCCGGTTTCAAGTGGGCGGCGCCTGGCGCTCCCCAGGCTTCGAGATCAACGACCTCGGCTTCCTCCACCGCGCCGACGAGATCAATCAATTTGCCTGGGCCAGTTACCGGCAGGGAAACCCCTTCTCGATCTTTCGAACCGCCCAGATCAACACGAATCAGTGGCTGACCTGGGACTTCGGTGGCGATCTCCTGATCCGCCAGTTCGACATGAACAGCAACGCCCAGTTCAAAAACAACTGGCGGGCCGGCCTCGGCGTTACGAAGCTTTTCGAGCACACCAGCAATCACGAACTCCGTGGCGGCCCCAGCTTCCGCCTGCCCGGCACTCAGGACATCAACGCCTGGGTCGAAACCGATAGCCGGTATCGCATTCAGTTCAATGCCGGCCTATACCACAGCTTCGGCCAGGCCAACACCAGTCGAACCAACTCCGGCGAGCTCGGCGCCACCATCGAGCCCAGCAACGCCCTCCGAATCAGCGCCAATGCCGAGTACTCCCGAAACCGCAAGGATCTCCAGTACGTGAGAACCATCAGCTCCGACCTCGGAACCCGCTACCTGCTGGGCCAGCTCGATCAGAAGACGTTGAGCCTCACCTTTCGCGTCGACTACACCCTGATCCCCAACCTCACCCTGCAGTACTACGGCAGCCCCTTCATTGCCGCCGGCCAGTACGACACGTTTCGCCGCGTCACCAATTCCAGGGCCGATAACTACGAGGACCGTACGGACATCTTCAGCGACAACAACATCGCCTATATCGGAGCCGAAGCCGAATACGCCGTCGACGAGAACGGGGATGGCCAGACCGACTACCGGTTCTCCGACCCCGACTTCAACATCCGCGACTTCAACTCCAACCTGGTCGCGCGATGGGAATTCCAGCCGGGCTCGGTCCTCTTCGTCGTGTGGTCCCAGGCCCGCAGCGACTTCGCGCCGGTGGGCAGGTTCTCGGCCGGGGATGACTTGAATTCACTGTTCGACGCGCCGGGAAATAATGTGTTCCTGGTGAAGGTGAGCAAGTGGTTTAGTCTTTGATTCAGCGATAGATCGAACCTGTGTTGATATCAAGGTCCCAAGTCCTACGCAATTGGAGTGCACACACGGCTCCCTATCCTACACCGCCCCGATCGGCCCCGGGAGCCCGGCATCGCTCCTGAGTTCATCGAAGAGATCCACTTCCATCTGGAGCGTCAGCCAGAACTCTGGAGTTGTCCCCAGAGCCGATGACAGTCGTCGGGCCATTGCGACGGTTACCCGTGAACCGTTCACAATTCGGTTGATGACCTTGAGGTCGCACCCCAGGTGGTCCGCCAGTTGCTTCTGTGTTAGTCCAAGCGGCGCCAGAAACTCGTCACGAAGTATTTCCCCGGGAAATGTCGGTCGCTTGTTTCGTTGACGCATGTCAATGGCCCTTCAGTGGTAGTCGATGATTCGGACGCGTGAAGGCCCTGCGGGCGTCCACAAAAAGACTACTCGTCACTGGTCGTTGACCCCCACCCGCACCCTTTTGGAAGGTCGCCGTCGTAGAAAAAGACTTCTGCCACCGGATCATCAAAACTCTGGATCGCCATTCACATTACCCCCATAAAATATACCATTACAAGGTATATATTGGGGGTGGTGACAGGCTCCGCCCTGCAGCTGGATCACGGCCAAGGGGCCTGAATCCGGGATCCACCGGAAAGTCCTCGGTACGTTCAGGCGCCCGCGTCGCGCCCGATGCATGCCGACCTACTCATACCTCAACGCATCCACCGGATGGAGCCGAGCCGCCTTTGCCGCCGGCCAGATCCCAAAAAACAACCCGATCCCCACCGAGAAAGTAAACCCGGCAATGGCCGCCATGGGCGGGACGTAGGACGGGAGCGGCGTCAACATCCGTACCAGCTGGCCGACGCCGGCACCAAACAGAATGCCCAGAATGCCGCCGAGGCCGGTGAGCGTCATCGCCTCGATCAAAAACTGCCAGAGAATATCGGAGTTCTTGGCGCCGATGGCCTTTCGGATGCCGATTTCGCGGGTCCGCTCGGTGACGGCCACCAGCATGATGTTCATGACGCCGATGCCGCCGACCAGAAGGGCGATGCCCGAGATGGCCAGCATGACGATGTAGAAGGCACCGGTGATCTGCTTATAGATGCTCATGAGCTGGTCGCTGGTGAAGAGCTCGAAGTCGTTTGGTTTTTCGGGGGACACGCCGCGGGTGCGCCTGAGGCTGTCGGTGATCTGATCCATGGCCGCCGGCAGGAGCGCGGCCGTCCGGGGCCGGGCGTCGATAATCATGCGGCGGCTGTCGATCATCTTCTCGAACGTGGTGTAGGGAATAACGAACATATCATCCATTGTCTGGCCGAGAAATTTGCCCCGGCGGGCAAAGACGCCGATGACTTCGAACTTCTGTCCCTTGGCCGTGATCCACTGGCCGAGCGGGTCGATGCCGGGGAAAAGTGCTTCCACGTGGTCGGAGCCGATCACGCAGACGCGCATGCGCCGCTCGATGTCCCCCTCGTTGTAGAAGCGTCCCCGCTCGATGGCCACGCTCTGGATTTCTGGAAACGCCTCGTCGGCACCGTAAATGTCGGTCATCCCGCTGGTGGTGCCGCGAAACTTCAATCGATCCCCATCGAGCATCAGGATGGACACCGCTCCAACGGCCGGGCAACTGCGACGAATGCCATCCACATCGTTCAGATTGAAAAACTTGCGGGCGCGCAGCGAATCGGGAAGGTTGCCGCCATGAAACGGCGGGAATCGGCGAATGCGGATCGTTTCGGATCCGAGGCTCGAGATCTGCTTGGCCATGGAGCGATTCAGGCCTTCGATGCACGACCCCATCGCGATGACGCTCGACACGCCGATGAAGACGCCCAGCATCGTCAGGAACGAGCGCATCTTGTTCACGCGAATCGTCGAAAGGGCCATGGCCACGGCCTCGCGGATGTTTCCGAGGCGGTTCCAGATCCGCTGCAGCCGTGGCCGCGGCGTGGCCATTACTCGTGCCTCAACGCGGCGATCGGATCGAGCTTGGCCGCCTTCATGGCCGGCCAGATGCCGAAGAAAAGTCCGACGCCGGTGGCCATCGACAGGCCCAGAGCGATGACCCAGGGCTGGACGACGGCCGGCAACGGCGAGAGAACTTCAACCAGCTTGGACAGGCCGACCCCCAGGGCCACGCCCAGGAGGCCCCCCATGACGCCGAGGATCATCGCCTCGACGACGAACTGGCGCAGGATATCGCCGCGCTTCGCGCCAATCGCCTTGCGGATGCCGATCTCACGCGTTCGCTCGGTGACCGACACCAGCATGATGTTCATGATGACGATGCCGCCGACCACCAGCGCGATTCCCGCCAGGGCCACCATGACGATGTAGGCGCCCGACGTGAAGTTGTTGTAGATCTGCATGAACATCTCGGCGGTCAGCAGATCGAAGTCGTCCGGCTTGCCGGGCGGCACCCGGCGCTGCGAACGCAGGATCTGGGTTGCTTCGTCCTGCGCCTGCTCGTACACGGTGGCGTCCAGCGCCTGGATGGAGAACTCAAGGTTATCTTCCGTTCCCCACTGCGATTCGTAGGCGGTGAGGGGAACGGCCACGAAGTTATCGCGGTCCTCGCCGAGCACATTTCCCTGCTTCTCGGCCACGCCGATGACCGTGAACCAGTTCGGGCCGATCCGAATATCACGCCCGAGCGGGTCGAGGCCCGGAAACAGTTCGTTCTTGACCTGGTGACCGATCAGCGCCACGAAACGGCGATGCTCAACGTCCGGCGCCGCGAGATGACGCCCCGCCTCCAGCGGATACTTCTCGGCTTCCGGGTGATCATCGGTCACGCCGAGGACATTGATACCGGCCACGGCGCGATTCCGATGCTTCAGTCGGGCATTTCGCATTCGCGCCGCGCCGACCTGCTTGAACGTGGTCCCCCGATCGCGCAGGGCGTTCAGCTCGCGCATCGTGAACTCTTTCCGCTTGTTCTTTTCGACCCATTCATCCCAGGAGCGGACGATGCCGACACGCTGAACCCAGAATTTGTTCGAGCCCTGATCGACCACCTTTTCCGAGACGTACTTGGTCATTCCCTGGGTGATCGAGAGAATGGCGATGACGAACATCACACCGATGAGATTTCCCAGCACCGTGAGAAATGTCCGCAGCTTGTTGACCCGCAGGGACTGGAGGGCCAGCTTCGCGCTTTCCAGCCAGAGATCCATGTCAGCCCCCCGTCTTCTCGTCCGACTCGATGCGTCCGTCGCGGACCCGGATGACCCTTCTTGCGTGCGCCGCGATGTCCGGCTCGTGCGTCACCAGGATCACCGTGTTCCCCTGTTCGTGGATGCGATGAAAAGCGGTCATGATCTCCTCCCCCGACCGGCTGTCCAGGTTCCCGGTCGGTTCGTCGGCCAGGATGATGCTGGGATAATTGACCAGGGCGCGGGCAATGGCCACGCGCTGGCGCTGGCCACCCGACAGCTGGTTGGGCCAGTGTGCCTTGCGATCCGAAAGGCCAACACTGGCCAGCGCCTCGGCCGCCCGCTTCTTTCGCTCGCCCGAGGGCATTCCCGAATAGATCAGCGGCAGCTCAACGTTATGAAGCGCATCGGCCCGCGGCAGGAGGTTGAATGTCTGAAAGACGAACCCGATTTCCCGGTTGCGGATGCGGGCCAGTTCGTTGTCATCCATCCGGCTGACTTCGTGGCCGTTCAGGACGTAACTGCCGGAGGTTGGGACATCGAGGCAGCCGATGACGTTCATCAGCGTCGACTTTCCCGACCCGGACGGCCCCATGATGGCCACCATCTCTCCCCGGTGGATTTTCAGGGAGACGCCATCGAGGGCCCGGACATCCTCCCCCTCCAGGTGATAGACCTTGTGCAGGTCCCGGACATCGATCAGGACGCCGTTCGTGCCCGGATCAGCCTTCGAGGTAATCACCTCAGCCACCGGCTTTCACCTGCATTTTCTTGTCCCCGCCCTTCTTGGCCGCCTTGATCGCCGCACCGTACTTGAGCTCGCGCAATGTCTTGTAGGGGCCGGTGACGATGTCGGCACCGACCGCGATGTCGCCCGTGACTTCAATGTGGGTGTCATCCGAGATGCCCGTCTTGACCGACCGAAACATCGCCTTGCCGCCGTCGTTAATGAAGACGCCCTCCAGCAGTTTTTCGTTGCCGGCGGGCCTGGTGGCTTCGTCGTCGTCGTCCTCGTTGTCCTTCTTGTTGTTGGCCATGGCCTTGCCACCGCCCGCCGCCATGTCCTCGTGACGCTTTTTCTGGCGGTCGATGGTCTTCTTGTCACGGGCGACCAGCGAGGAGATCGGTACGGCCAGCACGTCGGTATGGGTCATGGTCGTGATCTCGACGTCGGCGGTCATCCCGGGTCGCAGCTGCGGGATGTCCTGTCCGAACAGGACCTTGACCAGGAAGTTGGTGGCTGATTCGGCGGTTCCCGCGCCACTCTGCTGGGCGCTCGAACCGATCGTGGTCACGTACCCGATGAAGGTCGTGTCCGGGAGCGCATCGACGGTGATCTTCGCGACCTGTCCCGGGTGGATGTCGATGACGTCGGTCTCGTCGACTTCGGCCTCAACCTGCATCTTCGACTGGTCGGCGATCGTCAGGATGACCGTGCCGGGGTTGTTCATTGTGCCGGTGATCACGATCTCCCCCTCTTTGACGTTCAGGGCCGACACGATGCCGCCGGTCGGGGCCTTGAAAATCGTCTTGGAAAGGGCATCCTCCGCGGAGCGGATTCGGGCGCGCGAGCCGGCCAGGTCCTCCTTGCGGGCGGCCAGTTCCGACTCGGTGATCTTCAGCTCGGTTACCGCGATTTCAATGGCCTCCTCGGAGACGAGCTTGTTCTCCTTCATCTTCTTCTGACGCTCGAGATTCTGACGGGAGCGGTCGACGCGCGCCGATGAGAGCGATACATTGGCTTCGGCGCTCCTGGCGGCCGCCCGGGAATTCTCCATGTCGGCCCGGTACTGGGTGTCGTCCAGTCGGATCAACAGATCGCCGACCCGGACCGTATCCCCCTCCTCGACAGCCAGCTCGATGATGCGTCCCGGGACCTGGGCGCTGAGATTGACGTACTCGGCCGGCCGAACGCGCCCCGGAGAGCGAACCGTGGAGACCAGCGTCTTCTTCTCCACCTTTTCGAGGCGAACCTCCTCCGCCTTCCCCTGGCCACCCTTCTTGAGATTGGCCACGGTGAGGCCACCGATGAGGACGACCCCCACGACGACTCCAATGATGATCTTGGCGCGTTTCGACATGTTTTCAGCCTTTCCGCGCGCCGGTGGCTCCCGGCGCGACTACCAGTTAATTCGGCCGACGGCCTCGTCAAGCTGGGCCTCGGCGCGCTTCAGTGCGGCCATGGCCGTCACCTCGCCCGTCCGGGCCCGTGAAACATTCACCTGGGCGTCGATGAGTTCGAGAATGGTGCCGAGTCCGACCGAATAGCGCTCCTGGGAAAGATTCAAGTCCTCCTCGGCGGAAGTACGGCCTTCGCGGGCCACCAGGATCTGGGCCCGTGCGTTCCGGATGGCCACGAGGGCCTCCTTTGTTTCAACCAGGGCGGTGTTTTCCAGCTCGAGAAGCTGGTGTTCCTGGAGGAGCTTGTTGTACTTGGCCCGCTGCATGTTGCTCTCGGTAACGAGGCCGTCGAGGATGTTCCAGCTGACGCCGATCTGGTACGACCAGGATTTGGTGTTGGTCCGGACGAAGGTGGTGTCGATGCCGAACTCGTTGTTGAAGATGCGGCCATCACCGCGACTGTCCGTGTTGCCCTTGCGAAAGCTGTGGGACAGGAACGGAATCTTGCCGCCAAGGGCCGCTTTCTGATCGGCGCGGGCGGCCGACAGCCGCTTCCGGGCCGCCCTCAGGTCCGGGCGCTCCGCCAGGGCGGCCGTGAAGGCGGTCACCGAATCGGGATTGCCGTCCCGGGGCTCGAGGCTCTCGATGACCTGGACCGTGACGTCGGGAGGGAGGGCCAGCGCCTGGTTGAGTCGTGCTCTTTCGATCTCGATGCGATTGGTGGCGGCCGTCAGCGTCGACTGGGCTTCCGACACGCGCACGTTCGACTTGAGCACATCGGTGCGGGCCACCGAGCCGACTTCGAAAAGGCTCTGTGTCCGCCGGAGCTCCTCGCCGGCCAGGCGGACGTCCTCGCGGGCCACCTCATCCAGCTTGATCGACTCGATGACGTTGTAATACTGCTGCCGGACGATTCGGGCCGCTGTCAACTCGGCGCTCCGTACTTCCGCCTCGGCGGCTCCGGAATTCCTGCCGGCCGAGATGATGTTGTAGATGACCGGAAGTGACAGCAGCGTCTGAGACGCGATGATCGACCAACCGTTCTGGTCGTCGATGTTGCGAAACGGCGCCTGGAAAACGCTGGTCGGCCTCGACTCGGAGAGTGAGTTGGAATGGACGTAGTCGTATCCAAGATTTACCGACGGCACGAATCCACCCCAGGCCCGCAGCTTGTTCGAGTCCTCGATCCCCTTCAAGTCGGCGGCCTGACGAATGCCGTAATTCCGTTCCAGCGCCAGGCGAACGCATTCGTCGGCGGTCAGGGGCCCCTCGAGGGTCACCTCGGGACGCGTGTCATCGTCCGCACGGGCGGGCGAGCCGGAAAGCCAAAGGCTGATCAGGCAGATGGCGAACGCGGCCATGCCGGCCGGTCGTCTGGAAATCATGTGTCCCCCTTGATGAGGCAGGCGACCCGAGCTGGCGGGCCGTCACAGGTTCGGGGCGAAATCGACCGGGCGCCGGCCCAGCGGCCGTCCTTCCGATCGATTTCCCACCGGGTTACGGAATTGCTTGGAACGGGTTGCAAAAAAACATCCCACCGATCAATCGGACCGGCGGGATGTCGGACTTTGAGTTGGCCCCGCGACGGAATTCGATGGCAGTACATCTCTCCGGGGTTCGGACGGGGATCGGGCACCGATCGATTCAACCCGATTGTCTCAGGCGGTGCGTTCCTTCAGCCTTGGACCTGCGGCATGAACGGCATCGACCAGCTCATCGCCGGCCTCTTCCATCTGGACGGTCAGGCGGTCGATGCGGGCGGTTATCAGGTTGATGAAGATGTTTGCGACGATGGCCACCGCGATGCCGGCGGTCGTCGTGATCACCGCCTCGGAAATGCCACCGACCGCCTGGGATGCGTTGACCCGGCCGGTACCGACCGCCGCATCGAAGGCGTGGAGCATTCCCATCACCGTTCCGATGAATCCGAGCAGGGGCGCTGACTGGCCGACGAAGCTCAGGATGCCGAGCCCGCGGCGCATGCCGACAATCTGGGCCAACGTCGCCGTTTCAACGGCCTTCTCGACCCCTTCGGCGCCGCGGCTGATTCGCTGCAGTCCGTACATGACGATCTGTCCAATCGGCCCCTTGTTGCGGGAGGCGATTTCCATGGCCGCGTTGGGTCCCTTGTCGTTGAGCGCCCGGACCAGATCGCCCATGAAACGGGAAACGTCCACGCGCCCCTTCATCAACGAGAAAAATCGTTCGAGACTCACAAGCAGTGTGACGATGGCCATCACCACCAGGACCCAGAAAATCGTCCCGCCGAACTGGGCGGCGACGCTGAAAAACGAACCTTCGGGGCGGACCGGCGGCGGAACGGGTTCGTCCGGCACCGAAGTGGGAAGATCGCTCTGGAACTGCTGGCCCGCCTTCGTACCCGACCCTGTCCCCTCCTGCGCCTGGGCCAGATCACCGGCAATGGTCGCCATGACGCAAAGAAGGGCGACCAGAAGCAGCGTCTTGAAAGACCTCCACTGAACCATGAACGGAATCTCCTTTGCGGTATGACGGAGTCGGTCGCAAGCGTGTACGAAACAGGCGGTCCGAGGGGAATCGACGACCGCCGGGGCATGGTAATGACCCCCCCGGTGGCTGTCAACGTCCATAGCGGAGCGGGATGGTGACAATACGATGGAGCCCGCCACGGGGCTCACGGGGACAACCGGGAGAGCATCCGGGGGAACGGGATCGTCTCCCGGACATGGGGAAGCCCGCAGATCCAGGCCAGCGTCCGCTCCACCCCCAGGCCGAAGCCCGAATGGGGCACGCTGCCATACCGGCGCAGGTCGAGGTACCAGCTGAAGGCCGATTCCGGCAGGCCATGCTCCCGAATCTTGTCGAGCAGGATGTCCAGGGAATCCTCCCGCTCCCCGCCACCGACGATCTCGCCGTACCCCTCGGGTGCCAGCAGGTCGCAGGACAGGGAAAGTGCCGGGTTTAGCGGATCACCTTTCATGTAAAAGGCCTTGATGGCCGCCGGAAAGCGATGGACGAAAATCGGCTTCTCCTGAGATTCCGTCAGAATCGTCTCGTCCGTTCCTCCGAAATCGCCTCCATACTGAAAGTCGGCCCCGGCCGCCAACAGCGACGCCGCCGCCTCATCGTAATGGACCCGCGGAAACGGGGGCACAGCCTTTTCGAGCAGCGTCGTATCGCGCTCGAGACGCTTGAGCTCCTCTTTGCGCCTGTCGAGCACGCGGCCGACCAGGGCGGAGACGAATTCCTCGATCAGGCGCATGTTGTCATCGAGGTCGGCCCAGGCAACCTCCGGCTCGACCATCCAGAACTCAGTGAGATGGCGGCGAGTCTTCGATTTTTCTGCCCGAAAGGTCGGGCCAAAACAGTAGGCGCGGCCGAAAGCCATCGCGCCGGCCTCCATGTAGAGCTGGCCACTCTGGGTCAGGTAGGCCTTCTCGTCGAAATAGTCGGTCTCGAAGAGATTGGACGTTCCCTCGCAGGCATTGGGCGTGAAGATCGGCGCATCAACGAGCGTGAAGCCGTGACCATTGAGAAAATCACGAATGCCGGACACCAGCTCGTGCCGGACGCGGAGAATGGCGTGCTGGCGGCTGGACCGAAGCCAGAGGTGGCGGTGGTCCATGAGGAAGTCGGTCCCATGCTCCTTCGGCGTTATCGGATAGTCGACCGCCAGGGAAACGATGCGGACTTCGGAGACGGTCAATTCAAAGCCGCCCGGGGCCCGCTCATCGGCCCGGACGCTGCCCGTCATGACGAGGGCGGCCTCCTGGGTGGCCGCCTCGCAGGCCTGCCAGGTGGCGTCATCGACATCCTTCCTGGAAACGACGCCCTGCACCGTGCCGGTGCCGTCGCGAACGAGAAGAAAGTAGAGCTTTCCGCTGTGGCGACTGTTGTAAAGCCAGCCCCGCAGCGTGACCGTCTCCCCGACATGACGTCCGAGGTCTTCGATATAGGTGCCGCCAGCCACGCCCCCCCCTAACTGTTTCTTCAGGACGGGTCTCCACGTGCCGATACCCGCAACGAATGGTGGAAACAGCCCAAGTAATCCAACAGAGAACCGGCACTATAGCGGCCGCCCCGATCCGGTGTCAATTTCGCCTCCAGGGAGGTTAAATAGAATGATTTCATTGAGTTACCCTCATCGCTTGAAGTCTGACTTGAAGAGGGTGGCGATGCTCTTCCTCCTCGGGGCTGTCTTCGTGTGGCAATCGCTCCCGGCCCTGGCGGATACGACGTCGAGTCGTTCCGGCGAAAATGTGACAACCGGGGCGGTGGATTTTGACAGGGGTGAAGAGGACGCGGCCGCCACCTTGGATGCCATCGTCAGCCTTAACCAGGAGGGGGCCCAAACCCGTGTGGTCGAGGCTCAGACGGCTCATCGGGGCGGTCAGGAATCCGTCCGAAGCGGTCAGCCGGAAGCGGCAAGACGCCATTTCGCCGAGGCGGCCAGACTCGACCCGACCTTTCCCGATCCCTGGTTCGCGGCCGCCGCCACCTGGCTCCCCTTCCGTCCCGACATGGCCATGGGTTCGGTCATCGACGGCATCAAAGCCGCCATGCGATCGTTTCGCGGCCAGCATCGACTTGTCCTCAACGTTTCGCTCCTGCTGATCGCCATCGTCACCTTCAGTCTCCTTGGCACCACGCTGCTCATCACCCTTCGGGAACTGCGTCACTTTCAGCATCCGATCTTTGAATTGCTGAGGCGCCGGTTGCCGGTGCTGGCAGCCGCGACGGCCGGCTGGATTCTCGTCCTCCAACCAGTACTCTGGGGCCTCGGCGCCTTCCTGACACTGACTCTCCTCGCGGGCCTGCTCTGGTTCTACGTGGGTGTCGGGGAGCGAAAGGTGCTGGCGGCGTTCGCGGCATTGACCCTGCTGGTGCCGGGAGCGTTTCATGGACTGTCGCGCCTCTCGGCCCCGCTCAATCCGGAGTCGATTCCGTATCTTCTATCGGCGGCCAGCGAAACTCCGGACCAGCCCGGCCTGGCCGACGCTCTGCAGGCCGCCATGCGCGCCGACCCGACGGCCCCGAGCCCTCATATGGCCCTCGGTCTGACCTTCGAGCGGACCGGCCGGCTTGGCGACGCGGAACAGGAGTATCGACTCGCGCTGGAACGCAACGGCGACGAGGGGCGCCTGTATAACAATCTTGGAAACATCCTGGCCCGCACCGGTCGGCTCGACCCGGCGCTTGGCCTCTACCAGAAGGCCATTGCCGCCGCGCCCGGACTCGCCGCGCCCCATTTCAATCTGAGCCGGATGTATGCCCGACGCTTGCAGTTTGACCTTGCCGACCAGGAAATGAAGAAAGCCAGCCAGCTCGACTTCGAAGGTGTCCGGGCTCAGACCGCGGCACTGGGTGAACAGAAATTCGGACTTCTCTCCCTCGGCCTCGCGCCAGGAGAGCTCTGGTCGGCCACGCTGTCCTCTCCAGCGGCCTTTCCGCTCGGCCTCCCGCGCTCAATGGGATGGCTATACGGCGGCTCGATGGCACTCCTCCCCGTCTTCGGCGTGGCCCTCCTGGCACTTGGGCTGGCAGTTGGCCGGGCGCTCTTCCGCTTCCTGCCCACGTACAGCTGCACGAACTGCGATAGCGTCGTCTGCCGAAAATGTCTCCGTCGGATACGGCGACGCGCCTACTGCGAGCCGTGCGGCGACACGATTCTCTCGATGCAGACGTCGGAATTCACGCGGATGCTGCTCGAAAAGCGGCTGCACCAGGAACACTGGAGCCGCCGAATCGCAACCGTGGCACTCCTCGTCGTCGTCCCCGGCTGGGAAGCGGTGCGGCGAGGCCGGCCGTTGATCGGTCTCACGGTAATGTCGGCCTTTGTCCTCTTGCTCCTCCCCATCACCCTGGGCGGTGGCGTCATCGGGCCGGTGCCGAGTCTTGGCACCCTTGGCCATGGCCCGCCATGGTCAATCCTGTTACCGGGTCTCATCGTGCTGTACGTCATCTCCGCGTTGTTGCTCAAGCTGCTTCCTGAACCCGAATCCGCCCTCATCGGCCAGGAGATCAGCGGGACTCCGTCCCATGATCGTCTGGACCGGGCGGCATAGGCGGGGAACGATGGGTCTCTCGGGCAACCTTCAATCCTTCGGCGTCCCCGAAATTTTGCAACTGCTGGCGCTGCAGCGAAAATCCGGCATTCTCCGCTTCGATTTCCAGAACGGTGAGCGTCAGGTTCTCTTCATCGAACGCGGCGCCATCGTCGGCACGCGTGATCGGCGGACGCTCGGGGATGACCCGTTCCTGAACTTCCTGCGCGGTGCCGGATTCCTTTCGGACGACCAGATCGCCGCCGTTCTCCGGGTCCAGTCCGAAACCAGTCGCGATCCCCTCTACATTCTCCTGTCGGCGGGAATGATCGGCCGTGATCGGCTGATCGAAGCATTGACGCAACACACACAACAGATCATCGATCGTTTGCTGACCTGGACCGAGGGCACGTACGAATTTTCGGGAGACGAACGCTCCATCCCCAAGATGGGTTTGAAACTTCCCCTCTCCATCGAGGAAATGTTGATGGAAGGAATGCGGCGCATGGACGAGCTGGCCACGATCAAGCAGGCCGTCCTCGCGCCGGATCTCTACCTGCTTCAGTCGCCGGAAACGATCGACCGCGGCAGTCTCTCGCGCGAACTCCTCGTCGTATGCGACATGGTTCAGCGATCAATCACGGTTGAGGGGGTCGTGGCGACCTCGCCGCTCGGCGAATACTCAACCTATGAAGCCATTTCCGCGTTGCTGGAGGCCGGCGTCCTGATCGTTGACCCCTGCCCACCGCTGGCCCCGATCGACTTAGGGCCCGCGCCGCTCGAGCTGGTGGTACCGGTCCTTCGAAAGCCGGTGATGTCGACCTGGGCCGGTGTCCTGGTCCTGTCGGCAGCCTCCATCTGCCTGGGCCTCGCACTCGGGCCGACCCTTCGTGGGCAGGCTCGCGGGCTCGTACCGCCCGAGGTGGCGCAAGCGCGGCACCGGATGGATCGAGCCCTGGCCTTTGAGGTGTACCAATCCATGCGTGGCGAGTCGGCGACGCCCGGCCGGCTGGTCGACGAACGATTCCTCAACCCACCTCCAAGGTCGAGGCGCTAGGCTCCCGGCCGTTCGCGGGCGGCCAGGATCCGGTTCACCACCGATGCCAGTGTACTGCCGGTAACATCGGCACTCCGGCCGGCGCGTGTTCGTCGCGTGGCTCGACCGTAGCCCGTCAGGACCAGCGCCGCCTTCGTACCCGCCGCGCGGGCCACCCCGAGATCCGACTGGTTGTCGCCGATCATCCACGATTGATCGAGGTTGATACCGAGTCGGCGAGCCGCCCGCGTCAACATTCCCGGCGCGGGTTTTCGACAGGAACAGGGGCCGGTCACCGACGGCAGGTGCGGACAGACCTCGATCGCATCAAGCCGGACGCCGTGCCGGGCCAGCTGTCTCTCCATTTCCCGATGGACCCCGTCGACATCCGGCCTCGTAAAGAGGCCGCGGGCAATACCCGACTGATTGGTCACGACGACAAGCCGCGCACCGGCCGCGCGAAGCCTGGCCAGTGCCGGCCCGGCGCCTTGATACAGGCGAGCCCTCCCCGGATCGGCAAGATACGGCACCAGTCGCAGCAACGTGCCGTCCCGGTCGATGAAAACGCCCCACCGCTGGCGTTGCATCATGCGGTCACCGCACGGCGTTCAAGCTGACGCTCCACCGCATCCACAACCGCAGCGGGTTCGACGGCCGTCAAGCAGGCATAGCGCCCCGAAGCCAGCGGACAGCGGCGGCGAAAACAGGGACGGCATGTCACCCCCGCGGCGACAGACTCGCCCTCCAGGGAGGATGGCCCTGTCCACTCAGGGCTCGTTGACGTGAACAGGCCGATGACACTGGTTCCGGCCACCCGGCCAAGATGTAACGCACCGGTGTCGTTGGCCACCAGCGAGCCAGCCAGCGCGAGCAGCGCGACGACTTCGGGAAGCGCGGGTCGATCGAAGAGGTACACATCGCTTCCGATCGCGGCCGCCACCTCACTGAGAATTTCCTGTTCCGCCGGCGCCCCGATCAGGACCGTCGGCCAGTGGCGGCACTGATGCATGGCTCTCGCCACGCTCGCGAATCGTCCGGGCGGCCAGAGCTTGGCGGGGCCGTACGCGGCGCCAGGGGCAATTGCCAGGAATCGCCCCGGCTTAAGTCCCCGCGACTTGAGCCACGCGGTAGCCGCCTGCCGTGATGCCTCATCCGGTGCGAGTGCCAGCGGGGGATCCGGCCCGTCGTAGCCCATGGCCCGAACGATATCGACATACTGGCTGACCTGCGAACGAATCCGATCGCCCGACGGGAGCGGCGTCGACAAGAGCCAGTCACGACCCTGGCCACGGCGCCCGACGCGTTCCCGCACGCCCCCAAGGGAGAACAACAGCGCTGACGAGAAGGAGGGTGTGAGCAGAAATCCCAGGTCGTACGCACCGGCGCGCAGGCTCTGGATCAATTCCGGCCAGCCAGTTCCGCCGCGGACGGGCACCGTCCGGCAGTGGCCGATCCCGGGCGCAAAGGCCGCCAGCGAGGCCACCCGCGGATGCGACATCAAATCGATGCGGGCCGAGGGCCAGTGACGCTGGATCGCCGCCAGTGCGGGCAGGCTCATGGCGGCGTCGCCAACCCAGTTCGGCAGGCGCACCAGGATGGCCGTCATCGCGGGCGGGCGGCCAGACTTTGTAACAGCTCGCGCACCTCGTCGGCGCGTGAACCCGGCGGAAGTATCGACAGGATCATCCGGAGGCTGCCGCGGGCCCCGGCACGATCATCCAGGTGGATCTGCGCGGCGTAGAGTCCCCACCAGGCCTCGATCAATCGCGGGCTGGCCTCCGTCGCCCGTTGGTAAGCGGCAGCCGCTTCGCCCCAATTCTCGCGCGACTCGTGAAGTCGCCCCAGGTTGTAGTGGAGGCGAGGTTCATCCGGCGCCAGGGCCAGGGCACGCCGATAGGTGTTCAATGACGTCAGATACTCCCCCCGTTCCCCATGCAGGATGGCCAGGTTGGTCAATGCTTTCACGTCGTTCGGTGCCAGCGATACGGCCTGCTCGACCGCGACCAGCGCAAGGTCCGCCCGTCCCCCGCGGGCCAGGACGCCGCCGAGCGAGGAAAGGAATCCTGCCATCGATCCGCGCTCGGCGATCGAATCATAAAACCCCGGGTCGATGGCGCGAAAATCCGGCAGCACCGTCCCGGCCGGACGACGGAATATCCGAACGGTTGGCCCGACAAGGCCGCGTTCCGGCCGGAATTCCACGACCAGGTTCAGGTGGCGGGCCACGCCGTCGTAGAAATTTACCTGGGCCGGAAACTCATCCGTGCGGCTCAAGTAGCGATCGTACAGTGCGCTGGAGAGGACGATCCACTCGAACGGGGCGTAGTACGGCAGACTGTACGCGGGGTCGAATCGGTGCGGGTCCACCGAATCGAACGGGATGACCAGGAGTGCCAGGCTGTCGGACATTGACTCGATCGAGTATCGCTCGACGGCGATGAGACTGCCGGCCGGTATCCCCGAACGGGCCCAGGCGATGGCCGCATCCCGGGTCGAGGGCCGCTGGCGGCTGGTGCCCTCGCGAACGGAAACCAGGAGCGGCGGGCCCGCGAGGAGCGCCACCAGGGCCAGCGTCGCGCCCCCCCGCCCGATGGCCGGCGTCACGCTCGAAGCCCAAACTCTGGCAAGACGTTCGACCAGAAGGCCGGCACCCAGTCCAGCCATGACGCACCAGGCTGGTACCAGGAGCAGAACATAGCGATCGAAGGCCACCCGCCAGGAACCGACCCAGAGAAGGCCGGCCAGAGCGAAGAGAGCCACATAACGTGACGTTCCGCCACGCCGTGCGGCCGGCACCAGGGCGATGATCGCCAGGACGAAGGCCGGCCAGCCAAGTGCGCGCGGCAACAGGTCCGTCAGGTAAAAGAAGTAGCCCGCCTCGTTGACCGATCGAAAGTGTCCGGTGGCCATGTGCCAGCGTTCGAAGGCGACGGCCTGCCAGGCAGCCGGCAGGTTGAAGAGGAGAAAAGGCGAAGTCAGCACGAAGGCCAGCAGGGCGATCCCGCCGATTCGCAATGCCCGAATCGGCCGTGGCCATGCGGCAGCCAGGAGGAGCGGCAGCAGCACCATCGCGGCCGGGTACTTGCACGAGACGGCGAGCCCGGCCGCAATGCCGGCCTTTCGAAGATCGACGTCACTCCCCCGCCGCACCACGCCGTCCAGAAACCAGAGTGCCATCGCCAGGCACGCCATCATCGGCACGTCGGTCCCGATCACCCGTGACTCGGCGACATGAACCGGCCCGACCGCCAGGATCAGCGCCGACAGGACGCCGGACAGCCGTGCCGTCCATCGGCCCGCGTCCCATGACAGCGAACGAGTCAGGCGGAAGATCGGTATGAGGGTCAGGGCGCCGATCGAAGCATTGAGCCCGCGGGCGGCCATCACGAGGGCCGGCGCCGGCGTCGCCAGGGCCGTCCGAAACTCCGAGAGTCCCGACCACGCTCCGGCAACAGCACCGACCAGACCGGCCGCGCCAAGCCATAGAAACTGCAGGTAGAAGGTCAGGGTCGGGTAATTATAGAAACGGGGGTCCAGCGTCCAGCGCCCCGTTTGCGCGCCCCAGAACTCGGCGGCTTTCCGATAAGGGATTGCCTCCTCGGTAAAGGCCGGCAACCCCCAGTCCAGCGCGCGAAGCCGGAGTGCCATCGCCAGGAGGACAAGGATCCCCAGCACGAGCACTTCCTGCCGTGCGAGGCGATCGCGGTCCGGACCGGGCCCCGACGAGGTGTCCGGTTGATCCGGGCAATCCGCCCTCCGGTTAGAAATCGGCGCCAATCGAGAAGAACTGGATGGCGCTGCCTAGATTCTCCTGAAAGTTCGTCGGCTGGGCCACGTCGTAACGGAGGATGAGAAACCCCATGTTCATCCGGAGCCCGAAGCCGAATGCCGCTCTCAGGCTGTCGAGGTGAAAGCCCTGGTCGCTGCTGAACGGGTGAAAGGCGGCCACCTGCCCATCGCCCTGCCGGCCCCAGCCCGCACCCATGTCCAGAAAGATGGCACCACGTATCCCGGGCCACTCCAGCGCCAGTGGAAAAGCCGTGGCAAGCCGATCGATGAACGGCACCCGGAGTTCGATGTTGGTGAAGGCCGCGTGCGACCCCTCGATCTCACCGTAATCGACGCTCCGAACCGTGAAGGGGCCGCCCACCCGGTAGACCACCGGATCCTTGCCGGCGCTGTTAGCGAAGATGACACGCCAGGCCAGCGCGTAACGGCGGGCGAAATTCTGGTAGATCCGGTAGTCGACCAGCAAGTTCGTTCGCTGAATGCCACCGAATGCCTGGTTCAGCGACACCCGACTACGGGCACCGCCGATGGGCCCGACCGATCCGTAGATGGCGGTATCGCGAACCCAGGCCAGTCTTGGCTCCGCATAAAAGTAGGTCGGGCGCTCGCTGATGACGGTCTCGTCCTCGAAGTTGGTCACGATCCGCCTGGCCTTCACCGACACCGCCGCGACGCCCAGCTCCATTCGGTGAAACTTGTCGAACGGGCGGCTGACGAAGAACTCGCCGCCGCGGTTGATGACGGTTTCGTATTCGTCTTCGAACGGTCGTGACACCAGGAAGTAGTCATTCCGAAACTGAAAGAGGGCGCCGCCATAGTTGTTGCGGTCCGACTGATCGATGTACTGGACCAGCAGATCGCTTTCGAGCAGGGATCCGTAGATTCCCGCGGCCACCAGGATGTTTCGGTTCCCCAGCATGTCGCTGAACGACAGTGATACGAGGCCGGCCAGGCCGTTGCTGGTGCCGAACGCCGCCTGGGTGGAGGCGTAATCGGTGCTGAACTGGGCCCGGTATCCCCGTCGCTGGAAAGTGAGCGGATCCGGGAGCGCGTTCATCGCCACGCGAAGCGAGTCGAGCACTTCGGGTGACATGGCGCTGTCCGGCCGTGCCGCGGCGATCCCGGGGTCCATGGGTGAGCCGTGTCCGTCCGGCCCGGTCGGCAGCGCACGCCAGTCGACAGGGGGAGTTTTAGGATCGGAGCCGGAATCCGGAGGGGCCGGATTGACCGGTGGAAGGCTCATGGCGACTCGCCCGAGGCCGCCGGACTGTCCCGGAACTGGCGGGCCACTCTTCATGGCCAGCCCCGTCGCCGTCGCGCCATCGGCAATCGGCAGGCCTGGCTCGGGAGCCACGATTGCCGGAAGGAGGAACGGATCCTTGACGGCAAACAGGTCCCAGCCGGCCTTTTCGAAGGATGAAAATACGGCCCGGCGGCCGTCGCGCGAAACGCCCAGCGGCGGGGAACCCTCGGTAATGCCCGACACACCGGTCAGGAGGTCGGAAATCTGTCGCACGATTCCGTTCTCCAGATTCAGGACAAACAGATTGTTGATGCCCGTCCGGTCCGAGACGAAGAGCACCTCCTTGCCATCGGCTGACCAGTACGGCGTGATGTTCTTTCCGGCCATCGCGGGAAGCGTGTCGATCGCGGTCGTCTCGAGAGTCAACATCGCCAGTCGGTAGCGATCGAAGACGAGCCGGTCGAAGTCGGTGCCGGGCCCCCGGTCGGTCACGAAGACGATCCGGGTTCCGTCCGGCGACCAGCGGGGCTGACGATCGGCGTACTTGTCCTCGGTCAGGCGAATCAGGTTTGACCCGTTCGCGTCGCAAAGGTACAGATCCGAAGTTCCACCCCGTTCGCCGGAAAAGACCAGCCGACTGCCGTCGGGTGACCAGCAGGGCGAGGTGATCGCATCGATATCCTCGAATTCCAGCTTGCCGACGTCCTTTTTCTCCACCGTGTCGAACAGGTAGAGGACATCGCGCGGACCGGACTTGGCCGGCAGAATGACCCGGCGCCCGTCCGGGTGCCAGTCGGCGGAGCTGGTAAAGAAGCGAAAGCTCTCGAAGTCGGCGCGACGCTCCCCTTCCGCCAGCTGGCCCAGTTCCTTGCCATCGATGGCCGAGGCCAGGTAGAGGCCGGTGGACAGCCCCCGGTCCGAAATGTAGGTCATCTTGTCCCCGGTCGGTGAGACCGCGGGGACCACGTTGTAGTTGGTCTGATTTTTCTCATGGCGGGTCAGGCGGCGGCCAAAGTCCGAGGCTCGCTGGTACCGGGCTACCTGCGGCAGGTAGTTGAGGCGAACGCTCTCCAGCCAATCGTCCGAAAGTTTTTCCACCGTGACACCAAGCACGAACTCGATCGACCGGCCGACATTTCGGGTGGCGCCGGTCCGCCGCAGCAGATCGCCGACCCTCTCTTCGCCGTACTGCCGCGCGATGAATTCCCAGATCGACTGGCCGAAGCGATAGACCCGGATGTCGTAGGCGTAATCGAGCGTTTCGATCGGGATGAGGTACCCCTGCAGGGCGCCGTCCTTCAGCCACATCTCGGTGTTCGGGTCGACGCCGCCGAGCGAGAGGTATTCGGCCATCCCTTCCATGAACCAGCCGGGAGGCTGAAAGGTAAATGGATTGGAAAGGAAGCTCTGGGATTTTCCGTACAGAATGTCGATCTGGAAGGCGTGCACGAGTTCATGGGACAGGACATGCTCGAGCTCGCTGTAGGAACCGGTGAACGGCAGGAAGACCCGCTGCTTGGCGAATTCGGTGACGCCGCCGGTCCCTTCGTCGATCAAATCCTGAAGGATGTTGGTCTGCTGGAACTGTCCGTGCGTGGCGTACAGCACCAGGGGGATCGGCTTCCGAAACTGGTGCCGGAGGACATGGGCCAGTCGGACGTACGAGCGTTCGGCCATCCGGGCGGCGTCCTTGGCCGTCTCCGCCTCTTCCTCGTAGTAATAGACCTCGAAGTGTTCGGTCTTGAGGATCTTCCAGTCGAAGTCGTCGTAGTGAACCTTGTTCTTGCCGAAATACTGGGCCTGGACGCCGGTCGGAACTGCCAGCAGCCCGGCAAGGATGGCGAGCGTGGTCCGGCATGCCAGCCCCGCAGCCGTCACATGATGCCGCATGGTCAACCTCGGATCCCCCGGGGCCGGCAGCTGGCTGGTGGGACGGTAGTGCCGCCAAAGCAGGTGCTCACCACTCGGGCGACGTGTGCAACCAGTATGGAACCCCAAAATAACCCCAGTCAACCCCAACCCCACAATTCAAGCACCACCAATTCATCCCGGCCCCCCCTTGCATCCGAGATACATTATGATGGCCTCCATGTTTTCCCGCCGCCGATCATGGATCGTCGCCGCCGCCGTTTCGCTTCTGGTTGCCATCGTCGTGACGGTGAGCATGATGCTCGGAACGGACGGCCAGTGGTCGCTGCCGCTGGACGACTCCTTCATCTTTTTCCAGTACGCCCGCCAGTTTGCCTCCGGCCATTTCTTTCAGTACAACGGCGGCGATCCCCCCTCCGGCGGTGCCACCAGCGTGGCTACCCTGTTGATCGATGCCCTCGGGTGGCTGCTCGGCTTCCGCGGAGACGGCATGGTGGTTTTCGCCCTCCTCTGTGGCGCCATTGGCCTCTCGCTCTGTCTCGTGGCGGCCTGGCGGCTCGGAATCGCAATGGGGATGGAGCGGCCGGTCTGGGCTGCCGCCCTCGTTGGCTTGAACGGTCCGGTGCTCTGGGGCCTGTTCGCCGGAATGGATTTGCCGCTGTACCTGGCCGGCCTCCTCTGGACCATGACATCCTGGATGGAAGAGGCGCATCGGGGTCCGGGCCGCCGACGGACGCTGGTCTGGGCCGGGATCGCTGCCGCCAGCCGCCCGGAAGGATTGTCCTTCGGCATCCTCGTGGCGGTTCTCCTCCTCCTGGAGCACCGGGGTCGCTCGACACACGAGGACGAGACGGGACGGACCCCGCCGGTGCTGATGCTTACCCCCATTGCCATCGGCCTCCTGCCGATGATTCTCCTTTATCTGTTCACGGGGCGGGCCACGCCGACCTCGCTGGCCGTAAAAGGAGTTCTCAGCGCACCGGGAATGGATGCCGGCACCTGGATCGGCGGAGCCCTTGAGTACTTTGCTTCGATCCTCCGCGACATCTATCTTGGTTTCGAGGGAGCCGACCCGGTTCGATTGCAGGCGAACAACGCCTCCGGCGTCATCCTGTACCTGGCACCGCTGACGCTGATCCTCTGGTTTATCGGCCTCCTACCCGGCGTGGCCTCCGAACTCTCACGACGACGGCCCGGACCATTCCTCCTGGGCGGACTGGCTTTCCTGTCAGCGATCACCGTGGCCTCACTGGTGGTGCCCCGGGCCTATCACTGGCATCGGTATCTCATCCCGACTTTTGCCATGATCCTGCCATTCGCGGCACTTGGCCTGGAGCGGGTGTGTCGTGGGCTGGCCCGCCTGGCACCGGAAGCCAGGCCCGAAACCATGTTTCGCGTCGTCGGCTTCACCTGGCTGATCCTGACGCTCCCCGGAACGCTTTACTTCCTGCTGGCCTTCGCTCAGAACAGCGCCGACATCGCCTTTCAGCAGCGGGCGCTGGCCCGGTGGTGCCGGGTCAACCTGCCGGCCGAGGCTCGACTCGGTGTCAATGACGCCGGTGCGCTTCGATACGATGGCATCCACCCGATCGTGGACTTCGAGGGTCTGGTCACGCCGTCTCTGACCGACGACCGCCGGGAGGGGGGCGGTTCGCTCTGGGAAGCCCTGGAACGATTTCCAAGGGATCAGTTACCGACCCATCTGGTGTTGTATCCCAACTGGTACGACGGCGCCATGCTCCGCCCCCATCGGCTGATACGCCAGCACCGTATCCTTCGCCAGACGATCGCGGGAGGTAACCCGATGAACGTCTACGAGGCCGACTGGTCACTGCTGAACTCCGGCGATCAGGTCGCCGAATCCGAGGTGGTGGGCCTGGTTTCGACGCTCCACCTCGTGGATCGGCTCGATGTGGCGGACCTGGCCAACGAACGACAGCACCACTACGTCTATCGCGCGGTGGAAGGGAGCTACCAGGGGATCCTGGAACTCCAACCCGGAGGTCCGGACGGCCGATCGATCATGGATGGAGGGCGACTGATCTCAGGCGGCGAGTCGTTCAACCTGTCCGGCCTGTCACCGGGGCAGGACGCCCTGCTGGTGGCCCGGAGCCGCAATGGCTTCCGACTGCTGATTCGTGTCGACGGCAGCGATCCGGTCGAGTGGCTCGAACCTGGGCGTGGCGGACCGAACTGGGTCGAATCGGCCCTCACGATTCCTGGAGAGCTGATTCGTAAACCAAATGTCCGACTGGATATACGGCTGGCCGAGGAGCACTCGGTTCCATGGTCCAGCTTTCACTACTGGGTGTACCAGTAGCGCTGTTCAGCCAGGTTTCGGCCCAGGAAACGAGTCCGGGCAGCGCTCTTCGATGAACGGGGGCCGTGATATACTCGATGGCAAGAAACAGGCGATTGGCTAGAAATGATGTGGAACCAGAGCCTTCGTCCGGCCATCCAATAACCGCTCGTCCGTAGTCCACCTTCTACCCAGCGGCTCGCAACGGGCCGGCCATCCAGTTCGCATCCTCACGGAGGTTCATTTGATACGCGTCAAGAAGACGACCGTCGCGACCCTGGCACTGGCAATCGGGGCCGGGACGCTGATCGGCGTCCTTCTCACCGGCGACCGGGTACAGGCTCAGACCGAAAAGGGCCTCTATTCCCAGCTGAACCTGTTCAGCCGGGTCCTCGACCTGATCGAGAAAAACTATGTCGAGGAAATCGACCCGGAGCCGCTGATCGAGGGCGCCATTACCGGAATGCTGGCGAAGCTCGACCCCCACTCCACCTATGTCGATTCCGAACGCTTTGCCAAGATGAACGAGCGTAATCAGGGGGAGTACCACGGAATTGGTGTCAGCTTTGAGATTCGGGACGGCTATATCACGGTCATTTCCCCAATCGAGGGGAGCCCCTCGGACGCCCTTGGCATCCGTGGCGGCGATCGGATCGTCAAAATCGACGACGTGAGCGCCAAGGGGATCTCCTCCGAGGAGGTCTTCGACAAGCTGCGCGGCCCCAAGGGCTCCAAGGTCCACGTGACGATCCAGCGCCCCGGAATCGACGACCTGTTCGAGTACGACATCATCCGGGACAAGATTCCGATCTACTCGGTCCCCTACCACTTCATGCTCGACGAAACGACCGGATATGTGCGCGCCATCCGCTTCTCCGCCACCACGGCACAGGAGCTGGGCGAGGCCATTCAGGACCTGCTCGGCAAGGGAATGCAGCGACTCGTCTTCGACCTGCGCGGCAATGCCGGCGGCTACCTGAATCAGGCCATCGAGGTCAGTGACATGTTTCTGCCGGGGGGCAAGACGGTCGTTTACACCAAGGGGCGCATTCCGGATTCGAGCCAGTACTACTATTCCACCGACAATGACAAGATGCCGAACTTCCCCGTGATCGTGCTGGTTGATCATGGCTCGGCCTCTGCCTCGGAAATCGTCGCCGGCGCGATCCAGGATCACGATCGCGGGCTGATCCTCGGCGTGACCACTTTCGGCAAGGGCCTTGTCCAGCGGCAGTACACACTGAAGGACGGCTCGGCTTTGCTCCTGACGGTGGCCCGCTACTACACGCCCAGCGGCCGGCTCATTCAGCGGGACTACTCCGACCGCGAGAACTACGTGTCGGAGGAAGCCATCGAAGAGGCGGAAGCGGAAACCGAGAAGGCGGCCGGCGGCACCGAGGGGCTCCCGCAGTTCAAGACCGATTCCGGTCGCACCGTTTTCGGCGGTGGTGGTGTCACCCCGGATGTGCGGACGGAATACACGCGCAAGTTGACCGAATTGCAGACCCGCCTCGAGCGTGAGCAACTCTTTTCCGAGTTTGCGCCCAGGCTGGCCAACTCGCGCGGCATGACCAAGAACGATGATTTCGAGCAATTCATCAAGACCTGGCAGATCGATGAGGCCACGCTGGGGCAGTTCAAGGGCTTCGTCGACGAGAAGAGCAAATCGTTCCCTGAGGATCGGAAGATCACCTACACCGTCGACGAGTGGAAAACGGATCTCATCTATGCACGCCAGGCTCTCAAGCGCGAAGTGGCCCGGACCGTCTGGGGCGACATGAGCCGCTACCAGGTGGCCATCTCCGATGACGAGATGATCGCCGAGGCGATGCGTCACTTTGATCAGGCGGCGCTGATGGCCAGGAACATGGAAGGGGCGGCTGTCGAGCAGCGCTGATCCGGCGCGTCGATTCCGAAACGAACAACGTGGGCGGGGTCTTTAAAAAGACCCCGCCTTCTCATTTGGCCTTCCGCCGTTTCGCCACCGCCGGCAGTCGAAAGCTCTTCTTCCACCGCGGCCATCCTTCCAGGAGATCCCCGACCAGGTAAAGCGACCCGGCAACGCAAACACCACCGGTCGGGCCCGCAATGCGACGGGCGGCCGTCAACGCACCTTCCAGCGACGACGCGGTTTCGATCGGCCGGATTCCGATAAGTCGGGCCATGGCCGCCAATCGCCCGGCCGGGACAGCGCGCGGGTGGCGGGCGGCCACCGCCACGAGGCCGGCGAGGCGGGGCGCCATAGCCCTCAATATCCCGTCGACATCCTTGCCGAGCGAGGCGCCGACAACCCCCACCACCGGACGGCCCGGGGCGTATCGGTCGAGGTTCTCGACCAATCGGGCGGCGCCGTCGGGGTTGTGTGCCCCATCCACGACCAGCCAGGGCGACCGGCAAAGCAGCTCGAATCGACCTGGCCAACGGACACGGCGAAAGGCTTCACGGACCGCCGTGAGATCGAGAACACCACCGCGGAACTGTTCGACGGCCCGGATGGCGAGCGCGGCGTTCTCCCCCTGGTGAAGCCCGCGCAGGGCCAGGTCGAGGTTCGGATAAACGGCCAGCGGCGTGACAATGGTGAGCCGTTCGCCAACCAATGTCGGCGGCGCCGTCTGGACCTCCACCTCCCGGCCGATGAACTCGATCGGGGCGCCGAGACGCCGGGCCCGTCGCACCAGCGCCTCGGCCGCGGGACGGGGTTGCGGCGCACTGACCACCGGCACGCCACGCCGAAAGATGCCGGCCTTGTCGGTGGCGATCACGCCCAGCGTTGACCCCAGGACCTCGGTGTGATCGAGCGAGATGGACGACATGGCGATGGCCCGCGGCTGGATGACGTTGGTCGAATCGAGCCGTCCCCCGAGTCCGACCTCGATCACCATGGCGCCGACACCGGCCTCCCGGAAAGCAACAAAGGCGAGGGCCGTCAGGATCTCGAAGGTCGTTCGAAAGCCTGTGCCTGGAGCGGCCTCTATGATGCGGCCTGCCTCCCGGGCCGCGCGGACGAAGGCCGCCCGCCCGATCGGACGCCCGTCGATGGACACCCTCTCCCGCATGTCGACCAGGTGCGGCGACGTGTAGAGGCCGGTTGAAATACCGTGAGCGCTCAAGAGGGCCCGGGCAATCGCGGCGGTCGAGCCTTTTCCATTGGTCCCGCCCACATGGATCGCCGGGGTGGCGCGCTCGGGATGGTCGAGACGGCCGAGCGCGCGGGAAAAGCTTCGCCGGTCTGCCACGCTTACCGTCATCGTTCGTCGGGAGCGCACCGCCTCCCAGTTCACGAAGGAGAGTATCCACTCCACGGTGGCGGCATAGGTGCGAGTCATTGCATGGAATGCTAGCAGGACACCGGCTATCAGGTGGTGGAACAGGCTATCAGGTGGGGAAACACCGGCACTTATCCTACCCCCACGGGCCTGCTAAACTGCGCGGCGTGAATGTTCCTCCTCCCACATCGACAATCGGACGTTCCTTACCCGCCGTCCTCCTGGCAGCGGTCTGGCTTGTTTTCCTGATTCGCGGCGTCCATACGCTTCTGATTCCACCGCTGGCGGCGATGGCGCTGGTCTTTGTCCTTTTCCCGCACCGACAGTTTGCCTGGGCCTCGCGCACCATGATCGCGGCGGGTTTGCTGGCCACCCTGTGGATCATGGCCAAGGTCCAGACGATCGTCTGGATCGCGACGTTTGGTCTGTTCACGGCCTATGTCTTGAACCCGGTCGTGGTGCGGCTCGAATCCATCGGCATCAAGCGAAGCCGCGGGGCGCTCTACCTGATCCTGATCGGGGCGCTGGTGTTCGTCACGCTCGGCGTCATCATCCTGCCCGATCTCTACAGCCAGGTCGGCGATCTCGTGACCAACCTCCCCCGCTATCTGCAGGAAATCCAGCGTCGTTACCAGGGATCACTGAACGATCCCCGCTTCGCCAACTTTCCGGTCAACCTGGCCGACCTGGCGGCCGCCGCATCCGCCAAGGCCGCCGTCATGCTGACCGGGGCCGACAAGGGCCTGGCGGTGATTCTCCAGAACCTGGGCGCCGCCCTCGCGATCGCCATCCTGACGCCGATTGTCGGGTATCACCTGCTCAAGGACATGCCGCAGTTGAAGACGAGTGCAATGAGCCTGATTCCCAGGAACATGGAACGGGAGTTGCGTGACCTGTTCGCCGAGATGGATGTCCTGATCGGCCGGTGGCTCCGGGGGCAATTCACGGTGGCCATGATCGTCGGCGTCATGACGGCCATCGGGCTGACGGTCATCGGGCTGCGCTACTCGATCGCGCTCGGGTTCCTGGCCGGACTTTTCAACATGATTCCGATTGTCGGCTACTGGTTCAGCCTGATTCTGGCCACGATCATCGCGCTGACCGGAAACAACCCGACACAGGACGCGCTCTGGACCGTAATCATCTTCTTCGCGATCCAGCTCCTTGAGCAGAACTTCATCTCGCCGCGCATTGTCGGCCGCGAAACCGGCCTGCACCCGGTGGCCATCCTCCTCTCGCTTCTGGTCTTTGGTGCGCTGGCTGGTTTTGCCGGGGCGTTGCTGGCGATTCCCTTCACGCTCTTTCTGAGGGTTTTCTTTCGCCGCTACATCGCGCGACGCCTCCGGAACGCCTGCATTCCGTCGTCTTGAGCGCCCTCCGCCCGGTCAGCCGGCGAGGTGAAGCGTGATCGGCCTTCCGGGAATCAGCCCAAGGAGTTCGGCGGCACTTCCCTCCACAATCGCCACCTCGAGCAGGCCGCTCGAGCCGGACAGCGCCACCACGTCACCACGGGACGCCTCCGAGTAGGTTCGAACCAGGGGGATGTCCGACCGTCCAGGGACACTGACCCGGTGTGGTCGGCCATCCAGCAAGGAATCGGGCAGGTTCGATATCGCGTTCCCGAAGCGATCCACGTGCAGGATGACACCGCTCCAGCCTTCCGCACTGGCTCCCGGGGCGGGCCAGTCAAGCCGCACCGGATCCTCGATTGGCTTCCCGAACGTGTCGGGCATCTCCCCGGCCGCCAGGCGCGCCGCCACCGGTGCGAAAAGGTCCCGGCCATGAAATGTGGGCGAAACCTCGGTATGAGTCAGGTGATTTGGCTCGATGGCGATCACGCGGGCACCGTCCAGAAACGGCGTGAACAGGCCGTTGTCCGGCCCGACAATGAGGTGACGTCCCGCGCAGACGATGATCGGCCGCCTCGTGCCCCCGACGCCGGGATCGACCACGGCCAGATGCACGGTACCCGGCGGGAAATGTGGCGCCGCGGCCCAGAGGGCAATCGCCCCGTCCATGACGTCGAACGGCGCAATCTCGTGGGTGATATCGATTAGCACGAGGTTTCGGTCGCGGGAGAGGATGACGCCGCGCAGGCTGCCGATGTACCCGGAGCGGGTGCCGAAGTCGGTGGTGAGCGTCACGAGGCCGCACGCGGAGTTCGGTTCTTCCACGGGCGGACTGACAGATTCGGCGAGCCACCGGAGATAAGCCCCCAGCCCGTGGGAAACGGGTAGAGCCAGGATCTCCGGTACCTCATGGGGATGCCACTCGCTGATGGCCGCCTCGAGCCCGGCGTAGGCGGCTCGGGTAGTCTTGATAACCAGGAGGGACTCCCCGGCCCCCTCGATGGCTCCCTGCCAGCGATACGTGGAACGGCCGGCCGGAAGCTGATGAATGCAGGCGGCCAGCCCTGCCTCGACCAGGCGCCGCCCAAGGGAGTCCGCGCTGCCATCGGCCGGCAGGCTGACCAGTACGAGGAGCGCCTCACTCGGTGCGTGGGCAGCCATCTCCCGGGTGGCGCGGCGGCCTAGTCGGCCTGCCAGGCCTCCGCCCGAACCGGTTCAATTCGAACCATGCCGCCGGCGCTCGGGTTGTCGTTCCCGTCATCGATCCGGTCGTAAGCCACATCGGCGGTGATCTTTCCCCACCAGTTGCCCGACAGATCGAGTGTCGGCATTACGCCCGGCGTCTCGCCGCGAAAATCGCGAAGCTGAAGCTCCCAGGCCGCATTGTCAAAAATGTTGTTGTCCCGCATCTTCGGGTTGGAACGCCCCCGGAGCAGCACGCCGTATTCGTTCTGAGCAATGTTGTTCCGTGTCAGCTCGGGCGAGGATGAAGTGATGGTGATGCCGTAGGACCGGCAGAGTGAGATGAGGCTGTTTCGGATGGTGGCGTTCGATCCCTTCTCCAGGTTAATACCGATCTGGGCTCCGATGACAAGTGTTTCATCGATGAGCACGTCCGGGGACTGAACCAACTGGATTCCTTTGGCCGTCCCGGCGTAGTTGCCGATCATCGTGACGGTGCTGCGATAAACACGGCCGCGGCCGCGCTGAAAATGAATGCCACGTTCGCTGCAGCCGCGGATCGTGGACCGCGTCAGGTCGAGTCTGCCGTCGGTGACCGAAATGCCGGTCGTGGCCGAATCGAGGACGATCCGATCGATCCGGGCGATGGCTCCGGGGCTGGCCACCAGGATGCCGGCCCAGTCCTGGGTCGACGGGTCAAGGCTGTCCGATGTCATGTAGATGCTGTCGCCGTCGGCGCCGGCGCACTCCACGGTTCCGTAGACCGCTATTTCGAGATCGAAAGGGCGGAGTCCCTTCTGGTCGGCCAGATTCGGTTTGAACTTGACCAGCACGCCGGGACCGATCGAAAGCGTCGATCCGACCGGAATCGTGATGTCCTCGGTGACGACATAGGGACCCGCGGCCTTGGTCCACTGGACATGCCCCTTGATCTCACCGCCGATGCGGGTTTCAGCGTCGGCATTCACGGCGCCCAGTGCGAGGGCGAAAAGAACCAGGATGAAGGGCCAGGGCGGCAACGCTTTGTACGAAAGTTTCATGTATGTGGCCTCGGTGTAAATCGGTCGATCGGACGGTCGGCCCGACAGAGTGCGCCAGAGTTTAGCAGGCGATTCATCGCCCGGCGAGGATGGTCTCGAGTGGCAGGACCAGGTCAGCCGGAAGAAGGAATACCTCCCCGGGGCGCGGGGGGTCCATCCGAATGGCCTGTGCGGCCCAGACCCCCGGATAATTGGCCACCGGGGCGAGACGGAGTTCCATGACCCGCCCCCGCGCGTCAGTTACAGCCACGCGGCGAACGCGATTCGGGGTGCCTCCCCCCGGCCGAAATGGATCGAGCCGATCACCCGCGGCAACCAGGCTGTCAGCCGGCGTCTGTATCCAGGCCTCAACCAGGGACGTTCGATCCGGCGGGGGCGCCCCGGGCGTCCCGGACTCGCCGGTCAACCGCCAGACCCCGATCGAATCCGGGGCGAATTCAATCGAATCAGATCCGGCCACCACCCGGAATCGTCGCCAATCCCGGAGCGGTCCGAACAGCAGCCGGCGATCCCGCAGCGTGAGATCGCTCCGATCAGCGACCTCGCGATAGGCCAATGGCACACCGTACCGCCAGGGTCGTCCGGTGAGTCGGACCCCCACCTCGGGTCGCGACGTCGGGAGCAACGCGTCTTCCAGGACTAAGGTGTCACGCCTCCCGGCCGCGGACACGATCAGGCGGCGACCCGCCGGAAGGACGGTGTTACCCGGAAGGGGGGCCGGAAAACTGCGGGCCTTCATGGCTCGGAGGCTCTTGACGAATTCCATGACGGCGCCCGAATTCGCCCGACCCGGAAAGGGCTCAATCAGGCGCCAGGACGCCCCGCCCGCCTCCCGTTCCATCGAGAGGTTGCCATTGGGTCGCAACAACCGGACGTTCGTCACGGTCGCCGGGTCGAATTCGAAGAGTGTCGGATCTCGCCAGCTGTCGAGCGGGCGCCGGAAATAGGTATCGGCTTCGGATTCGGCAATCAGCGCCAGCGAATCGCGGCCGGTGGCCCGCATGTAGAAGGCTCCCGCCGCCGGCGCCAGGTTACCGAACTCGAGTTTCGTGCTGGATCCGTCGCTGAGTCCGAACTCGACAACCACCAACGGGTCCCTGACCCCGTATGGATCGCCCGGACCGGGCTCGATCGGCACGACGCCACGCGGCACCAGGGATCGGCAGCGATTGAGCAACGCCTCCACGGCGACGGGGTCGGCCGGAAAGCGGACCGGCGAGACGATCCACCAGCGCTGATCGATCCGTTCCATGCGCGTGGAATCGATGCTGAAGGCCACCAGGATTCGAGCCACCCGGGTCGGCTCGATCGACACGAAGGGGCGCTGGGCCATCGGGACGGACGGGTCTCCGGGACGATCGGCTGTGCCGGCGCGCGGGCCGTAGCGCAACCACCCGGCCAACCCGACGAAGAGGAGGATGAGAATCCAGAAGCCCGGACGGCGGGTCATCTCACAGCGCGCGGCGGCGCCAGGCTGCCGTGATGCCGAGGACCATGATGGCCAGCGGCAGCCCCAGAACACCCAGCAGGAAAACCGTCCGTGCCTGCTCGTTGTTCAGTTCGACCCGTCGCTCGCGCACGACCGGGGCGCGAATGGCGATTTCCTCGGGGCGCTCGGTCAGCCAGGCAACCGCGTTCATGAGGAGATCACCGCCACCCGGGACGCGCCAGTCACGATTGGAGGCAAAATCGGAATCGCCAAAGACGACCAGGCGCGCGCCGTTCTGTCCCGGATGATCGAGCGCAACGGCCATCGGCACCGGGCCAAGGCGGTCGCGGCCGGGATCGAGCCGCGGAGGCGAGCCCGGGGGATCGGTCTCCGCCCACGAACCGATACCGGAACGGAAGAGCATCCAACCGCGCGATGGTTTTGGAAGTGTCGACGGCAATCGGACGCTCCGGGCCAGGCGGAAGTAGGTATTCAGATTGAACCCCCCGGTGATCGGGGTTGCCTCGTACTGCGTGACCACGGGGGTCTCGGGATCGAGGCCGATCAGGCGGCTGCGGCCACTGCCATCCACGATTCGATCCTCCCCCACCAGGGCGCCCCACGAGGTGAGCCAGGGAGCGAGGCCGGCGGCCGGAGCCGGATCGATCAGCGCCAGGATTCGCCCGCCGCCTCGCAGGTAGGCGTCCAGCACGGCGGTCTCCTCCGCTCGATACTCCGAGCGTGGACCGGCAATCACCAGCAGATCGAGGCTGTCGAGGGTGTCGGCGGTGAACAGTGACAGGCGTCGCAGCCGGTAGCCGTTCGCACCGAGCGCGTCGCCGGCGGCGCGCATGCCACCCGGCTCCTCATCGAACGGCGAGGCTTCACCGTTCCCCGAGAGGAACGCCACCCGGGCCGGACGCGGCCGCAGGAATCGTATCAGGGCGCTGGTGAGCCCCTCCTCGGTGTAGGCGCGTACCCGTTCCTTCTTCTCCCCGCCGACGAACAGGAGTCCGTATTCCTGCACCCCCCGGCGGAGAGCCTCGCCGGGACGCCGATCGGGATCGATGAACTCGAACGAGAATCGTCGGCTGCCGGCGGCATATTCGTCCAGCAACCGGCGCAGTTCGTCCTGGGTAGGATCGGCGGTGGGCAGAAACGCGAGCAGTTGAACATCCCGATCGAGCGAGTCGAGAATCTGGCGTGATTGCCTTGAGAGGCTGTACCGGTTTTCCGCGGTCCAGTCGGCGCGCCAGTTGATTCGACCGGCCGCCATGTTGATCATGACGAGGATGCCGAGAAAGAGTGCCCCGGTGACCAGGAGACTCCCCCCTTTCTTCGCTCCACGGAAAAATCTGATTCCCGACACGATCAATTCCCCGACCAGCGGCGGGCGGCCAGCGACTGGTGGGCCACCCCGATTCCGAAGCAAGCAATGGTGACGAAGAAGAGCACATCCTTGAGATCGACGACCCCCTGCGTCATCGGCTTCAGATGCAGGAGAACGGCGGCGGAGGCCAGGATCGTCGAAAGCCACCCCTCCGTGGCCAGTGACAATGGCTCGAGGCTCCAGAGAAGTATGAAGAGGACAAACGAGATCATGGCCGCCACGATCTGATTTTCCGTGAGCGTGGAAATCATGAGGCCGAGAGCAATCAGGGCACCGCCGTACAGGAAAACGCCGAGATAGCCGGCGAGCATCGGCCCCGGATCGGGATTGCCCAGCCGAAAGAGGACCAGCGTGGTCCAGGTGGTGCCAAGGAGCATGAGCCCCCAGAAGGAGAGCGCCGCCAGGTACTTGGCCATCACCACCTGGAAATCGGTAAGCGGCCAGGTGAGTAGAAGTTCAATGGTCCCCTGCCGCCGCTCCTCGGCCATGAGTCGCATGGTCAGGAGAGGCAACAGGAAAACGGCAATGATGGCGAGGTTGAAAAACCATGGCGTCATCAACTGGACATGCAGATCGATCGGCGTCTCGGAACCGAGTCCGGCCCCGGCAGCCCGCGCGTACTCAACGAAGCGGGTCAGAGCCCCGTACCAGGTAAGACCCACGCTGAACAGAAACAGCGAGAGCACGACGTAGCCGACCGGTGGAATGAAGTAGAGAGACAGTTCCCGTTTCAGGAGGGCCGCAAATCCGCGCATCAGGCGCCCCGCGGCACGAGCTGGAGAAATATTTCCTCCAGCGAGATGTCGGCTGAGCTCAACTCGAGAAGCGCGGCGCCGCCGTCGATGAGCGCCCGCGACATGGCCGCGCGACAATCACCCGCATCATCGGTTTCCGCCAGGAGGACTCCTTCGCCGTTCTGCTGCGATTCAATCCGCACCGAAAGAACGCCGGGGACAGCCGAGAGGAGCCGCAGAGCGGCATCGGCCGGGCCGCCCACCCGGATTCTCCAGACCGGCCGTTGCTGGAGGCGGCGCATCAGTTCAGCCGGAGTCCCCTCGGCCACGATTCGCCCCTTGTCGATGATCAGGATGCGACTGGCGATCTGGCTGACCTCCGGCAGGATGTGGGTCGACAGGATGATCGTGCGCGATC
>JAWXBZ010000126.1:0-3887 GCA_034440375.1 Candidatus Eiseniibacteriota bacterium
CCGCCCGCGGGCGGTGCCTCCCTGGCGGCCGCGGCACTTGACCAGGCGCTGCCCGTTCCGGATGCGCTCAAGCCCGAAGTCCCCGCTACCGCGCTGCCGACCAATGCACCGCCGCCGGACGAGCCGGGTACGCCGTAGGGGGGTGCGATCAAGCTCCGGAAGCGTCCGGGCGCGATCGCGACAGGCTAACTCAACTTGATCTTGGTGGGATCGAACGTCGGCTTGGGAAACTTCAACTTCATCGACTCGAGCGTCTCCAGCATGATCTGGGAGACCGCGTGATTTCGATACCACTTCTTGTCAGCCGGAATGATGAACCAGGGAGCCCACTTGGTGCTGCACCGACCCAGGGCTTCTTCATAGGCTCGCTGATACTGGCTCCAGTGCTTCCGTTCCGCGAGATCGGCTGGAGAAAGCTTCCAATGTTTCTTCGGATCCTTGATCCGATCCTCGAGTCGCCGCTTTTGCTCACCCTTGCTGATGTTCAGGAAGATCTTGATGATCGTGACATCGTTCTCGACAAGGAATCGCTCGAACTGGTTGATCTGCTCGAAACGTTTCTCCCACACCGATCGGGGGGTGAGCTTGTGCACCCGGACCACGATGACATCCTCGTAATGTGACCGGTTGAAAATTCCGATCTCCCCCTTGGGGGGTACCGCCCGGTGGATGCGCCAGAGGTAATCGTGGGCCAGTTCCGGTGCGGTGGGCGCCTTGAAGGCATTCACGTCGCACCCGGCGGGGTTGAGTCGGGTCATGACATGCCGGATCGTGCCGTCCTTGCCACCGGTATCCATGGCCTGGAGGACGATCAGCAGCGAACGCTTGCTTTCGGCATACAGGAGATACTGGAGCTCGGCGAGCCGTGTCGTGGTCTCCTCGAAGATCTCGTCGACGTCCTCCTTGCGCCGGCATCCGGGAGTGGCGTCCGAGTCGTAGTCGGAGAGCACGATGGTGCGTCCAGGCTTCACGCGGAGCCGTTCCGTCAGGTTCATGCGAAACATTATGGGAGGAAATGACCGACCGTGGCAATAACAAAGTCATCGCTGGACATGGAACAAATTGCCACCCGTAGGGCCAGCATCGCCAACCTACGGCACCCGAAATCCCCGGCGCACCGTACCCCCGCGCGCCGACTGCACCGTGACCGTGGCCTCGCCTGATCCACGGGCGAGCCATTCCAGGGTCACCGTGTCCATTCCGCCCACGCGCGGGTAGCGGATCGTGGCCGCGGGTTCCTTCCTCGAAATTGGCGTCACCACGGAGCCGTAGCGATCGGCCAGCCGGCCGGACGACACGATGGAGAGGCTGCCGCCGGAAAGTGAGGCGCGGTCCTCCGGGGTGATCTTCTTCGCCACGTCCTGGGCCGTGCGGGTTGGAATGTTGGTTTCATTGGCCACCGTGATACGGATCCTTTTCAATCCGCCGGAAAGAGTCGTCACGACAGGTTCGTCGATGACGAGCCTTGGCAACTGCATCGCGTGATACAGCGTGAACGCCATGTTGCGGTGGCACTCCTCCGGCAGCAGGAATCCGGGCGGCACCCGGCCGAAATTCTTCTTCGTCCCGCCGATTTCGATCAATCCGTACTGCGGGTGATCGTAGGGTTTCCACTCGACGAAGGCCTCGCGCAGGAGGACCATGCGATCGAAGGTCAGCTCCGGAGAGCCGTCGAATCCATTGCTGCGGAATTCGTCGTCCCGGAAGTAGTTGAAGGCGGTGAAGAGTTCATTGGTGAAGGCCAGGATGCCGCGACCCAGGTAGAACCAGTCGAGCTCGCCGCCGGATACGGAGTAGAGGTCCTTCCACGTGATGAGATAGCGGTAGCCGGGAAGAATTTTTTCTCCGGCGTTGCCAATGACGTCGAATACGCCGATGTCGTCGGCCTCGTAGGTCAGGCTTTCATGTCCCGGTCCGCGCAGGATCATGCCGCCGGCATTGTGATAGGACTGAGCGGCGCCGATGTTGGGGTGGCTGATCACGAAGTCGAGCACGGCGCGCGTTTCCGGCAGGCTGCCGGGATAGTCATGGGCGCCCGACTGCACGTAGGCCGGCTGCCAGGTGCCCGGCCAGTTGCGGTTGGGATCGTAGCCTCCCATGCCGTCCTCGTTGACGCGGCCGTCCCCGTCGTTGTCCAGCCCCTCGTCGTCGAGAAGCGTATACAGGCCCGGTTCGTCCGGTTTGGCCGGGATCATCCGGCGCGGATCGTCGGGATCGGGCCTCGAGCGGCCATGCGCATCCTTGATCCGCATCTCACAGATGTTGCCATCACCGTCAAGATCATCCGGGCCATCCTCGTCGAGGAGACCGTCGTTGTCGTTGTCCCACGGCTTCTTGCCGCCCCGGCTCGAATGGCGATTGTTGGGTTCGCGGATGAATCCGTCGCGGCCGTCCGGATTGATCGACGGCACGATGTAAAACGTCGCCCGGTCAAGCAATTCGGTGACCTCCGCCACCTGGCCGTACATCTCCGTGAGATACCAGGCCGTGTAGAGCGCCACTTCGCTCCCCTGCACCTCGTTGCCGTGGATGTTCGCGTCTATCCAGATGGCCGGCTTTTCGGTATCGCCGCCAGACTTGAAACTGGTGATCGTGATGAGATGCAGATCGCGCCCCTCGAACGACTTTCCGATCGAACTGAACCGGGCCAGATCGGGGTGAGCCTCCGCGATCGCTTTCATAGCCGCTCCGATGCCGGCCACGTCGTGGAAGGCATCCCAGCGCAGGAAGACTTTCGGGTTGGCCGGCACCCCCATGGCACCGAGGGCCGGAGCCACGGCGGGCTTGCCGCTCTGGCCATGAGCCGGGGCGCCGGGGAATGCCAGCGCGATGGAAGCGAACGTCATGGTGATGACAGCCTGCCGGGCCATCGGGAAGAGTTGCGGGGTCCGGGTCATCGAAGCGTAACCTCCCGGCGGACCTCGCCCGCCCGTGGCGTGGCGGCGCGCGCCACGATGGTCGTACCAGCATTGGCTTTCAAGATCCATTCAACCCGTTCACGACCGCCGGAACCCTTGATCGTTGAGATCAACTTGACCGGCGGCCCGCCGACGATCTCGACGCCGCTTTGCTCCTCGATCTCCACGCGCACCGGCCGGGCGCGACGGGTGGTGACGCCGGCCTCGAGGGCGGTTGGAAGCCAGCCGTCATTGCCCACCTCGATCAGGACACGATAGAGCCCGTCGCCGAGCGAAGTCACCTGCGCCGGGTCGACGACGAGTCGTGGCATCCACCCGAGGATCTCCCGCGCAAAATTGCCCTGCTTCAACCCGAGGCTGTCGATGGCGGTGCGGGGGGGCACGACACCGAGCAGTGGATCGAATCCGCCAATTTCCACGCGGCGACCGGGAAAGTCCGGATGCTCGAAGGCGCGCCATTCGCGGAATTCCCCCTCCGCGTTCGTCTGCTTGAGATACTGAAAGGTGCCGGCCTCACTCGACATCTCTGCCGAGTCAGGAAGGGCCCAGCCACACGTGGTCAACGTGAAGGTACCCATCTGGTAGCGGAGCCACCCGGCCATCGAACCGGCAGAGGCGGCGGCCGCCTTGCTCTTCGGAACACCCACCGACTTCTGCCACGAGGTGGCGGCACGGTCGTAGTAGGGCTGATCCGCTTCGGGTATCGATGCGAAGGCGGTGCGCGGTCCGCCACCGAAGCCTCCCGTCGGGCGGCTGGTCGACTCCTTCGCCAGGAGGTCAAGCTCGGCCGCCCCCTGCGGGCCGCCGGAGGGCGCACCGCGCCGCCCTTCGTCACCCGGGGATTCGCCGCCACCTCCCGGGCTGCCTCCTGCACCACTCGATCCACCACCGGCACTCCCGCCACTGGCCCCGGCGCCACCCGGTCCACCACCCGGTCCAACCGGACCACCAGCACCTCGTCCGCCGCGG
>JAWXBZ010000127.1:0-26025 GCA_034440375.1 Candidatus Eiseniibacteriota bacterium
CAAAAATCGGAGCGCCGCGAGCACCCTCGCGGCGCTCCGAGCTTCTGTTTCTAGCGTTCCTTGCCGACTGTCATCGAGCCAGCCTTCTCCAGTTTGTTACCGTCCGTTTGGCCCAAACTCGGCTGGTCTTTGCCACGCTTCGACTCGACCTTGACCAGGCACTCGACCTCCCGGACACCGGGAATCGCCTCGGCCAGATCTTCCATCACCCGCCGGTCGCGGCGATCCTGGACGGTGCCGCTGAGTGTCACCACCCCACCCTTGACCTCGACATCGGTGTTCGACGCATCGAGCCACGGGTTGGCGGAGATCAACTCACAGAGATCTTCCTTGATTCGCTCGTCTGACCGCTTGTAGTTGCGCGGTCCGACGCCGGCGAGCGACCGGGCTGACTCCTGGCCGAAGCCGTAGCCCTGGAACGACTGCTGGCCGAAGTCCTGCCCGTAGCGGCCCATCGGTGAAAATTGGCTCCGGTCCTCGAAGCCCTGCCCGGTATATCCGGAGTTGTCGGCACGGCCGGGTACCTGGTACCGACTTTCGCTGCGCCCGGCGTCGAAACCGTAAGCACGATCACTTCGATCGTCTCGCTGCTGCCGTCCGTAAGCCCGGAGTTCGGACTCGCGATCACGCCCCGGTGCGGCCTGGTTCCAGGACCCCTGCGAACGCTGCCTCGGCAGCGACTCGAAATCCTCCTGCCGGAACTCTTCACCGCTCGACCGGCCGGTCCAGTTGTCCTCTGCCTCATCACGCCGGCTGCCGGCATTGCCGAAATTTTCCCGGCCCTGCGACTGGTCGCGACGGTACTCGTTCTGTTGAAAACCCTGCTCGCGCCCGTTTCCGCCGCGATTGACATCACGTCCAGCGATTCGTTCGTCCGAATTGCTGGCGCCATACGAATCGAGTCGATTGACGAGCGAATTGCGATCGCGGATATCCTCACGATCAGCACGGTTCCCTTCCGGCGACCAGTCACGTCGCTCGCGGCCGTCGTTGTATCCATTCAGGTTGTTGATATTGTCGAACTCGCCGTTCCGATGCTCAGTTCGGGACACATTTTCCTCCTGCTGTCATACGGGTGATAATCATGAAGCTGCCAAGCTGGCGCTCGGCTTTCTTCTCGCTTCTCTCGCATCATTCGTGCCGACCGCAGTTTGTTGTGTCCGGGCACATGAATCCGAAAAGTGGGGTGAATTTTTCCGCTTTGGTCTTGCGGCGTCAGTCAATCGGCCATGATCGGAATCGGGAACGTCCAGCGCGTACAATTGTCACCGGCCGGCGTAGCACCTACCTTCCCGGTGGGTAAGGAACGGCCGGAGAATCTTTCCACCGCGCTCCGCGTGAGAGCCGGTCGGGTGCCGTGGGGAAGGGGGGCAGGTGTCCGAGGAAATTCGTCATGCGGATGGGCGGGTTGAGCTGGCGGATCGCTCCAGGGTGCTGGCCAGCCCGCTTTCGAACGAGGATCTGGCACCGGTGCCGGTGGCCCGTCGCAACTGGACCACGTACAACTTCGCCGCGCTCTGGATCAGCATGGCGCACTGCATTCCCACCTACATGCTGGCCTCGGGCCTCATGGCCGCCGGCATGGACTGGCTGCAGGCGCTGGTCACGGTCCTTCTGGGCAATACCATCGTCCTGATCCCCATTTTGCTGAACTCGCACCCCGGCACGAAGTACGGCATCCCCTTTCCGGTCTTCGCCCGGGCGGCCTACGGCACCATCGGTTCGAACCTGCCGGCCCTGATGCGCGCGCTCGTGGCCTGCGGCTGGTTCGGCATCCAGGCCTGGATCGGCGGCGAGGCGCTGCAGACCCTCTTCGGAGCGTTGATTCCTGGCTGGGCCACGCTGCTGGGCCCGGGTTTCCTGGGCCACACGACCACCGCCTGGATGTCGTTCCTCCTCTTCTGGGGGATCAACATCGTCATCATCTACCGGGGAATGGACCTGCTGCGTATGGTCGAGAACTGGGCGGCGCCGTTCGTGCTGGTCATGACGGCGATTCTGCTCGTCTGGGCCATTCGCCAGGCCAACGGACTGGGGCCGCTCCTCTCGCAGCCGGGGAAATTCAAGACAATGGGCGAATTTCTTCCCGTCTTCGTGCCATCCCTGACGGCCATGATCGGTTTCTGGGCCACGCTGTCGCTGAACATGCCCGACTTCACCCGCTTTGGCCGCAGTCAGAAGGAGCAGATGCTGGGCCAGATCGTGGCGTTGCCCACCACCATGTCGCTTTTCGCCGCCATGGGAATTCTGATCACCAGTGCCACGGTCATCATCTATGGCCGCGCCATCTGGGATCCGGTGCAACTGGTCTCCGAGTTCAAGTCTCCGATTGTCGTGGTCGTTTCGATGTTCACGGCGGTCGTGGCCACGCTGGCCGTCAATATCGCCGCCAACGTCGTTTCGCCCGCCAACGACTTCGCCAATGCCTTTCCAAAAGCCATCAATTTCAGAACCGGCGGCCTCATCACGGGCGTGATCGGCATCCTGATGCAGCCCTGGAAACTCCTGGCTGACCCCTCGGGATACATTTTTACCTGGCTCCTCGGCTACTCCGGGGGGCTCGGCTCCATTGCCGGTGTCCTGATCGCCGACTACTGGCTGGTGCGGAAGACCGAACTGAAGCTCGAGGATCTCTACCTGCCCGATGGCGCCTATCGCTACGCCGGTGGTTGGAACTGGAAAGCGGTCGTCGCCACGCTGGTCGGCTGCGCGCTGGCCTGGGGCGGACTCATCTTCCCGCCGATGAAGCCGCTGTACGACTATGCGTGGTTCGTCGGGTTCTTCGCGGCGGGGGGGTTGCACTGGTTGTTGATGGCGGGCAATAGAACTGCCAATCGCTGATCAACGACTCCAGCTGACCATCCCGCTCCACGCCGTCCAGAGGATCACCGCGCCGAACGCGATGCGATACCAGGCGAAGGCCGTGAAGTCGTGGCTGGCCACGTAACGGATCAGCCAGCGGATGCACAGGAGCGCCGCCAGGAACGACACGAGCGTGCCGACGGCGAAGATCGGCAGGTCGGCGGCACGGAGGGCATCGCGTTCCTTGTAGACGGAGTAGGCGCCGGCGGCCATGAGCGTCGGAATGGCCAGGTAGAAACTGAACTCGGTGGCCGCCGGGCGGGAGAGTCCCAGCACCATCCCGCCGATGATGGTGGCGCCCGAGCGGCTCGTGCCGGGAATCAGGGCCAGGCACTGAAACAGCCCGATTCGAATCGCGTCGAACGGCGTCATGTCATCGACGGTCGTCACACGGGCGGTCAGGCCTTTCTCGACCCCACGGCGCCGCATCGCCTCCACCCACAGGATGATGATGCCGCCGACGACAAAGGCGATGGCCACCGGCACGGGATGGAACAGGTGCCGTTTGATCAATTTGCTGAATGCGAGGCCAATTACCATGGCCGGCAGAAAGGCAATGGCCACATTCAGTGCGAATCGCCGGGCCGGAGGCTCGGTGGCGAGGCCGGAGATGGTTTTGCCGATGCGCGCACGGTATTCCCAGACAACGGCAAACATGGCGCCGGTCTGGATGGCGATTTCAAACGTGGCGGCCGAGGCGCCGCGAAAGTTGAGCAGCGAGGCCGCCACGATGAGGTGACCGGTCGAGGAAATCGGCAGAAATTCGGTGAGCCCCTCCACGATGCCGAGCAGGGCGGCCTTGAGCAGGAGGAGGGGGTCCATCGGGGGCGGTGTCAGTCGCGGTGGACGACGATCCGGGCGGAGCGAATCGGGCCGGCCCCATCGGGGCGCGCCCAATAGATGCCGTTCGGTACCGGGCGGCCGGTCTCGTCACACAGGTCCCAGCGGGCGCTTCCGGCATTGGAGCCCGTCTTGAGAACCCGTACGCGGCGACCGGAGAGATCAAATATCTCAATTCCGGAAACTAGTCGTGATGAATCCCATGAGATCAGGGCATTGGCCCGGGCCGGGTTGGGGGCCACCCGAAAGAGTGGCGCAGTCGACGCGGCAGGAACATTCGAAACGGCCGTGAAGAACCAGGGCATGGAAGTCGAATCGTTCAGAAAGTAGTCGAGCAGGAGCTGGGCGACGACGGACTGGGCCGACGGCCTGGGATGCGTGCCGTCGATCGAATCGAACTGACTGCACGACCAGGTGAGACCGTCGCTCCGCGCGTTCAGGCCGTCGGCCCACAGGTAAGGACCCCAGGACATCCACGCCGCCCGGACGGGCCCCTTCGCCGGGTCGAAGTTCAGGCTGTCCTCGCCGGCGATTTGCGCCTCGATGAGCCACTTCACGCCGAAGCCGCTTTCGTAGGCATACGGTTCCGGGTTGAGCGTGATGGACGCGTAGCCGCCGTAGATCCGGCTGGACAGGTACACCTGCTTCAGGTTGGGAAATTTGTCATGCAGGATGTGCATGATGGTGCCGACCTGGTCGCGGTAGAGCTGGGCCTGGCCCGGAAAGCCGCCTGTCGGGTTTTGATTGGCGTTCTTGAACCAGATGACCTGCACCTGTTCGGGCCAGATGTCATTGAAATAGAGCCGGGAATCGACGTAATCCCAGTAAGCGGCATTGGGATTGGAAATGATTTCGGCCGTCTGCCCACCCTGCGCGCAGTTGATATAGTTGATGCCGAAGTTCGCCGTCGGAAATCCGTCCGCGAAGTTCTTGAACGCCGAGAACTCCAGGAAGCAGTTGCTCATCCCGATCGACAGGAAGATGATCCGCCCCTGGGGATCGGGCAGGCCCGCCTGGTTCAGCCGTGTCACCGTCTGCCCGATGGCAATTCCCGCCGATTCGTGAGCGGCGGGCCGGAGGTTCAAGCCTCCAGGGTAAAGCCCCCCCTGGAAGCCCTGGTAGGAGCCGGACCCAAGGTCCGTCAGGGGTATCAGGCCCGTCGCGGTATTGGCGCAATTGGAGGCGGCCACCGGCCGGGCGGCCAGAAGACAGGGGAAAACAAGGGTGATCAGCAGGATGTGGATCAGATTGCGAAGCATCCGGGTGATTATCCCGGAATCACGCGACCCGGTCCATCCAATTCCCCGCTGTCGAGTTACCGGGGTGTCATCCCGACTCAGTCAAACAGGTTAACTTCAGCTAACCACTCCCCCCTGTTCCGTAACCAATGGCTATCGGGCCAACGCGCCCGGACAGATGCGTCCAAGCTCGAGACATCCTGTTAACTATTAACAGCACAATCAGATAAGTCATCGGGCAGTTCCATTTTCCCGATCGGCACGAATCATGCTTTCAACATCCATCGGGTGGCCGGTGCCGGACCAACCGAGACGCGACTTGTCGGCCGGACCGGCCCCCTTTCGTTTGGCTGTAGAGTCAGTGACTTTCCATTGTTCGACCCGGATTTTCCAGCGCTTCGATCCCGGCCGGATCAGTTGCCCGCTCATCGAGGTGCTGCAATAACGACAACAGTGAGTTGATGTCGGTTGCCGGCTCCGTCAGCCAGGGCGAATCGGTAACGGCCTCCAGCCATTGACGGGCTGGCCAACAGGCGTCCCGAAGCAGGTGCAGGAATCGCAGCGTGCGAAAGGCGTCGAACCAGGTGTGGAGGCGGCGGCGGCGAACAGCGGAGGAAATGTTCAGACGGACGGAGTCGACGACGAAGGCGATGGCTCCCATTCGCAGAAGGGCATCGATGACTTCGGGCGTCGCCAATCCCGCCGTTTCCAGGCGCGTGGCGACATCGGCCGCGGGCCCGGGCCAGCCGGGTGCCGGGTCGAAGGCTCCCTCGAGGGTTTCCAGCCACGAGCGCAACGCCCGGTATGCGCGCGGGTCCGGAAGGCGGTAGTCGGCGGCCAGTTCGCCGCGACGGTTCAGGTCAACCATGGCCCGCCCGGTGCCGAACGGAACGCGGTTCGATTCGCGGGCGGCCAGGTGGATGGGGGCGCCGGGTGCGGCGTGGATGGTGCCGGTCTTGGCCAACTTATCGAGGAGATAAAAATCCTCACCCGCCATCGGGCGCGGGATGCCGCGGACCAGCACCAGTGCTTCGGCGTCGACGGCCAGCGTCGAGCCGATCGCCTGAAAGGCGTAAGGAGAACCGGCCCACGCCAGGGCCAGGCGGTGCCAGCGAAGCCATGTCTCGTAGAGGGCGATGGTCTCGCTGGACACCGGCGGGACCGGATCGTGGCGGAACGGAAACGTCAGCGCCACGACCCTCTCGGACTGTTTCCTAAGTCTTGCGGCGCGTTCAAACCAATCGTTCGGCACGCGGGCGTCGGCGTCGGTCTGCAAGATCATGGGATGCTCGATTGCGCCGCCGGCGCGCCAGGCCAGGGCCACGTCGTTGCCGATCTTGCGGGCGAGGCCGACGCCCTGTTTCTCCGGAAGCCAGGCACCGGAGACGGCGCGGTCGATGACGATGACCTGCCGGGGATCGAACGATGCCAGCCATCGCCGGGCGGCGCCGTTGGCCTGATGCACCGCCGGCGCGTCCGACGCCCGCGCATTGAGTACGACGATCAGACCGACATCGGAGCCGCCCGCCGTCAGGATCGAGTCGACGGCGACACGAAGAAGCTCGTCCTCGCCCATCGCCGGCACGACGGCCACCTGGCGAAAAGTCCGTGGGGGCAAAATGGCCGCCGTCCCGGGTTCGGCGTGGCGATGCAGGTACTGATCCAGCGGTTTCGACATGTGGGCGGGATTGTCGCCCCTTTAGTTCTCCGGGCGGAAGTGCCCCTGTCCTCCGCGACGCGGCGCCCAACCGGCCTTGCCGGGGGCATACGTGGAGAAGTGCGAAAGCCGGACGGCCAGGCCCTGGGTGTCGGCGCTGAGCCCGGCCCGCATGTCGACCCAATTCTCGTCTGATTTGCCGGGGTTGGCAATCCAGTAGATCGTGAATCCAAACGGATCCTTGAGATCACGGAAGCTTGATTCCAGCAGCACCGGCTTCGAGAATTCCAGCCCTTCAGGATAGGCCTCACAGGACACGAATCCGGCACTTCCAGTCACGTCCTTGAGCTGAATCATCGTATCCGTCTTGAGAGCCCCAGATGGAATCGTCAGGCGATGTCGGCCGGCACTCACGACGCCACCATCCTTGGCCCTGACCAGGACCGCGACCGAGACATCCTCGGCCACATCAATGGCCGCGATTGTTTCCGGTTTGCGCTGCGGTTGGGATGGCTGCGGCGAGTGTTGCAGCGCAAGGTCGGTGGGGTCGAGTGCTTCGGCGCGCGGGGCCAGCGGACCGGACTCGTCCATTCCGCAGCCGGCGGCAAGGAACGCCGCCACGGCAAGGGTGCAGGACAGGGTTCCAGCACTGGTCCAGGATCGCTTCGCCTGCTGCATCACTCGCCTCCATCCCATGATCTCCAGAATTGGAGGCCATGTCGGTGACTTCAGTTTGCACAGGTCATGCCACGCGGGTTTTGTTGTGAAGCCCTGAGCGCCAACTGTCGTGCGTTCAAAGGGTTGATGGCGTATCGGCGCGTGTGGATCGGTCGGATCAAAGGACCCGGGCGGGCAAACTCCCCCACATGGCGGGTCGCTCCGTGGCTATCCCCTTAGGGGACAATGAATTCGGCGGTAATGGCTGGATTGAACCGTGCGTGGCCGGAATGACCCAGCGTCCGTCAAGGAGCCGGCGCCGTCCTGTTCTATGGCCGAACCATCAGCTTGATCGACTCCGACCGATGGCCGACCTCCAGTTTCAGGAAGTAGATCCCCGAACGAAGTGGCTGACCGCTGCCGTCCATCGTGTTCCAGTTCACGGTGTGCTCGCCGGGGGCCATCAGCATCTCATAGTAAAAGCTTTTCACCAGCCGACCCATCGGATCGAAGAGGCGGAGTTTGACATCCTGAGGTCGATCACCCTCCACGCGGAATCGGATCTGGTCGCTGGCGCTGAACGGGTTCGGAAAGACCAGCAGGAGGCGCCCCGAATCCACCGGCGCGGGTGCCGGCACCGGATCCTCGCCCGGAACCGAGGAGGTGCCGGGCAGGACGGAACGGACTGCCAGCTCGGTGATCGGATCGAGCTGGGTGTCGCCGTCTTCGTCCGCGTCGATGAGCAGCCGGTCATGGCCGATCGGCGAGGCGTCGGGATACGACACCAGGACGGTGATGATCTCCGATTCGCCGGGGGAAATCATCCGGGTCCCGATGATCGGCTCACCCGGCGGCAGACCGTTCAGCGACACGCCGGCGCTCGGCAATCCGGTATCCCCGGCCAGCGGGCGGATCATGTAGTCGATCGATTCCGGATCGTTCCCTTCGCCGAGATTTTTCACCTCGAACTCGATCGGGCGTGGGACGCCGGGATAGATTCCCAGGATGCCGATCGGACCGATCTCGGCCGAAGCGAGCTGCCAGCACCACTTCTTGGCCCGACGCACGGAGCCGGTGCAGCCGAACAGGCGCCCGGTGTCGTGATTGAAGATCTGCACCTGGTAGCAGGCCGTCTGCCCGACCGGCACGCCGCTTGGGCAGGCCACCTGGATCGGCACCGTGACGCACCCCTGCGCCGGAACCGTCACCGTTCCGGATGTCGGGAAGAATCCCGAGGGACCGATGGGCCCGCACCCTGGGCCCGCCGTCAGCGGCGAAACGCCCCAACTGTAGGTATGCGGCACGAGGCTGTAGTTGCAGATGGTGACCGAGGAGCCGGAGGTGAGTCCGTTGCAGCAGAGGGCATTCTTCGTGGCATAGCACGATTCGGGGCACTTGCCGGCGGCACCGACTTCGTACAGGCGATAGATCTCGTCCGCGCCCAGTTCCCGCCGGATCAGCTCCACCTCGTCCAGGTCACCGGCGAAATGGCGGCCACCCAGCGCCGGATGAACCCCCGCCATGAGGAGCGAGGCGGCGCTGTTCAGGCTCCCCATGCGGCCGGTGGGATTGAGCGGCGTGCCGACCGGGTTGCCATCCACGTAGAACTGCAGGCCGGCCGGGTCGTCGCGATCCAGGGTGACGGCCACCAGGTGCCAGAGTCCGTCGGCCACGAACGCGGGGGCGCCGCCGTTCACCGCGCTCAAGCCATAGTTGGTGAAACCACCTCCCACCGCCAGTTGCAGGCCCGGATAGCCGTTGTTGAGGAAAACCACGAACCCCTGGATGGGACTCGCGTTGCGCTTGTCGATGAGCGTGGCTACACCCTGAGATTGCGTGGTCCGGATCCAGGCGTCCACGGTGACATCCCCCGGGCCAATGTCCAGCGAGATGTGGTGCGGCACCAGGACAGACTGGTTGACACCGTTGAAGCGATACGAGTTGGCGACCTGCTCGCCGGGAAGCGGCGTCGGGCCGTTGATCATCGTGCCGCCGGTAAAGGGTGAGGTCAGGCTCGGCGTGATGCCGCCGGGCGCGATGTCCAGGGGCCACCAGCCGGCCAGGTTGTTCGGCGGCTCCACGCAATTCTGATCGCAGCCGCTGGTGCAGTCGGTACCGTCACCGAAGTAGATGCCCCCGGATTGTTCGCAGTCTGCAAGGGTGGTGATGGTGCAGAAATTATTGGTGCAGCAGGCGCCGGTCGGCGGCGGGTCACAACCGCCGGCCACCGTCACGTTGAACTGGCAGATGACCGTGTCGTTCTCGGCATTCACCGCCGTGCAGATCACCGGCGTCGTGCCGACTGAAAAATAGCCGGGCGAGGGACTGCAATTGACCGTCCAGGTGCTGTCGCAACTTCCCTGCATGATCGGCACCGGCCAGGAGAATTCCGCCCCCTGCGGCGAGGTGCAAGGAATCGTCGTGTCCGAGGGGCAGGTGGCAAAGGTGCAGATGTTGCAGATGGCCGACACCGTCAGGTCGTACAGGACCGGCGTGACAAAGGGCACACCGCACTCCGCCGAACGCTGCAGCCGGACACGCGTTTCGATGTAGCGCCCGGGAATCGGCGAGCCGAGCGGACCCGACGTGCCGATGATGGTCCAGCTTTGAGCCGCGAGCGCCGGCAGCGTGGCCGCGATGCGCGCCTCGACCAGCACGGAGGTACCGACCGGCGTGAGTTCATTCCAGCCGATGAAATTCCAGGCCAGCAGGCTCGAACCGCCGTCGGTGATGACGCTCCAGATTCCCTGCTGGAGCCCGGTCATGTTCATCTGGCTGCCGGTGAAATCGCTGTAGGTGTACGGACCGTATCCGACGAGCTCCGGTCCCGGCAGCGGAATCTGCGCGCCCGTGTTCACATCGATCTTGCACCAGAGCGAATTGTGGCTCGGTGTCACGATGATGTGGCCGTCCTCCGCGGCGCCAACGCCCACCGGCGTGTCCGAGGGGGTCGGATAAACGCCGATCACGTTCGGCACCGGCGTATTGCTGAACTTGACCACCGAGTTGCTGGAGTCGTTGCAGGCCATCCAGATTTCGTTGTTGAAATCGACGGTGATGCCGCGTCCGATTCCCGGCGCGCCCGGATTGCTGATGGTCCACCCCAGGAGCGGGTTGCCGAGCGTCATGGTCGGATCCCAGCGGATGCAGCCGTATTGGCCGCCCGGGCCCAGCCGGATGGCCAGCCAGACGATGCAGTTCTGGTCGACGGCGATGCCGTAGTTGCTGCCGCCATGGTTGATGGTCTCGGTGATGGCCGGCCCGGCGATGGTGCCGCCGGAAACGAGGCCAGGATCGATCTCGAACGCCTTGCTGTTGACGGTGCTCATGTACAGCTTGCCGTTCGGCGAGAGGGCCATGCCGTAGGGCATGCCGGTGTGGGGAGCCAGCGGTACCGGAATGGAAACCAGGCTCGGCGCCGCGGTCGAAGGATTGTTGGCGCTGTAGGTGGCGGTCGGGAGGGTGGCATCCACCTTGACCAGTTGCTGGGTGATGCAAAGCCCCACCCAGAGGTAGCCGGCCTTGTCGATGACCATCGCGCGCGCCTGGTCGCCGATCGTGGAGCCGAGCAGGTAATGCCGAACGACGCGCTCGTCCTGCCCCCATGGAAGAATCTCCCATGGATCGATCTGGCCGTTGTTGTTCGAGTCGGTGGCGGTGTCGATGATGGTGTTGGAATTCCAGTCGATGCCGCCCGAGGTGACGATCTGCGTCACGCTCGCGAAGTGCGCCGAACTCAGGTTTCGATTGGCCACCCAGCAATCGCCGTTCACGTCGACGACCGTCCGCGAGGGAGAGAGATAGCCGTAGCCGTTACCGCCGTCCGCCGGTCCGGTGTAGTAGCGCCCCACCTCCTTCCCGGTCTGCGTGTTGACCTTTGAGATCGTCCCTTCGGAGGCGTTGGCGATCCAGGCGAACTGCCAGGTCGTGGAGGTGGGCGACAGCTCGAGCTGATCGCTGTTCGTGACGATGCCGCTCAACGTTCCCAGGTTGAAGTCGGCGTCCAGCGTGTAGGTCTTGGTGAACGGCAGGCAGTTCGGTTGCTTGTTGCCGAAGTCGTAGGGTCCAAAGGTCGGGCCGCACCCGGTGCCGAGTCCCGTGTGAAAACCGCTGGACGGGGGAAAGCTCTGGGTCCAGCCGGGTTGAACGACCTGCTTGAGGATGAAAATATTCCCGCAGCCGACCGGCGCGATCGTGGAGTAGTAACCGAGCGCATCCGTGGTCAGCGTTGTCACCAGCGTGTTCGTGCTGTCGAAAACCTCGACACTCCAGCCGGCCAGCGGCGGCTCGACCAACTGCTTGATCCCGTCGGCGTTCTGGTCGTACCAGACGTTCCCCATCACGGTGTAACCGCAACAGTCAGTGTCGGGGGGGGCGGCCGTGGCCGTGGTCGCGCCCCCGGTAGCCGCGAGAAGGAAAATGGCAAGCGTCATCGAGAAGCGGGACATACGGATAGCGGAGGAAAGGATCGGCGGCATGCGAACCCTCGGTGTCGATCGGCGTGGTGGGATGACGACTCGCCGGGGCCCACAGAGGGGGAAAATCGGCGTTCGAAGCACCTCCATATTACAATTAGAACTCCCAACCGGTGATGTCAAAGATCCGGGCGTCATCCGAAACGTCCGAGAAGCCGAAGAGTGTTACAACACTGACTATCTCAAACGCCGGCCGCCGCAGAATCGCATGAGAGCGCCCCCGCTAATGCCGGATCTCCATGCCGAGAAACAAACTACGGCCTGACATGTCAATTCCCGACCCATGAACGCGATAGGGCGCGTCCAGAATATTCTCGAGTCCGCCCCGCAGGGTAACCCCATTGCCCAGACCAAGCAGCCCACGAAGATGAAAGGCACAATAGCCAGCCGTACCTCCCCGCGGGATACGGCTGTCCCTCAGATCCTCAGGGGAGAGGCGATCCTGCCGGTCTGCCAAGACGGTCACGAACTCGGCTCTTCCTTTCTGAAATGTCCGCTGAAAATTGATGACCCCACGAAGGGGTGGGATTCGTGTCAGCGGAATATCCGTGTTCTCGCTCTCCCCAAATGTCCAGGCCAGACTGGCCTCAAGCTTCCAGTTCTTCGACAGCATGAATCCGGCGGCCGAGGAAAGTCCCAGTATCGTGCCACTTCCAATGTTGTCCTGATGGAATACCGGCTCCCCATCAAGGGAGTCGCTTCCCAGGTACGTGGTCGGGACCCGTTCGATCAGATCCGAGATGCGTGAGGCATAGATGGTTAACTGGGCCTCGTTCCGGGAACGAGAGTCGGCCGCCTTGAATCCGGCTTCGATGGAGAGGAGTCGCTCCGGCATCAACTCCGGATTCGGGACATCGTATCCCCGTCCGGTCAGTCCCAGCGCCAGTGCATCGGACATCCCCGGGGCACGAAATCCCTGGGAAACACCACCGAAAACGTAGTCAGCCTTTCCAATGGTCCATTTCACTTCTCCGGCTGCCGCGAAGTTCTCATTCTGTTGCTCCACGGCTCCAAATGGCCCCTGCGGAGTCCCGCTCAAATTAAAGTGCGAATAGCGGCCGGAGCCGGACAACGACAGGCGATCCGATACGGCCTGTTGGATCATCAGATAGACGCCGGCCGATGCATGCCGACCGTCGGCCGGAAGGCTCCCCGCTGTTTCGGTCTCCTGGCCCGTGGAAATGTTGGTTCGTAAACCCCGGCTGTCGACTTCATCCCGATACACCTCTCCCCCGTAGACCAGGGACGTTCGACCACCGACGGCGGACCGTGCTTCCAGAATGGCGCCGAGCGTTCGCACGTCATCGAACTGATTCACCCGGACGGTGGTGTTGTTGGCCGAGATCGTCTCCCGGCCCTCCTTCTGGCGATTCCACGAAAGGGTGAATAGAACCGATTGAGCCACCGGCTGCAGTGCCCGGGTCTCGTAGCGGGCAAAGATCAGATCGCGATTTTGAGGATCGTACCGATTGACGCTGTCCCTGCCCGATGCCACGCGATCCGTACGCGGAACGTCATCCTGCCGATTTGTCTGGTACGCGAGAGTGAGCTTGTGAGCGTCAGCCGGTTGCCACATCAGCCGTCCAAAGGCGCTCCATCCCGCGTAGGCGGTGGGCGTCTGGATCGCGCCGGTTCCCGATCGGAGATCATTGAAATCGCGGATGGCGCCACCGAGGAGCACGCCTCCCGCCTCGCCGGACCTGGACAGGGACACTCGATGGGATTGGCTGCCATCAGACGTCGAGACCAGGCCGTCATACAGCACCGCCGGTTGACCCGCTTCGGGCTCCTGCCCGACGACGTTTATCACCCCACCCATCGCGTCGCTTCCAAAGAGAGCCGAGCCGGGCCCTGGAAGCACCTGTATGGTGGAAGCCACGCCCGGATCGACTGTATTGAAGTACTGGTTCGGGCCCGCGCGGTACGTGCTGTTGTTAAGTCGGATTCCGTCGACAAGGAGGAGGACCCGGTTTCCGGAAAGTCCTCTCAGGATCGGGGCCCCTCCACCGAGATTTGTCTTCTGGACCATGACTGAGGGCATTTCGTTCAGCGCATCCGGAGATGTCGCCCTCATGGCGCTGGAGATGTCCTTCGCCCGAACGACGTGAGTTTCTCCCGATCTCTCGAGGACCAGTTGTCCGGTCCGGGAAGCCTCCACCCTGATCTCGGGCAGTTGGACAACACCGGGAAGCGTGTCACGATCGGATGACACCCGCCCGTCCGCCGCCCGTGTCGGTGGGGCCTGGAGGAGTGCAACGATGATTGACAGGAACGAAATCATCATGACGCCGGACTGCCGGAATCGAGTCATGCGGCCTCTGGGGCTGGAGAAACCACTGCCGAAGTTGATCCGGGCGACATAATATCAGTCGGGACGTCATGGCGAAGGATCGGTGAGTGATTGTCGGGGAGCAGGGCGGGCGGCGGTCATCTACCCCCCGTGGGTATTCAGTCCAATGCCATTGTTCCTCTTCTTAAACCAAGGTTAACTTTAATAATTGTAGATAGTTAGGACGTCGACAACATGAAGCAGGGACCTCCCCAGACACCTGTGGTATCGTGATTCCGATGTTCACCTCCCGTCCCACCAAAGCGTTTTTCGCGCGCGGCATGATTCTCGCGCTCCTCCTCTATTTCATCCCCTTGGCGCTCTGTCCGTACGCCTGCCTGGGTGATGTCTGCCCGTGGATGCCCGGCGCGACATCCGATAAGGCTGAATCGGGGCACGGCGGCTGCTGCGATCCGGGGCAGTCGGATTCGGCGGGTCACTCAGAGCGGGGCAATGCTGACGCGGAGCAGGCATCCCCCTCCACCTGCGGCGGCTGTGATGGAAACCTGACGAGCCCCGTTCCCACCGTCAAACTTGGCGTGCCCGCCGCACCGGATTCCCGGCGCCTGGATTTCCCTCTCGATCTCGTGGCCCACTCAACTGAAGCCGAAATCAAGGCGGACCCACCCCACCTTCGAACTCCCCTTCCCGATCAATTCGTCTTATCGCGAAAGCCCTCCGTTCGGCCCACCGGCCGCGCACCTCCGCTTGCCTGATTTACTACCTTGGTTGACCCCGGTCCATCGGTCCGGGCTTTTCCATCACTCGAAATCCTGAACAACAATTGACACGCGCCTCGTTGGTGACGGGCGTTCAAATTTTTTCGCTATCCTTAGAAAGGCGGCGATCATGAAAAAGCTGATTCTCCTGGCACTGACGATCTCCCTTGTCGCACTGGGCGGCTGCGGCAAGGACGACGATCCTCCCAATCGGATAAGTCTTGGCAGCCTTCCCAATCCGGCGCTCGTCGTGGCAAACGGTGACGCGGGGACCGTGCAGGTTATCGATCCGGTTGCGGGAACCGTGGTCGCCTCGGGGCAGGTCGAGGAAGGGTTTTACCCGCATCACCTCAGTGCCTCGCATGACGGGGCGTACATTCTCATGACCGCCACGAGCACGGATCTGTCGGGAGGACACGGGGGGGGCCATGGTGGTGGCGACCAGTCGAGTTCCCGCGTCTATCGCATCGACACCATGACCGGCGAGGTGGTCAAGGTGCTTTCCCTCGATGCCACGGTGCACAATGCGGCCTATCTGGGGGAATCCGGCAACTTCGTGCTCAGCCAGAGCGAACACGACATGGTGCATGTCTACAACGGCGGCACCTTTGAACAAATCTGGAGTGCCGCGGTCGGTTCCACGCCGCTCGAGGCGACTCCAACCCATGATGGAAATCTCGTCGTCGTCGCGAACTCCGGAGACGCGACCGTGACCATTGTCGATATCGCTTCGCGGGCGGTTGTGCGCACGGTCCCCGTTGGAGAAACACCGGTCGCGGCCTGGCTATCGGTGGACGGATCGTTTCATGTGTCGAACGAGGACGGGGGAACGTTGTCGATGTTGAACGTGGGCTTGAGCGGAGTCTCGGCCACGATCGACGTCATGGGCGTTCCCGGCCAGGCTTACGAGACGCCGGATGGCTCGGAACTCTGGGTGGCTGTCGAAAACCGGGGGGTCGTGGGCATCTACGATGCCACGACGCATGAGTTGCGTCATGAGATTACGGTCGGTCTGAAGCCACACGGCATCGCCTTCAACGGCTCGGGCACGAGGGCGTATGTCACGAACGAGACGGGTGGCGAAGTTCATGTCATCAATGTGGCGACACGCCTTGTTCTCAACCATATCACGGTCGGCGGGAAGCCGAACGGCGTGGTCTTCCTTGAGCGGTGAGCGCAGCACCACCGCGGTGCTTCATGTCGGTGGTCTGCATTGGGCAACCGAGAAGTCAATTGTGGAACGCGTCCTGGGTCGCCGTCCGGGTGTTGAAAGCGTTGAGGCGAACCCGGTGGCTCAGACCGCCGTGGTCACGTTCGATACCACAAAGACGTCGATCGCCGCGCTCAAGAAATGGGTTGAGGAGTGCGGCTTCCATTGCGCCGGCCAGTCGGTGCCGACGCACGTCTGCGATCCGATGGAAGAGCCTCATTCCGCCGGGCACCCGAAGTCAGAACAAATGGCCATGAAGTCCCCCCATGAAATGATGGGCCACGGGGGGCATGCCGGAATGTCGATGGATGCCATGATTCGTGACATGCGGAATCGATTTCTGGTCGCAGCCCTGTTCTCGGTCCCGATCCTTTTGTGGTCGCCGATCGGTCGCGAAGTACTCAAATTTACGGCCGCCGCACCCTTTGGACTGCGCGACGACATCTGGCTGCTGCTGCTCAGCCTGCCGGTCCTCTTTTACTCCGCGTGGATCTTCTTCGATGGTGCGGTTCGGGCGCTGCGTGTCCCGACGCTTGACATGATGGTACTGGTGGCCGTGGCCATCGGCGCCGGGTGGTTGTACTCCCTGGTGGTGACCTTCTCAGGTGGCGGAGAAACATTTTACGAGGCCGTCACGGTGCTGGCGACCTTCGTCCTCATGGGGCACTGGTTCGAAATGCGGGCTCGGGGAGGGGCCAACGAGGCGATCCGAACTCTTCTCGACATGGCTCCGCCGAAAGCGACCGTGATCCGTGACGGACAAACGGTGGAGATACCGACGTCCCAGGTAGTCACCGGCGACCTCCTCATGATTCGGCCTGGCGACCGGATCGCGGTCGACGGCACGGTGGAGGAGGGTCAGAGCGAGGTCGACGAGTCCATGATCACCGGGGAGAGTCTTCCCGTATCGAAATCCACCGGGTCCCAAGTCATCGGTGCCACGATCAACAAGAACGGCACTCTCCGGGTCCGGGCCACCCGGATCGGGGCGGACTCGGCTCTCGCCCAGATCGTCAAGATGGTCCAGGAAGCCCAGAATTCGAAGGCTCCCAGCCAGAGACTCGCGGACCGCGCGGCTTTCTGGCTGGTGCTGGTCGCGCTGGTCGGCGGTGTCGCGACACTAGCCGCCTGGCTCCTGGCCGGAAGTCCGTTCAGCACGGCCATCCTGTTTGCCATCACGGTCGTGGTCGTCACCTGCCCGGATGCCCTGGGACTCGCCACGCCCACGGCCATCATGGTCGGAACCGGCCTCGGCGCGAAGCGAGGGATCCTCTTCAAGAACGCCATCGCGCTCGAGAACGCCGCAAAGATTAATACGGTCGTCATGGACAAGACCGGAACGCTGACGAAGGGCGAGCCCGAGGTCACCGATCTGGTTGCCGTCGGGATGCCGAAAGAGGAAGTTCTCCGGCTGGTTGCCGCCGTTGAACGGGAATCAGAACACCCTCTGGCCGAGGCCATCGTGAAATATTCGGATTCGCTCGGCATTGCCGCGGCCAAAGCGGAAAAGTTCGAGAACATACCCGGCCACGGAGCCGTGGCCACGGTCGACAATCGGCGACTGGCCGTGGGAAACGTCCGGCTCATGGAGAAGGAAGGTGTCGCACTCGGGGCTCTGGCGGCCCGCCGCGAGGAAATGGCTTCGACCGGGCGAAGCGTTGTCTGCGTGGCCGTGGACGGGCAGGCCGTGGCTCTCATCGCAATCGCCGATGCGCCTCGTCCAACCTCCGCGGCCGCGGTTAAGGCTCTGAAAGACGCCGGGATCGAAGTCATCATGCTGACGGGCGACAACGAGGCCACGGCACGTCGGATTGCCGAAGGGCTCGGCGTGACGAACGTGATCGCCGAGGTGCTTCCGGGCGACAAGTCGAGCAAGATTGCCGAACTTCAAAAACTGGGGAAGAGGGTGGCCATGGTCGGGGACGGCGTGAACGATGCCCCCGCCCTGGCCCAGGCCGATCTCGGCATTGCCATCGGGGCCGGCACGGATGTCGCGATCGAGACGGCCGATGTCGTACTCATGCGTTCGGATCCGCTCGACGTGCCGACGGCGCTGGTCATCGGGCGCGGAACGGTTCGGAAAATGAGGGAAAATCTGGCCTGGGCCATTGGCTATAACGCCGTGGCCCTTCCGATCGCCGCGGGCGTGTTTCAGCCGGCCTTCGGGCTCGTCCTGCGACCTGAGATCGCCGCACTTTCCATGTCGGGGTCGAGCGTGCTTGTCGCGGTGAACGCGCTTCTGCTGAAGCGACTTCGGTTGCCGAAGGCAGAGGGGACAATTCCATGACGTTCAGACGAACGAGCATTCTGCTGCTCCTCTTTTTGCTTCCTGCCGGCGACGCCTCGGCGCTGACCATCAATGAAGCCGTCGATCGGGCCCTGGCCTCCAATCCGGTGCTAAGCGTTCGACGCGTGGGAGCGGAACGTGCCCGCTCGGCCGCGGAAGTCGGTGCCGGCTGGCTCGCTCCGACGATCGAAGCCGAAGCCACGCCACTCACCCTGAAGAATGGCTATGAAGCCGAGATCGGCCTGGCGCAACGTCTGCGCATCCGGGGACGATCAGCCGCTGAGAAACGACTGGCGATGGCCGTCGCCCTTCGCCAGTCCTACCAGGCCGACGCCCTGGAGCGCCATGTAGCCCTGGAGGCGCGCCGCCTCTATCGCGCCGTCGGCCTGAACGAGGAGCGGCGTCTGATCCTGACCGAACTATGGGAGCGGGAGGATCGGCTGCTCAAGGTGGCCGTGGCTCGCCGGCCGTTCGGTGAAGTTTCGGACCTGGACATCGGTCAGTTGAAAAGCCGCGCCGCCATGCGATTGGCCGACCTCGAAGAGAGCCGGGGCGCTCTGGATGCGGGGCGGATTGCCCTGGCGGCCTGGATGGGACAGGCCGACACCTCGGGACTGACCGTTACCCCGGTCGTTCCAACGCCGCTTCTCCCGGCGGACTCGCTGGCATCGGCACTGGCCGGCCGGCCGGACATCCAGGCCTTCCGGGCCGACATCGACGAGGCACAGGCCGAGATCGATCTCGCTCGCACCAACAATCTCAGCGAGCCCGAAGTCGGCCTGTTCCTCAAGCAGACCGGTGGTGCCGATTCCGATGACAGTCAGATAGGGGCCCGGGTCTCGTTTCCGCTCCCCTTCCTGAATTCACGGACCCGGACCGTGGCCGGCGCCGAGGCGCGTCGTGACGCCGCCACGGATCTCCAGCGTGCCGAGCGGAACCTGGCCGAGCTGTCGCTTCGCGCAGCCCTGGCGCGAGTGGAAGCGGTGCGCCGTGGGCTGGCGGCCTACGACCCGGAAACCCGCGACGCAATCAAACGCGCTCTTGAACTGGCGGAACGGGCGTATGCCGAAGGGCGCATTGACGTCTTTGCCCTGACGGAGGTGGCGCGCGCGACGGTCGACATCGAATTGAACCGGATCGCGGCTCTTGAACGATGGCACGAGAGCCTGAACCAAGCGGAAGAAATTGCCGGTCGGGCACTGACGCCGGACGCGGAACGATAGAGGAGCCTGAACATGATCCAGCGACTTTCCTGGCGACACCTGGTGATGGCTCTTCTGCCGACAGCGATTCTGATATCGCTTTCACTTGAAATCAGGGAATCGGCGCTGGCCCACGAGGGGGAACAGCACGGGACTCCCGCGCCGGGAAGCGGGACATCCGGTGGCCCAGTTCGGTTGACCGTGGAAGGTCGACGAAATCTGCAACTGGAGGTCCAGGACGTCCAGCTCCGATCGCTCAGTCTAGGCCCCACCGCCTTCGGTGTCGTTGAGCCCCGGCCTGGATCGCTGGCGGTCGTGAGTTCGCGGATCTCCGGGCGAACCACCAGGGTGCACAAGGTACTCGGGGACCGTGTGCGAGCGGGAGAGCCCGTCATCGAAGTGGAAAGTCGCGTCGTGGCCGACCCGCCTGTTCGCGTGTCACTGTCGGCGCCGATCGGTGGGATCGTCATTGAGCGCGCCGCTGAGCCGGGACAGCCGGTCGAGCCGGACCAGTCGCTCTTGACCGTGGCTGATTTATCGAAAGTGCTCTTTCGTCTCGATGTTCCCGAAACGGACTTCGCCGGAGTGGCCGTGGGGCAGTCGGTGGACCTCCGCCTGGAGGCCCTGCCCGACCTCGTGTTCTCCGGCGTCATTCGTCGAATCGCCGCGGCGGCCAGCACGGAGAATCGCACGATTCCCGTATGGGCCGAGTTCGACAACCCGGCCGGCTCGCTGCGCCTCCAGTTGCGGGGACAGGGACGGATCGAAACGAGTCATGCGGAAAGCGTTGTCATGGCCCCGCGGGCGGCCATCCTGGGGGATGCCGCCAATCGGACCGTCTTCCTGGAATCGGGCGCGGACTTCGTGCCGACGTCGGTGGTTGTCGGCCGGAGCGATGGTGACTGGGTCGAGATTCTGCACGGGCTGATCCCGGGAGATCGGGTCGTGACCCGCGGCAACTACGCCATGCAGTTTATCGTTGCCACGCCCGACAGCGGCGGCACCGCCCCGTCCGGCGCCGAGCCGGACAGTGCCCGCGGGAAATCCTCCGGAAAGCGCGGGCGCTTCGGATGCTGAATGCCCTGATTCGCTTCTCGCTTCACAATCGCCTTCTGGTCGTGGCCGGGGCCGCTCTCCTGCTGGCGTGGGGCGGATGGCTGCTGACGCAACTTCCGGTGGACGTCCTGCCGGACCTCAATCGTCCGACGGTAACGGTCTTCATGGAAGCGGAGGGACTGGCTCCCGAGGAGGTCGAGGCCCTGGTGGCGTTTCCGGCTGAGACCGCCTTGAACGGAGCCACCGGTGTCGAACGGGTCCGCTCGGTGTCGTCACAGGGGCTGGCGCTCGTCTTCATCGAGTTCGGCTGGGGAACCGACATCTACATCGACCGCCAGATCGTCGCCGAGAAACTCGCGACGATCCGCGAACAGCTTCCAGCCGGCGTCAATCCCGTCATTGGACCAATTTCCTCGATCATGGGCGAGATCATGCTGATCGCGGTGACGTCCGACTCCCTGGGCCCGATGGACCTGCGCGATCTGGCTGATTGGACCTTGAGGCCACGGCTGCTCAGCATCGCCGGCATCTCCCAGGTGACGGTCATCGGGGGCGATGTTCGTCAGTATCAGATACTGGTCCGCCCCGACCGACTCCGCACGTTCGGCGTCTCGCTGCACGACGTTGAGGCGGCACTCCGCGAGTCCAACATCAACACGAGCGGTGGATTCCTGATACAGGGAAGTACGGAGTCGGTTGTTCGAAACCTGGCACGAATCACGGATCTCGATGACATCCGGGGCATCGCCGTCACGGAGCGAAATGGTACGCCGGTCCTTGTGGGGCAGATTGCCGATGTGCGGCTTGGCCCCCCCGTCAAGCGGGGCGATGCCGGCGCCAACGGTGCCCCGGCCGTCATTCTGAGCATTCAGAAGCAACCCGGAGCTTCGACGCTGAAGTTGACGAAACGGGTCCACGAAGCACTGGACGGGATGTCCCGCGTACTGCCCCACGGCGTCACGATCAACCGGGAGATCTTCGAACAGGCCCGCTTCATCGACGCCGCCATCCATAACGTCATCGAGGCCCTGCGCGACGGCAGCATCTTCGTCACACTCGTCCTGTTTCTCTTCCTGATGAACCTGAGAACCACGTTCATCACGCTGACCGCGATTCCACTTTCGATCGTCATCACCGGGATCATCTTCCATTTCTTCGGCCTGTCCATCAATACGATGACGCTGGGAGGACTGGCCGTAGCCCTCGGGGAACTGGTGGATGATGCCGTCGTGGACGTGGAAAATATTCATCGACGACTCCGGGAGAATGCCGCAGCGGCATCGCCGCGACCGATCCTGGACGTCATCTTCGAGGCGTCGAGCGAGATCCGAAACTCCATTGTCTACGCCACGATCATCGTTGTGTTGGCCTTCCTACCGCTATTTGCCCTGGGCGGGATCGAGGGCCGGATCTTTGCGCCGCTGGGGATCGCCTACATCCTGAGCATCATCGCTTCGCTCCTGGTATCGCTGACGGTGACGCCGGCCCTGTCGAGCTACCTTCTCGGTGGTCGCAGCAAGACCCACACCGCCAAAGGTGACAGCGCGGTCGTTCGCTTCTTGAAGCGCTTCGATGAGCGGGTCATTCTTCGTCACACGCTGGCCCGCCCCGGCCTGTATATGGCGCTGGCCATGATCGCCCTGGTCGGGGCGCTGCTCCTGGTGACGCGGTTTGGTCGCGAGTTTCTGCCTCCCTTCAACGAGGGTAGCGTGACCGTTAACATATTGCTTCCCCCCGGAACCAGCCTGGCCGCCTCGAACGAGGTCGGCGCGCAGGCAGAGCGCATCCTCCTTGCTGTCCCTGGAATCAAGAATACCGGCCGCCGCGTGGGGCGGGCAGAGCAGGACGATCATGCCGAGGGAGTGCACTCGACCGAGATCGATGTGGAAGTCGAGGCCACGGGCCGGCGACGTGAGGAAATTCTCTCGGACATTCGCCGGCGCCTGGCCGGCCTTCCGGGTGCCGTCGTGAATATCGGCCAGCCGATCAGTCACCGAATCGATCACCTGTTGTCAGGCACACGCGCCCAGATCGCCATCAAGCTTGCCGGACCGGAGCTGGCGACGTTACGCCAGAAAGCCGAGGAGATCCGTGCCGTCGTCAGCGAGATTGATGGCGTGGTCGACCTGTTCGTCGAGCAGCAGGTCCTAATCCCCCAGACCCGCGTGGAGATCGACCGGGACCGGCTGCAGCCGTACGGGCTGCATGCCGGCGAGGTGGCGGAGGTCCTCGAGACGGCGTTGAGCGGCCGGGTCGTGGGCGAGATCGTCGACGGACAACGGCGCCACGACATCGTGATGCGACTGCCCGAGGAGGCACGGGCCTCACCGGAAGCGCTCGGCAGGATCCCCATCGACACCGATGGTGGAGGCCCGATGATCCCCCTGTCGGCGGTGGCCACCATTCACGAGGCCCGCGGACCAAACCAGATCCTGCGCGAGAACGCGTCGCGGCGGATCGTGATCCAGTGCAACGTATCCGATCGGAGTCTCAGCGAGGTCGTCGGCAACATACGGACACTGGTGGCCGAGCATGTCCCACTGCCGGAAGGCTACTTCATCAACTACGGAGGCCAGTTCGAGAGCCAGGAGCGGGCGTCACGCCTTATTGCTCTTCTCTTCCTGCTGTCACTGGCCGGCATGACCATGGTCTTGTACGTGCACTTTCGGTCATGGCCATTGACAGCTCAGGTCCTGCTGAATATTCCATTTGCTCTCATCGGCGCGGTCATTGCCGTGGCGGTAAGCGGCGGAGTTCTGAGCATCGCCTCTCTTGTGGCCTTCGTCACACTATGCGGTATCGCGGCCCGGAACGGCATCATGATGATCTCGCACTACCTGCACCTGATGCGGTACGAGGGGGAGCGATTCGACAAGGCGATGGTCATCCGGGGATCCCTCGAGCGACTGGTCCCGGTGTTGATGACGGCCGGAACCGCCATGCTGGCCCTGATCCCCCTTCTCCTGTCCGCCGGACAGCCGGGCCGCGAACTCCTGCACCCGGTGGCCGTCGTCGTCTTCGGCGGATTGCTCAGCTCCACGCTACTGGACATCATCCTCACTCCCGCGGTCTTCTGGCGATTTGGACGACGTTCAGTGGAAAACATCTTCAGAAACGAGTGTCCGGAAATCCTGCCCCGTGTCTTCGGGACGGCGGCTTCCGGCGAATCGAAACCGTCGTCCGGGTAAGTCGGCGAGTTCGACCCACAGGGAGGTTCGTCAACATGAAAAGGATGCAATTCGTGCCCGTCCTCGCAATTCTCCTCAGTTCGTCCTGGGCCGTGCTTGCCGGGTGCGGTGGATCCGGCCAGTCAAACTCACAGAAGACGACCGGCGGTTCACCGGCAAAACAGGAGAAGCCGGCCACGACCGCGGAAGCCCCGCATGATCATGCCGCCCATGGTCACGCCGACCATGAGGAAGCTGGCAAAGGCGACAGCCACCACCACGACGCGTCTTCGGATCACGGGGGAATGCCGTCAACGCTCCCGGGAATCTGGGCAGAAGTCGAGGAGGAGCGAGGCAAACTCGGAAACGTCATCGCCGCCGGGCAACTTGACAAGGTGCATGTCATCGCCTTCCGGGTCCGCGATCTCGTCGGGGCAATGCCGCACCACTCCGGAAATCATCTGACCGGCAAGGATGCCCCGATGAACGATGCGGTTACCCGGGTCAGTCAGATTGCCGCCCTGCTCGACCAATACGGCGACGCCGGTGACGCGCCCTCCACCCAGGCCCAGAAGGCACGCTTTGACCAGGTACTGGACTACATCAAGTCGTTGTATCCGGCCGGCGCCCTGGTCGGTTCCTGAACCGGATCGGTATGGCACCGGAACTCCACCACGATCCTGAAACAGGTCTTTGTCAACAGGCACAGAGAGGATGGAACAAATGAAGACTGGCCCCGATTACTGTCGAAACATGCTCGTCGTCGGCGTTCTGGCATTGACGACACCGCTCATGGGCTGTTCCAGGCAGACCGACAGCCGAAGCACCCCTCAAGCAGCATCCGACCACAAGCCGGCCGCCTCCGGCGCACATGGGGACACACACGCACCCACCAGCTCACCAAATGCGGCCAGCGCCCCCTATGATCTTCAATTCATCGACACCATGATTTCCCACCACCAAGGGGCTGTCAGCATGGCCGACATGGCGGCCATGAAAGCCTCCCGCCCCGAACTCAAGACATTCGCCCTGGAGATCGTGGCGGACCAGAACCGTGAAATCAGCCAGATGACGAAATGGCGCGAGCAGTGGTACCCGGCGGCTCCACCTGCCGTGAACATGGACTTTCCCGGAATGATGGGATCGATGCAGGGCATGAACATGGGGCACATGAACAGTATGTCCGGCAAGGATTTCGATCGCATGTTCGTCGACATGATGATTCCGCATCACGAAGGCGCCATCGTCATGGCCCGCGACGCCATTGGACGCGCCGAGCATTCCGATCTCAAGAACCTGAGCCAGGAGATCATCTTCAAGCAGCAGGGCGAGATCAGCAGGATGAGCCAGTGGGCGGCCGAATGGCGGTAGTCATTCTTTGACAACTTTGACCGCATGATGGACGTTGCTGCGCGTCAGCCGAACTCTGTCGCCGTACGAGGTGGATTTGGCAGCTAGTCCAATGCGTCTAGTTTAGGCCCGATCCAGGTTTCAGGCCACGACGCTGTCGGCGGCGGCGCTCCTCTGCCGAGACGCGTTCCGACCCCGGCACCAAGCAAGAAGGCCCGCACCAACGCGGGCCTTATTTGCATTCCCTGGCAGTGACGTCGAGTCCGAGATCCACCAGTGCGACGTGCCACGAGTGTTCGTTGCCCAAATCAAGAGACGACTGGCTGCCGGTGAACAATGACATAATACTATGTTTTCCATAATTTTTGCACTTTACGTTGTTTTCCTGAAAAGTTGACGGCCAGGATCCGACAGCGAGGATCATCCCTCGTTTCTGACGCCACCCGATGCGGTTTCCCTCGACACCAAGCCCCGGATCCCCGCCACGCTCCGCTTTCTCCGCGGCCCGCCGCGCAGGCCCGAGCCCCGGAGCAGCCGCACATCCTGATGGCACCCAGGAGGGCGAGCCATGGCTCCTGTCCGGTTGGTCGCTACGCTACGTCGGCAGCGGGCCGACGAATTCGATGCCGTAGTCCGCGCAGGCCCGCCCGATAATCCCGTCATCGACGGCCGTGTCCGGTGACGTCACGGTGATCGCCCGATAGAAGGCCTCGTGATGCGGGGTCGTGAGGATCAGGTAACGCGCGGTGGCACTCTCCACTCGAAAGCCATGAACCGTGCCGCCGGGAATGTGGACGAACGTTCCGGGCCCACCGCGCTGCCCCCCACCCTCACCCAGAAAGAAGGAGATCTCCCCTTCGAGGATGTAGAAGGACTCCACGTCGTCGTGCCGGTGCAACGGTACGCTCACGCCCTGCCCGACCTCTTCCTCGACCAGCGCAAACAGGCCACCCGTGCGATTTCCTGGCGCCAGGAA
>JAWXBZ010000128.1:0-16608 GCA_034440375.1 Candidatus Eiseniibacteriota bacterium
TCCCTGCTATTTTCATCGTATGGATCTGATTCCCGACGCGCATTGTCATCTGGACGAAATCGACGACCCGATCGGCGCCGTGCATGCGGCGCGCGCCGCCGGTGTCGGGCCGATTCTCGCCATCGGCATGGATCGCATTTCCAGTCGGAAGACGCTGGAACTGGCCCCGCAGCTCGTTGGATTGATTCACACCGGGGTCGGCATTCATCCATCGTACGTGCCGGAGTGGGATGACGAGCGGCTCGAGTCGGAATTTGCCTATGTCCAGGAGACACTGGCCTCGGTCGACTGCCTCGGCGAGGTGGGGCTGGATTACAAGGACGCCGTCGGGCCGGAGCAGCGGGCGCGGCAACAGATGATTCTCGATCGGCAGCTCGGCCTGGCGGCCGACCTGCGAAGACCGGTGTCGTTTCACAGCCGCCGCGCCGAGCGTCCCAGCGTGGCCCGGGCCACCGAGTTTGCCCGATCGACAGGCCTCGGCATCAATCTCCATTGGTTCACACACTCCGAAAAGATGGCCCGAAAGTGCGGCGAGGCCGGCGTCTACATTTCATGCGGCCCGGCCATCCTCTGGCGGGAGGAGCAGGCACGGGTGGCCTCGCTCATCCACGAGGATTTCCTGCTCACCGAGACCGACTGCCCCGTCCCCTTCAACGACGAGTCGGCCCGGCCGGCCTGGGCCGCCCGCGTGGCCGCCCGCCTGGCCGAACTTCGGGGCGAATCGCCCACCGACCTGACGGCCCGCCTGGCCCGAAATTTTCGACGGTACATGGGGTGGGCCTGAATCCTCCCGGTCGGACTCCCGGACCTTCCGTGTTAGAATTGAGGCCGCTCGAAAATTGCATCACGGTCCACCAACAGGCAGCGAGGAACATCCCCATGACACGACAGATAGCGTCGACACTTCTTGCCCTGACCGTTCTCGGCGCCGGAGCGGCACGGGCCGACATGACGACGTTGACCCCGGCCCAGGACAACACGCTTTACATCGATGCTTCGGGCGCCGTCAGTAACGGTGCGGGCCCGACCATGTTCTCAGGCAAGACGGGTGTTTTCGGCACCGGGGCGCGCCGGGCGCTGGTGCAGTTCAACGTGGCGGGGGGCATTCCATTTGGAGCGACGATCACCGCCGTCCAACTTCGCCTCTTCATGAGCCAGAGTGTCACAGGCGCCTCTCCAATCGGTCTGCGCCGGGTGACGAACAGCTGGGGCGAGGGAATTTCCGATGGCGGCCCCACGGGCGGGCAGGGCGCCCCGTCCGAGGCCAACGACGCCACCTGGGTCCACCGATTCTTCCCAGGTGTCAACTGGACGACCCAGGGCGGCGATTTTGCCGCGTCAAACAGCGCTTCCATCAACGTGGGCGGCCTCGGTTTCTACACCTGGGGCTCGACAGCCGCGATGGTGGCCGATGTTCAGTCGTGGCTCGATGTGCCCGCCGGCAACAACGGGTACCTCCTGCTGGGCAACGAGGTGACGGACGGATCGGCCAAGCGTTTTGACACGCGCGAATCGACCACCACCGGCAATCGTCCCCAGCTGATCGTGACCTACGATCCGCCGGCCGTCGGCGTCGAGTCGTCCACCTGGAGCCGGATCAAGACGCTTAATCAGTAGGCCCTGGTAGCAGGAATTCATGAAAGGCCGGGCGGCGCAGTTTGCCCGGCCTCTCTTTTTTTCCGTTTCCTTTGCGGGCGAGTTTAAAACTAAGCGTTTGTTTAGTATTATGATCTGGTGAAACTCACTCCTACCGCCAATCCGCCGCATCGCTGGAGCGGGCTCCGACTCGACTACGACGAGGTGCCGCCGCCACCGGCGGACCTGGTCATCTTCGAGGAGCGGGCCAGGACCATCCTGTCAGCCAATGACAGTCCGGATATCAGCTTCAAGTGGAGCCTGAATCCCTACCGCGGCTGCTTCCATGGATGTGCCTACTGCTATGCGCGCCCATCGCACAGCTACTGGGATTTCGGGGCCGGCACCGACTTCGAACGAAAGATCGTGGTCAAGGTCAACGCGCCAGAGAAGCTGCGGGAATCGTTCTTGAAACCATCCTGGTCGGGTGAGGTCGTGGCGTTTTCGGGTAACACCGACTGCTACCAGCCGCTCGAAATCCAGTACGAGCTGACGCGCCGCTGCCTCGAGGTCTGCCTGGAATTCCGAAATCCGGTCGGGATCATCACGAAGGGATCGATCGTCCGGCGCGATGTCGATCTCCTGGCGGCCCTGGCCAGGACGGCCCGGGCGTCTGTTTACGTCAGCATTCCATTCGCCGACGAGGAAATGGCCCGGGCGCTGGAGCCCTGGGCACCGTCACCGAAAGCCAGGTTCGATACCCTGCGGATACTGTCGGAGGCCGGTATTCCGACCGGCGTGTCGATCTCACCGATCATTCCGGGGCTCAACGACAGCCAGATCGCCGAGGTGCTGGAACGCGCCGCTCTGGCCGGTGCCACGCGGGCCTTCCACATTCTATTGCGGCTCCCGAACGAGGTGAAGCCGATTTTCTTCGAACGACTGGCCGCGGCCTATCCCGACCGCGTGGACAAGGTGAGGAACGGCATCAAGGCCGTCCGCGGCGGCGCCATCAATGATTCGCGATTCGGCCATCGCATGACAGGCGCAGGCCCTCGCTGGGAGGCCGCCCGCTACCTCTTCGATTCCACCTGCCGGCGGCTCGGGCTGAACGGCAAGCGTCAAACGGAATTCGACGAAGACGTCGCCACCACCTTTCGGCGGCCGGGCGATCAGCTCGGGTTGTTTGAAACCCCGGCCGGCTGAGGGCGGGGCACGAATCGCTTGAGCGAAAGGAACGGGCGCTCCCAGGCGTGCCAGAGGAGCCACGCGGCCAGGCTCACGGCACCGATGGCAATGGCCAGGAAGAGAAGCTGGTTGCCAAAGAGGGCGGGGCCGCTCAAATCCAGATACCGACTCACAGGGTCGAGAAATTTCCGCAGCGCGTTCCGAATCGGCATGTGAAGCAGGTACATGCCGTAGGAGTACCGACCGAAGAATCTCAGGGGCCGGCTCGTGACGATGCGGGCAAGCCTGGATGAAGCCGGCGCTTCGATGCAGATGGCCAGGCCACCGGCCGCGAGGCCTCCGACGAAGGTCAGGCCCAGTATGACCCCGGGCGCGGTGAAGCCGTTCAGCCACTGGCCGAGCTGCATCAACACAAGGCCGGAAGCCGACCCGGCCGCCAGCCACGCCGCCGCTTTCCGGAGCCGATGCCGCGGAACGAGATCCGGCGCGCGGTACAGCCCGGCCAGGAGGCCTCCGAGCGCCAGCGCGTCAAGGCGTCCGGGTGTCAGGAGATAGGCATCGAGCCAGCTGCCGTTCGAGAACCCGATGGCGGCCCGGATGATCGGGCTGGCCAGCACCACCGTTGCCGAGGCGACCAGCAGGGCACGCCCACGCAGCAATCCGACCAGGACTGCCCAGAGGAGATAGAATTGTTCCTCGATCGCGAGGCTCCAGGTGACATCCAACCCCTGCAGACCAAACCCCTCGCGGATGGAGAAGAGGATGTTGGAGGCAAAAAGATAGTACCAGGCGGCGTCGGCCCCTTCGGCGCTCCAGCGCATCGCCTGCCCGATGTTTCCGGGGTCACTGGCCAGGATGGCGGGCCACGCAACCAGCAAGAACGTCAGCACCAGGTAGTAGAGCGGGACAATTCGAAGAACGCGACGGCCGAAAAAACTGGTCAGGTAGCCGGGACGTCCCCGGGTGTCGATCAGGATGCCGGTGATGAGAAAACCAGACAGAACGAAGAAGAGGTCGACGCCGTGCTTTCCGAGATCAAGAAAGTTGATGACGGCCCGCTCGACCGTACCCGCCGGGTGCAGGATATTGAAGTGGTGAAAAAGCACCAGCAGGATGGCCACACCCCGGAGCCCGTCGAGCGCCGGGAGGTGGCCATGGATGTCGGATGACCCCGCGCCGGGCTCCCCGTCGGAGGCCGCGACGGGGGAGCGGTTCAGGGCTGTATTCCGTCGGCAATCCACTGGTCGAGCTTCGCAATCCAGTCGTCTGGCCAGCCGCCGCCGGGAGGCATCGTCTTTTCGCGCAGGGCTGCAGCGATGCGGGGCAGGTCGCGCTTGAAGTCGGCATAATCCCAGAGGTCAAATGCAAACAGCATCTGATTCCGGTCCTCTTCACGGATCATCGGCTTGATGTCTTTTTCGAAACTGAGCACGCTCGCTCCTCCTTACCGGGTAAAGCCCTGGGCGCGGATCGACGACCGCTGCCAGTCAAAAGCGGCGAAATAGTAGCATGAGGCGGAGTCCATGGCTGGCCCGATTCGCCGGGATCGTGCTCCTGCTCGGATTCGGTTTCGCGGGCCTCGAATTCCTTCGGGGTCGTCGGGGGCCGCTGCCCGCGCCCACCGAGGACTCGAAGGTGGCCGGAAGGAACATGCTCAACCGGATGCTGGACATGACCGGCGCCCGCTGGACAACGACCGACCCCGTGTCGTTCATCGTCACCCCCATCCGGTTCGGCCGTCCGGAACCGGATCTGGCCATTCGACTCGATCCGCGGAGCCGAATCCTTTCGGTCCAACCGGGCCCGGGGGCGGGGGAGCCGATCGTCTTCGACCCGGCGGACGGTTCTCTCAGGCCCGACGGCGACGCGACGCTCCGGACGCTTCTCCCCTCGATCGATTTCTGGGCGATTGCGCCGGGGGTATTCGACGATCCGAACGTGATTCTGTGGCGGCTGCCGGACGCGGAGGGGCGCGCCCGGGTGGCGGTCCGCTGGCCCAACGAGGCTGACTGGTTCATTCTCGAGTCGGCGCCCGGGAGCGATCGCCTGGAATCGCTGGAATTCGTTGATGCGCGTTTCGGCGTGTTCCTTCGCTGGCGGGGATTTTACGATGGACCGCTTCCGGGCGGCGCGGCGCCGTTGCCCGCGGCCTGGCGATTCCGGGCCGCCTCGCCGGTCCTGGATGCCCTGCTCGGTCGACGCGAGCTGGTGGCACTCCGCTTTCGCCATAATTGATGCCGCTATCGCCGCCGGCTGATAAGATCGATACCCCATGTTTACCGGCCTCTGCGCGTCCTGCGTGCATCATCGATGGATAATCTCCGGGCGGGGCAGCCGGTTTCTGTTCTGCGAGTACTCGAAGCACGATCCCGCCTTCCCCAAGTATCCGCCGCTCCCCGTATTCGACTGCTCCGCCTGCACCCCTCCCGGAAACGACGCCGGCGGGCTCGGGCAGACTGGGCGTTCTCTGGGTGGCGATGTCGACGAGGAGAAACCATGACCGAGCGATATCCGTTCATCCCATATCAGCGGGAACGCCTTGAGCCCGGGGAAATGGCGCGCCGGGCCGCACAGTTTCAAGAGGCGATGGCCAATCGCCGCAGCCTCCGCGAGTTCTCATCCGATCCGGTGCCGAAGGAACTCATCGAGACGGCCATCCGCGTGGCCGGTGGCGCGCCATCCGGGGCCAACCGGCAACCCTGGACCTTTGTCCTCATCGACGATCCGGCACTGAAGAGTGCCATCCGCAACGCGGCGGAGGCCGAGGAGCGGCAGAATTACGAAGGTGGACGATTTCCGCCGGAGTGGCTGGAAGCGCTGGCCCCCCTGGGCACATTTTGGCACAAGTCCTTTCTTGAAACGGCTCCCTGGCTGGTCGTCGTTTTTCGGCAGGACCAGAACAGGGCCGCCGACGGATCAACGGAAAAAAATTACTACGTGTCGGAGTCGGTCGGCATCGCCTGCGGCTTCTTCATTGCGGCCATTCACCAGATGGGACTGGCCACGCTGACGCACACCCCGTCACCGATGGGTTTCCTAAGGGAACTGCTGAACCGACCCGTTCAGGAGAAACCGTATCTCCTGCTCCCGATCGGCTTTCCCGCCGAGGGCGCCGTCGTGCCGGACATCTCCCGAAAATCACTGGATGAAATCGTTCAGTGGAACGCAGGCTCCTGATACTCGCGGCCCTTGCGGCCGCGAGGCGCTTTGATGAGATCCCGGCGGCGGTTTGCGAGGCAGGCCTGGCTGGGGCCACCGGCGCCGCCATCCGGGAAACAGTGGTGTTTCTCGTCCCCTATTGCGGCTGGCCCACGGCACTCAACGCCATGATGGCCGTGGCGGGCGAGACACCGGATCTGCTGGCGGCACCGGGTGAAAGCCCCCTCGACACCGCCGATCGCGCGCACCGCCGATTGCTCGGCCTCGAAACGGCCCGAGCGGTCAATGACCAGTTTGATCGCGTGGCGGAACGGATCGCCTCGATCGATCCGGCCCTGGTCGATCATCTCCTGGAGTCGGCGTACGGCTATGTCTATAACCGGCCCGGCCTCAATCTCCGCGAACGGGAGCTTCTGGCCGTCGTCCTCCTGGCGATGCAGCGGCACGAGCGCCAATTGCGGTACCACCTGCGCGGGGCACAGAACGCCGGAGCCTCCGTGCAGGAAATTGAGGACACCATCAACGCCCTGAGGGATGTCGATTCCGAGGTGTCAGCGTGGGCTCGCGATGTCTGGAACGGAATGCGTCGGCGGATCGATTCGTGAGCGAGATCGCACGGTTGCGGCTTTGCTACCTGATGGCGGCCTTCATGATCGGGCTGCATCTCCTTGCGGCTCGTGAACGCGGTCCGCAAACCTGGGGATTTCACCATCTGGGGTACTTGCCCTGGCCCTGGGCCCTGTTCTTGGGTGGAGTGGCGTTGCTGCTCGTGCTGCCACCGGTGGCCGGCATTCTGGCCGGCCGTCTCGATGGAACGATGGCAAGGCTTGGCGAACCCGGGCAGGCCCGCACCGCTGCCGTCCTCGTCATTGTCATCTCGGTGGCCTGTTTCTGGTTCGGTCGCGTCCAGGAGTTTTTTCTCTCCGATAGTCGGCTCCTGATCGACGGTATCGACGAGGCGGCCCGACACTTCGCAGCCGACACGATGGCGATACGGGTGCACGAAATCGTGCATCGCTGGCTGGCCGGTTTCGGATCGGCAACGGCGTCGTTTCGGGCCGTCTCCATGGGATCGGGCCTCGTCTGGCTGGCCGCCATGCTGGGGACGGTCGGGGCCATGACGCCGGATGGGCGTTCGCGATTCCTTCTTGGTGGCCTGATCGTGACGGCGGGCCTGACGAAACTCTTTTACGGCTATCCCGAAACCTCGCCGCTTTTGGCGGCCGCCGTGGCGCTCTTCATCCTGGCCGGAGTCCGCGTCGTTCGAGGCGGTGGCGGGGAATGGTGGCTGGCCGCCGCGGCCGTCGTGGCCTCGGCCATGCACGTGACCGGCATCCTGGTGCTTCCCGCGGTTTTCGTGGCACTGAAGGCTCGCCTCGGGATGAGTGCCCGGGCACGCCTCGCGCTGATTGCGGCACCGATCGCCGTTTTCGCCATCTACGCCGCGGTCTGGTTGACGCGCCCTGAATCGACCGGCGTCAACCCGTACGGATCGTACTGGGAGGAATTCACGCCGCTCGCCGGCCCGCTGCATGCCAAGCAGGCCTACACCTTGTTTTCCTGGCCGCATCTCGTCGACATCGTCAACGAGATGATCCTTCTCGGGCCGTTCGTGCTGGCGGGATGGGTGGCGGCGGTGGCGCTGATCCGGCGGAGCGGGCGGAGATTCCTGGTGGAACAGCCCGTGGCGGCCTTCCTGGTATCGCTGCTCGTGCCGTTCCTCCTGCTCTCGTTGCTTTTTCACCGGAAGCTCGGGGCGGCCCGCGATTGGGATCTGGTGGCCACGGTGGCGGTGCCATCCATCCTCCTGTTCGGCTTCTGGCTGGTGGGCGCGGCCGCGCGGGAAGCGGGGGCCCGGCGCACGCAGGTGGGACTCGCGTTGATCACGGCGTCGCTGCTTCATCTGGCCGGCTGGGTGCTGGTTGATGCCGAGGCCGGCCGATCGCTCCGGCGGTTCGAAACGCTGGCGGACGTCGGCGCGCCACAATCGCGCTTTGCGCGTTCCTATGCACTGGAAGAAATCGGCACCACGCATATCCGGGCCGGACGCATGCCGGAGGCAACACGGGCCTACGAGCAGGCCGTGGCCGCCGATCCGGCCAACGCCAAGGCCGCCGCCTCGCTGGGCACCCTTTACGGGAGCGCGGGGCGGACGGAGGAAGCGATGGCACTCTTTCGCGAGACTGTTCGTCTACGACCGGACCTCGACCTCGGCCATTTCAATCTGGCCAACGCGCTGGCCCGGCGCAATCAATATCCGGAAGCCGAACTCGAGTACCGGGAGGCGCTGCGTCTGGAACCAAAAAACGCCATGGCCTGGCTTTACCTCGGGGCCGTCCTTCGTTCGCAGGGACGGTTGGACGAGGCCCGCCGCGCCTGGCGCGAAGGACTCACGGTGGCGACTCCGGACGTGGCCCGGCGGCTGAACGCCGCTATCGCCGCCCCGAATTAGCTCGAGATACCGAACTGGCTCAACAGGAAGGCGTAATCGAAGGCCACTTCCTTCCACGCATCATAACGACCGGACTGGCCGGCATGCCCGGCACCCATGTTGGTGCGCATCAGGAGGAGGTTGTCGTCCAGCTTGTTGGCCCGGAGCCTCGCCACCCACTTGGCACCTTCCCAGTAGCCGACCCGGGGATCGTTGAGGCCGGTGGTGATCAGCATGGCCGGGTATCGCTGTGGCGCCACGTTCGTATAGGGGCAGTAGGAGCGCATGTAGTGATACGACGGCGCCACGTTTGGATCGCCCCACTCCAGGTACTCGCCGACGGTGAGCGGCAGTGTCGGGTCGAGCATCGTATTCATCACATCGACAAACGGCACCTTGGCCACGAGGCAATGGAAGAGGTCCGGGCGCATGTTGGCCACGGCGCCGATCAGGAGGCCACCGGCCGAGCCGCCCATCGCGGCCATCCGATCGGTGGAAGTGAAGCGCCTGGCCACCAGGTACTCACCGGCGGTGATGAAGTCGGTAAAGGTGTTCCGCTTGAGATAGGTCTTTCCCTGGTCATGCCACTCCTCGCCCAGTTCGCCGCCGCCACGAATGTTGGCGATGGCCCAGATGACGCCGCGATCGAGCAGGCTGATGCGGGCGCTCGAAAAGCTGGCCTCACTGGAAAGGCCGTAGGAGCCGTAGCCGTACAGGAGAAGCGGGGCCGTGCCGTCCCGGGGCGTTCCCTTCCGGGAAATAATGGTAATCGGAATTTCGGCACCGTCGTAGGCACGGGCATAGATCCGCTCGGACTGGTAATTGGCCGGGTCAAAGCCGCCCAGCACTTCCACCTGTTTCCGAAGCGTCCGCTGTCGGCTCGTCGGATCGTAGTCATAAACGGAGTTCGGCGTGGTGGGCGCCTGGTAGCTGAAACGGTAGGCCGATGTGACGAATTCGGCGTTCCCCGAGGGGGAAACGGCGTAGGCGGCGTCCGGGAACTCGATGTCGTGGCTGATGCCTTCCCGGAACGATGTCACGCGCAGCTGGCCAAGCCCCCTGGAACGCTCGACCGACACCCAGAAGTCCTGGAAGATATCGATATCTTCGATCTTGACGGCCGGCCGGTGGGCCAGCAACTCCGTCCAATGGGAGGCGTCCGGGGTGGCCACGGGGGCCGTGACGATCTTGAAGTTCTTCGCGTCCTGGTTGGTGCGGATGTAGAACGTGTCGCCCCGGTGATCGACGTAGTACTCGATGTCCTCCTGGCGGGGTTCCACGAGCCGGGGCGCGGTGAGCGGCTGGTCGGCCGGAATGACCCGACACTCACTGGTCGTGGAGCTGGCTGAGCCGAACAGGATGAAGCCATCGCTCCGGGTCTTTGCCAGGTAGATGTCGTAAAGCGCGTCGTCTTCCTGGTACAGCAGGACGTCATTTGCCGCCGGGGTGTCGAGTTCATGCCGCCACACACGATAGGTTCGCTTGGCAGGATCGCGAGTCGTGTAAAAGAGATGACGGTTGTCGTTGGCCCAGGCCACATTGTCAACCTCGCTCATCGCTTCCGGATACAGTTTGCCGGTGGTCAGGTCCCGGAACTGCAGCCGGTACGACTCGGAGCCGTTGGTGTCGGTGGAGAAGGCCATCAGTTGCCCGTTCGGGCTCACGTTCTTGACGCCCAGGCTGAAATAGTCATGCCCCTTCGCCATTTCATTCTGGTCGCAGTAGATCTCCTCGGGTGCATCAAGCGAGCGGGTCTTTCGGCAGTAGATGGCGTACTGCTTCCCAGCTTCGGTGCGGCTGTAATAGAAATAGTCGTTGTCGAGATAGGGAACCGTCAGATCGGTTTCCTTTACCCTCCCCTTGATCTCCTCGAAGATCCGCTGCTGCATGGCCTCGGTCGGCTTCATGACCCGGGCGGTGTAGTTGTTCTCGGCCTCGAGGTAGCCCAGCACTTCCGGATCCTGACGCTTGTCGTCCCGAATCCAGAAGTAGTCGTCGGCCCGGGTATCCCCGTGAATCGTGACGGGGTGCGGTACAACCTTCGCAACGGGCGGATTCTTGTCATCCATCAAGTTCATGGTATTGGAATCTCTTTCTTCGCCAAGGAGGGGCCCGGCGGACAGGCTGGTGATCAAAGCGGCGACGGCCGCCGCGGAACGAAGCGTCATTGACGGGTCTCCTGACAGGCAAAAGACGGCCGGTTCGCCGGAAAACAGACGCTGGAAAAGGCGAACCGGCCGGGTGGAAGTCCGGGAATGTTATCAGACCTCGCGACCGCTGATCCAGCACGGCATCTGATCGGTAATTTGCTATTGTATTCCAATGTATTGGGGCCTCCTCAGCCTGGCGGGCGCGTATGGACTGCGGATGCTCGGCCTGTACCTGGTTCTGCCTATCCTCTCTCCCTATACGGCCTCGCTTCCCGGCGGAGCGACCTTCTGGGTCGGAATGGCCGTCGGCTCCTATGGATTTGCCCAGACCGCCTTCCAGGTTCCGTTCGGGGCCATCAGCGATCGTTTCGGCCGCCGCCGCACCATCGTGGCCGGCCTGGCTCTCTTTGTTCTCGGAAGCCTGGTGGCAGCGCTCGCGACTTCCGCCCCGATGCTGGTGCTGGGCCGGGTGCTGCAGGGTTCGGGAGCCATTTCCTCGGCCGTCATGGCGCTGGTCGGCGATCTGGCCCCGCCGGAATTTCGACAGCGCGCCATGTCCCTTCTTGGCATCACGATCGGGTTGACGTTCGGCGTCGGCCTGATTTTCGGCCCGTTGCTGGCGGTTCATCTGTCCGTGCCGGGGCTCTTCTACCTCTGCGCCCTGATGGGCGTGCTATCCGCGGCGGCCGTCCTCATCTTCGTTCCCAGCGGCCGTGACGGGCCGCATCCGCCACGCGCCACGTTTCGTCAAAACGTCAGTGTGCTCCATGACAGGAGCCTGTTGCGGGTAAACCTGGCCGTGATGGCCCTTCACCTTGGCCTCACCGCGCTGTTCGTCGTTCTGCCGCTGCAGATCGAAACGCTGATTGCCCGCGAAGCGATGGGACGCGTCCTGGCCCCGGCCATTGGTATCGGCCTCCTGGTGCTGGCGGCCACGGCTTTTCTGGTCGATCGGTTTCGGGCGGAACGGACGGCGTTGCTCGTCGGGGCCGGCTTGTTTGTCCTTGGCGCGGTGTTGCTTCGGACGGGATTCGATCGGGTCGGGGGGCTCACCCTGGGCCTCACCGTGGCCGTGGCGGGCATTGCCGTACTGGAGCCGATCCTTCCCAGCCTGGTAACACTGTACGCCGGCGCCGAAGTACGCGGGCTGGCCTCCGGCACCTACAGCATGTGCCAGTTTTTCGGCGCGGGAGTCGGCGGGCTGGCCGGGGCCTACTACCTGGCCCGGCAACCGGTGGACATTGTTTACCTGCTCGGGACGCTCGGGCTCGTCATCGCGGCGGCGGCCAGCGGCCTCCCGCCGCCTCATGGTCCTAAAGGTGGCGCCCGTCGAACCTCATAATGACCCGTGGGCCCAGCCAGTCGAACATCAGTCCGGTTGCAAGGCCGGCCAACGCGTCAACGGCGTAGTGAAATCCGCCGTACACCGTTCCCACCGTCAGGAGCATTACCGGCAGGAACAGGATCCGGTAGGCCGGCTTGTTGTACAGCCGCGCCATTCCCAGCACCGTGATGGACGCGGCGATGTGGCTGCTCGGAAAGGCCGAGCCGCGTGAGCTGCCAGCGGCCACGATTGTGTTGGTGAGCTGGGGAAAGAACCACCCCTCGAGATCGGGATTCGGCTGGGGGAGTTGCCAGTACGGTCCGGTGACCGGCCAGAAGATGTACCAGAGATAGCAGGAAATATAGGCCGCGCCGACCACCGACATGCTGATCCGGAACTCCCGGTGGCGCTTCATCAGCCACAGCGGAATGAAGAGCGACGGCAGCATCAGGTAGTAGCAGAAGTAGCCGAAGTGCACGGCTTCGCCGAACAGCTTCGAGGGGATCATCTGGCGGAGCGTCACCGCGAGCTGCTGCCCGAAAAGGGCTTCCTCCCAACGCATGGCCACCGAATCGAAATAGCGGTCGGTGAGGATGCGGTTGAGGAACTGCAGCTCGCCGTACATCAGCGCGACACCCAGGATCGGGTACCACTCGCGGAAGAAGGAAAGCACCGGACTCCGGTTGGAAAACCGGACCAGGAGCGGAACGCCGACCAGGTAGACCAGGTGGAAGAGGAACAGGGAGAGCCAGTTTTCCGGCCGGTTGGGATGCGCAAGCAGCAGCGTGTTCATGGCGAAGTAGGCCATGACGATTTTGTCGATGAGTCGGAATCGTCCCGGGGCCGGGTCGCGCCAGGTGGAATGCGCTGTCACGACAGCCACCAAACGATCATGACAGCCAGCCATTCTCGCGGTACCACCGCGCCGTGTCGGAGAGGCCGGCCGCCAGGCTGAAGCGAGGCGTGAAATCCAGGCCACGAAAGGCCGGTGTCGCGTCGCATCGCCACGCCGGCGCGACGATTTCAATCACCTTGTCGTTGTTGATCGTCATCGGCCGCCCCGTCGTGTCGTAGATCAACTGGCCGAGTGATCCACCGATCGCGAGGACCCAGAACGGCACGCTGAGGCGAAGCGGGCGTTTGCCCAGCGCCGTCGCGATGGCGCGCATGATATCGCGAAATGGATACAGCCCGCCGTCCGTGATGTACCAGGTGTGACCCGTAACGGGCAACTCGCCGGCCTTGATCAGCGCCTCGGCCAGGTCGGTGACATGGAGCATCGGCAGGACCTGGCTTCCATTCCCTGGCAACGGCATGAATCCCCGGTTCACGGTCGAAAAAAGCAGGAACATGTCCTTTTCACGAGGACCGTAGACGGGCGGCGGGCGAAGTATCAGCCAGGGCTGCTCACCCATTTCCCGGCGGATGATCGTCTCGCCGGCCAGCTTGGTTCGACCATAGCGGGAGATGGGATTCGGCGTTTCCTCGCCGGACAGGACGCTCATCCCGGGCGACGGCCCGCCGGCTGCCAGGCTCGACACGTAGACCAGTTTCGGGCGGCTCGGCGCGGCGCGGACCGCGGCGACTACCGCTTCCGTGCCCCTGGCATTGATCGCGTCATAGTCGGCATCGGAACGAGCCCGAAGCGCCGCCGCCAGATGGTAGACGACCTCGGCGTCCCGGGCAGCGTCGATCAGCGATTCCGGTGCGGTCAGATCGCCCTTCCGCACCGTGACCTTTGGATGCGTGGCGCGGAGCCCGAGTCGAGCCGGATCGCGTACCAGCGCAATGACCTCGTGCCCCCGATCGAGGAGATGATCGACAAGGTGGCTGCCGATGAAGCCGGTGGCCCCGGTGACCAGCGCTTTCATGCCACCGGTTTCTCGTACAGCCGGTAGGTTCGATAGACGTAGCCGCCCAGGTTGTCCATCGCCGTGCGGATCACCAGGTTGTCCTCCAGGAGCCAGGAGAACTCGCCACCGCGGTAACCTTTGTCCTGGCAGACCTTGAACAGGTGGTCGTACATCATCACGTCGATGCCCGACTTCCGGTATTCCGGCAGGAGGCCGAGCGTGAGCACCCGCACCCATTCGGCCTTGCGCGCATACCAGAGGAGCTTGATCAATCCCAGCGGGAAGAGACGTCCGTTGGCTTTCTGGAGCGCCGGGTAGACATCCGGCAGCGACATCGAAAAACCGATCACCTTCCCGTCCTTTTCGGCGAAGTAGATCAGGTCCGGATCGACCACGGGCCGGAGTTCCTTCGCCATGTGTTTAATTTCCGGGTCGGTCATCGGCACGAACCCCCAGTTTCGCTCCCAGCTCCGATTGTAGATGCTGCTGATGATGGCAACCTCGGACTCAAACTTTTTCATGTTGACGGATCGGATGGTGACATCGGGCGAACGGCGGCGGACGATCTCATTGCCGCGGGCCAGCCGTTCCGGGATCACATTGTGGGGAATGAAATAGGCCACCAGATCCTTGGCCTTCGTGAAACCGGCCCTCTCGATCAAGCCCGGATAGTAGGTCGGGTTGTAGGTCATCATGACCTTGGGCGTGCCATTCCAGCCATCGACGAGCAGCCCCCACTCCTCGTTGCTGCTGAAGTTGGCCGGCCCGCGCATGGATGTCAATCCGCGTTCCGCCAGCCAGCCGGCCGCCATCTCGAACAGCGCGGCGCTCACTTCGGGGTCATCGATCGACTCGAAAAATCCGAAGAAGCCGACATCCTCGGCATGAAACTTCTGGTGATTCCGATTCCAGATGGCGGTGATCCGGCCGACATCCCGGCCGCCCTGGACCGCCAGGAATGACTGGACCATCGAGTGGCGATGAAAGGGGTGCCTTGCCGTATCGAACAGCTTCTTGAATTCCCCGAGGAGCGGCGGCACCCAGCACGGATCCTTCCCGTAGATGCTCCACGGGAGGCGTGCGAAGCGATTCAGGTCACGCGGCGTGGTGACGGGATGGACGGTCAGACTTGGGAAGGGCATCCGATCAGAGGATGCCCACCTTCTTGCCGATGCGACCGAAGGTTTCCAGGACGATGTCGAGCTGCTCGTCCGTGTGCGTGGCCATGTAGGAGGTGCGGATGCGGCAGGCGTTTTCCGGAACGGCCGGCGGGATGACTGCGTTGGCAAAAATGCCAGCCTCGAAAAGGGACTTCCAGAAATTAAAGGTCTTTTCCTTGTCGCCGGTAATGATCGGGATGATCGGCGTTTCGCTGGTGCAGGTGTCGAAGCCGAGATTCTGGAAGCCGGCCAGCATTTTCCGGGTGATCTGCCAGAGGCGTTCGCGTCGCTCCGGTTCCGATTTCATGATGTTGAGGCAGGTGTGCACCGTGGCCACCGCGTAGGGCGGCAGTGCCGCCGAGAAGATCATCGGCCGGGCGAAGTGCTTGATGTAGTCGATGACCATGGCATCGCCGGCGATGACGCCGCCGATCGAGGCAAATGACTTGGAAAAGGTTCCCATCACCAGGTCGATGTCTTTTGTCAGCCCGAAATGAGCGGGCGTGCCGTTTCCCCGGGGGCCCAACACGCCGAGTGAGTGGGCGTCATCACATAGAATGCGCGCCCCATACTTCCGGGCGATGCGGACGATGTCGGGCAGCGGGGCGATGTCCCCCTCCATGCTGAATACCCCGTCGACGGCGATGAGGCGCCCGCGTTCGGGCTCGATGCGATTCAACTGGCGCTCGAGATCTTCCATGTCGTTGTGGCGATAACGGAAAACCTTGCCCGGCGACATGAGGCAGCCATCGACGATGGAGGCATGGTCGAGCTTGTCGATGATGACCGCGTCGTCCTTGGTGACAAGCGTGGCAATGGTGCCCAGATTCGTCAGAAAGCCGGTGGAGAATACCAGCGCCGCCTCCTGCCCGATGAACTCGGCCAGATCATGCTCGAGGTTCAAGTGCAGATCGAGCGTGCCGTTCAGGAATCGGCTGCCGGTACACCCCGAGCCGTAGTCCCGGGCGGCCTTCTCGGCTGCCGCGAGGACGCGGGGATCATGGGTCAGGCCGAGATAGTTGTTCGAGCCGATCATGATCCGGTTCTTGCCACCGATGTTGACCTCGGTGCCGTCGGACCCCTGGATTGGAATGAAATAGGGATAAAAGCCGGAGGCGCGCGCCTCCTGGGCTTTGGTGAAGCCGTGGGCGCGGCGGAAGATGTCGGCATACGGGGATGACGAAACGGTGTCGGCGGCCGAGAGAGTCCCCTCGATCGGACCGGCAGCTGGCTTCTGTGGGGTCACTCGATATCTCCAGAACGTCGGGAAAACCGGTCGGCGGAGGATGAGCGGCAATACCGGGGCGGCCCGCAGGGCCGTTTTGACCCGTATCAGCCATCCAGAACCGGAAACTATAGGCAGCAGTGGGGGGGGTGTCAACGCTCATTCTGGGGATCAAAAAATCGACTCAATCAATTGTCCTGCAATGAATTGGATCGATTTTCGATGATCCGGCCGCTCATTATAGTGACTTCCACCCGCAAGGGGATGATGGCGCTATCTGGCCCGGACGATTTTTCGCGATTCGCGGGTCAGCCCGGACTCCACGATCACGAGGTAGACGCCGCCCGGGGAATTGCGGCCGGCGTCGTCCCGGCCGTTCCACTCGAATTCCATCTCCCCTTCAGTCACGGCGCCGTCATGAAGCGTCCGAATGACACGACCGTGGATGTCACAGATCACCACCAGCGCGCGGCTTGCCCCACCCGAGGGAATGGCCACCCGGACACAGGTATCGTCGGTGAACGGGTTCGGCGCCGGCGCCGA
>JAWXBZ010000129.1:0-36117 GCA_034440375.1 Candidatus Eiseniibacteriota bacterium
CCCCGGCGTCAGCACCGATCCCAACGGCTACACGTGTGATGGTGAGCGCTGGTGGGGCTCGAACTATGGTGTCACCACCCAGAACGGCGCCGGCGCCGTCGACGTCATCGCGCCGACCATCCTGCCGACGACCGACATCCTCGGCTCGGCCGGTTACGATGCCAGTGACTACTCGAAGTGGTTCAACGGCACGTCCTGCGCCACGCCGTACGCCGCGGGTGTGTGCGCCCTGATCCGCTCGGCCAATCCGACCTGGACCGCAACGCAGGTGCGTGATCAGCTCAAGAACACGGCCCAGGACGTGACCAGCATGGAATCCGCCGCTGGCTGGGATCGCTACAGCGGTTTCGGCATGGTAAACGCCCAGGCGGCGGTCGGTGGCGGTGGCCCGGTCGATCAGGTCACCGTGACGGCGCCCAACGGCGGGCAGAGTTTCACCGGTGGGGCTTCGACCACGATCACCTGGACCACGGTGGGAAGTTTCACCACGGTCAACATCGACTACTCGACGAATGGTGGCACGAGCTGGACGAGCATCGTCTCCGGAACGACCAATGACGGCTCGCACGCCTGGACGGTGCCGTCCACCGCCACAACGCAGGGACGGGTCCGGGTCAGCGGCGGCACGGCCACCGACATGAGCAATGCGAACTTCACCATCACCGTGTCGGGAACGTACGCGTCACTTCCATACACCACCGGATTTGAATCCGGTGCGCTGGACCAGTACTGGACCTCCGCGGTCACCGCCAACGGTCGCGTCCGCGTCCTTACGACGAACACGCCCCACCTGGGGTCGTATCACCTGGTGATGGACGACGCGACCAGCGGTGGCCTGAGCCAGACCGAAGCCCGGTTGTGCCTCAACCTCTCCGGACAGACCCAGGTGAACCTGACCTTCTGGTGGAAGGATTTCGGGGACGAAACGCATACGCAGGACGGAATCTATTTCTCCAGCAATGGCGGCACGAGTTACGTGAAGGTGTACAACCTGAACGGCGCCAGCTACAGCGACAACACCTGGCGAACGTTTACCCTCGATCTGGATGCGCTGGCGGCGTCCGCCGGCCTGTCGCTGACCTCCACCTTCGTCGTCAAGTTCCAGCAGTATGACGACTACCCGATCGCCACCGACGGTTTTGCGTTCGATGACATCAGCGTGGCCGTCCCGGCCGGCGGCGCCATCACCGCTGAAAGTGAGTCGAACAACACATCCGGGACGGCCGACGGTCCCGTCGGCACCGGCGTGTCCGTCACGGGCAACATTTCGTCGTCAACGGATGTCGACTACTTCTATTTCGACGTCGCCACGTCGGGCAACATCAACATCACGCTCAACATCGGCAGCAGCGCCGATCTCGACTGGTTTCTGTACAACTCGGGCCTGACCGAGGTGGCCCGCGGCTACACGACCAGCAATCCGGAAACCGGCAGCTACAACGCCACGCCCGGACGTTACTACCTGATGGTCGATGGCTACCAGTCCGCGGTGAGCAGCTACACGCTGACCGTGGCCGGCGGGCTGGCGAATGCCGCACTGCGGGTGACATCGGCCGAGAAACCGTTTGAACTCGCACCGGCCGTTGTCACGCTTCACCAGAATAATCCCAATCCATTCCGGGCCGGCACGGTCATCCGGTTCGAGCTGCCAGCCCCGGGCCGGGTATCGCTCCAGGTGTTCGATGTCACCGGCCGCCTGGTCAGCACGCTGGCGGAGGACCGGCTCGAGTCAGGCCCTCATGCCGTCACCTGGCAGGGGCGGAACGAGGACGGCGAGGAGACGCCGATCGGCATGTACTTCTATCGATTGATTGCCCCCGGTTTCAGCCAGACGAAAAAGATGCTGCTGACCCGGTAAGTCACCATCCGACAAGACCCCGGGGCGCCGGCCGACTGGCGCCTCGGGGGTGTTATCCCGATTGTAGTGACTGATCTGATACCCCCGCAGGGACATTCAAAATCGTGTAACTTGAATGATATCAATGAAATAGTGGTTGCGCTGGACATGTCGAAGCATCATTCTTAGCTCATCCGATTGTCAGGGGAAAACCAAGTCTGCATCCGGGGGAAGTGACATGACACGCCGTTATCATCTGGTGGCCTCAATGTTCGTCGCCGCACTCGTCGCCAGTCCGGGCCTCGCCGTTGCGGTCGATATTGTCACGGTCGAATCGAAGTGTTCATCCGGCGGTGCCTACGTGGAAGGCGGCACCGGATGGGGCAACTCCTCGTCCAAGAGCAACAAGACGCCATGCAGCAGCGGTTCACGTTCATCCAAGAACGCCGGCGCCTTTGCCGACTTCATTCCGCCCATCACGACGGCAGGACTCTACGATGTCTACCTGACCTGGGGGCCGACAACGAGCGGCAACAATGGTCCCAATGCCGATAACGTCGAGGCCTCGATCGTTCATCGGGATGGCACGACGCCGATGGCGCTGAACCTGCGGGGCCACAGCGGATGCACGGTGAACAGCGATCAGCTCGTCTACATCGGTCGGGCCTGGTTCAACGTCGGCCAGGGGCACAAGGTTCGCCTGTCCAACACCGGGTCGGGCCAGTGCTACAACGGTGTCAGCAAACGTTACGTGAGCGCCGACGCCGCGATCTTCAGCCCGGTGGCGCCGGTCCCGGTGGCCCCCACGACATGGAGCTTGATCAAGGCGCGATACGCGAACTGACCCGCACACCGGCAACGACACCTGCTCACCCCCGGTCCGTTATTGAAGAACGGATCGGGGGTGTCTTGCGTTACGGCCGCGTCACCCGCACCAGCTCCACCCGCTCACCGCTGCCGACCGCCACTTCCAGCGCGAGGCCGACGACCGGGGCGTAGTACTTGAATTCACCGGGACCGGAATCGAGGCTGTTCCAGTCAAAGGTCTTCACGGAGCCGGTGAGCTGGCCATAGGGGACGACAATGGTCTGGCTCACGGCCTCCACGCGGGCCCAGTCTTCGGCCTCCCCCTCGTAGAATTCCTGGCGGTAGTCCTCGGCCACGTGCGCGGCGGGATCGGCCCACATGATGATGCCGGGAAGTGCGTCGTCGGTGTTCCATTCCCACGAGCCATCGGTGCTGACCACCACGCCACCCTCGTACTCCTTGGTGGTTTCGCCGAGGTACCACACGTTCCCGACCATATCCTGGGCGTACCAGTCGTCGGTGTCTTCCTTCAATTCGCCTTCCAGGTACACGCGGTCGCGTACGACGGTTGCCGTGACGCCATTGACCAGGCGGGTCTGCTGGAGGACCTCGACCCGAATGGTTTCGGTGCCCTCATCGGGCTCCCCCTCGTACTCCCAGATCGTGCCGGGGACCAACGGGAAGTAGCTGTTGGAAACGCTGCCGGCCCAGCTCGTCGGGATGACCGGGTCATAGTCCGGAACGTTTGGTCCGCCGTTATTGCTGTCGCCGCAGGCCTGAACTGCGATCGAGACGGTCAGAAGTGCCGCCGTGAGCGCCATGTGTCGCATTTTCATTGAGACCTCCACGAAATGGGGGAGATGGATGGGGTGTCGATGTTACGTGACGGAGCCCGCAGGCCCTCGATTTGTGACAAGGAATTCCCGGCTTCATGGACCCAGCGGTATCAGCCATGTGGAGTCCGGGGAGGCCGGGCCCGAAGTGATGACGTTCGGACCTTCCTTCCGGAAAACCGGTCGGTTGATGATGCTCAGTTCGACGCGGAGCGCCGACCTTGGAATATCGATATCGAATCGAACCGGGGTCAGGGCGTTGCCGATGACGACGCGCCCCGCACCGGCTGTGAAGGTAGCCGTGCCCTGAGGGGCCCGTACGAGGACCTGGGCGCCGTCGGTCAGCCGAATCAAGACCGTCGACCCCACTGCTGATTTCGGAAATTCGATGACCAGCCCGTTGCCCGGGGTCACGGCGATGCCGGCGGTGCCGACCACCGGGTCCTCGGCCGGCGGCGCAGCCCGTGTCGGGCGCACCGGTGGCTCAACTGGTGGGGCGACCGACCGAACCAGGCCGTCAATCCAACCCGGAAGTGGCGAGCCGGGAGCGGCGTACGCGGCTCCGACAAGTAGAATCGCCAGCCCGATGCCGGCAGCCAGGCGCGCCCACCGGACGGGCCGCGGTGCCGGCGTGGCCAGGGCCCGCTCGCGCGCTTCGGCCCGGGAAATGATTTCCTCGACGTGAAGTGGCACCGCGCTCACAGGGTGGTCCAACGAATTCAGGAGCCGCCTGGCGACAAGCTGGTCCCGTTCCAGCGTTTCATGGAGACGGCGGCAGTCCGCGCAGGAATTCAGATGCTCGCGCGCGGCGGCCCTTGCCGTCGGATCGAGCTGGTCGTCCAGGAATTGCTGGAGTCCATCCTCGTCAACGTGCATCGCTGAGCTCCTCGTATCGGGTCTTGAGTGCGCTCCGGGCACGGGCCAGGAGCGTTCCGACGCTGGCTTCGTTCAGCCCAAGGGCCTGTGCCAGCTCGCGATAGCTGTAGCCTTCCTCACGGAGCAGAAGCAATCGCTGCTCCCGATCGGACAAGGTATCAAGCGCTTCGCGCACCCGTTGGCGCGTTTTCTCCGCCAGATGGGCATGGTCGGGCGATCGACCCTCTCCGGCATGCGCTCCTTCCGCGCGGGCCGGCGTCAGCAGGCGCAGCCGCCGGCTTTTCTTGGTCGCGGCGTTTCGAAAGAGATTCATGGCCACGCTGATCATCCAGGGTGCGGGTGTATCCGGCAGCGAACCGCGCTGGTACAGCCGGATGAAGAGTTCCTGGACAATGTCCGCGGCCAGTTCGGGATCTCCCGACAGGCGGCCCAGGTAGCGGCGGAGTCGCGGCGCGTGTTCGTCAAACAGGGTTACGAATTGGTCGCGAAATATTGGTGTGGTGTCCGGCAACGGCTCGACATCCTCCGATCGACACCTTCTCGGCATTTCGGCTGATTCCGCCCCGTCCGGGATCACGTCCCGGACGATCCGGGCGGGTCCTCAACAACAGGAACAGATGGCCGGCCATTCTGTGACAGCCGAACCGGAATGATTCCCTGCTCAGAACCGCCAGTCGAGTCCCACCACCAGCGGGGAGAGTGGACGCATCTCGATTTTGGCCAACTCGCCGGTGGCGGGGTCCCGCGCGTAGGTCAGGACGTTCTGGCGATTGAAGAGGTTCGTGACCGTGCCGAACAGGGCCAGGGTGGCATTCCGGTTGCCGACGTTGATGGTCCATCGCTTTCGAAACCCGAGATCGAGCCGGAGATAGGCCGGCAGCTCTGTTCCCCCCGGCACCTCACCGGTGTGGTCCGGGTTGCCGGTAAATTCGCAGCCCCGGTCAAGCAGGTTGCACGCCTCCCAGTCGAAGGCGCCGGCGATGGCGGTCGTTTGACGGCCAAGACCGGCGGCAGCCCCGAGCCGGATCGACGAGGAGGGCGTTGGGAAGAGGATGAAGCCCCCCTCGAGCAGATGGGCGGTGCCATGACCCGGGGTGTAAGTCAGTTCGCCGGCTTTCAGGCGCGTGCGCTGCCAGCCGTAGCCGGCCAATATGCCGTAGCGCTCACGCGTCAGCCCCACCTCGACCGACATCCCGCGTGAGCGCCCCGACCCCCGGGCGAGGGCGCCGGTGGTGAACGGGGCGCCATCGACCGGCGCCACGAGCAGGAGCCCCGTTGACTCGCGTTCATAGGCTTCGAATGACAGGTGCCGGCTGTCGTCCGGCCGCCAGTCGAAGGACAGGACAGCCTGGTCGCTCCTCGCCACGGGGACTCCCGAGTCGCCGCTGCCAAGGCTCAGATCGGCCGGGAAGATATTGCTGACGACCGATTCGGCATTCCGCAGCGACTGGTGGAACTGGTGGGTTCGGCCAACGTAGCCGCCCAGCGTCACGCGATCGCCGACCGTTCGCTCAAGCCCCAGGCGGGGGTCGGCGTGCAGGATGCCGGCATTGGCGGCCAGCGAAAGTCCGAGCTTGAGACGGGTTCGGGCATCGAGCCCCCGATCATCAGTGGCCTGGAGCGTGGCCACGGGGGTTTCGACCCGTGTCTCCCATGACGCCACTGAATCGGAAGCGGAGTCGATTTGATAGGACGTCCGGCTCCTGTCGTATCGAAGCGCCAGGCTCGTGCTGGAGCGGGGCGTCGAGCGCTCGAGGCTGGCCAGAAATCCAAAATCGTTCCGCTCGCTGTCCATTCGGATCGGCACGTTTCCCAGCATCCAGTCCGCCCCGGCTTCTCCGCCGGCGATCCAGCCAAGTACTCGGGCGTCGAGGCCCGACAGCCGACGACCCCACTCGGCGCCAAACGAGCGGCTGTCCCAGTCGAACCGATTGCGCGGGGGAGTGGACGGGTTGTCCAGGACCGCGCTTGTCGGGTGCCACCTGGAGGGGGCCCCGCCGGGCGGTTTGACGGCTGCCGCATCGAGATTGTTCCCACTGCCATAGCCGAGCAGTTGAAGCCGCCCGCCGAACGCCGGCATCTCGAACTTGGCCAGGCCATCGCTCATGTTGCCCCGCACGAAGGTGACTTCGGCCGGGGCAAAGGCGTCGGGCAGGCCGGCCCGAAGGCTCACGACAAAACCTGCCCCCCCCTTGCCAACCGGGCCGTCGATGGTGAACCGCGTTTGCGTGGTGCTGAAACTTCCGGTGGTCTTGAGCTGGGCCCCGGGCTCGCGCGTCACCGCCTCGACCGAACCGGACAGTGTATGAGGCGCGAGGGGCGAGCGGTTGACCGACTGAAGATGAAGCCGCGCGACAGCATCGGGATTCCAGGCGCTCGATACGCCGGCGGCGTGAAAGGCATTGAATACCGGGATGCCGTCGAGGAGAAAGGCCGTCTGATCCGCCGCGCCTCCCCGAATGTGGATACCATCGGGGGTTTCCGGCTGAAGGACGACATCACCACCGCCGAGTGCCTGCAGGACATCCGGTTCCGTGAACAGGGGATGATTCCGGACTTCGGCAATCGTGGTGACTCGATCCGGGAATGGCGAGGGCGTGCCCGGTGTCACCCCCCGCAGGGAAATGGGACCGTGCACGTCGAGCGTTGGAATCGCGATCGGCGCCGCGCGGAGCGTGAAATTGATCTCCAGCTCCCCCTCCGCCGGCACGAGGGCTTCGAGAGTCTGATCGGCATAGCCGATCAGTTGAATTCGAATCGGCTGGACGCCCGCAGGAACCTGTCTCAACACATATCGACCATCGGCATCGGTTGCCGTGGCGCGATCGAGCGTGGAAAGCACGACGACCGCCCCCGGAAGGGGTTGGGCCGTCTCCTGGTCCCGCACCGTGCCGACGAGGGTGGCGAGGCCCAGAACTTCGGCCAGCAGTACACTAATCAAAGCAATGAGTGGTGGTAGCATCAGTTACTCCCACCAAGATCCTAACATTGGACGTCGCGCGCGGGAGAATCAGGAACTGTGGTGACTCAACGTTCGATGAAATCAACCGGGTTCCGCGGAGCGGCGATCACGCTGTTCGTCATCCTCCAAATTTTGACGGTGGTGGGCTGTTCCGATGAGTCGACCAGCCCCGGGAATCCTCCACCCATGGCAATCGACTGGCACCGCTGCAATTTCGATTCGGTCATGGCCGCGGCGTCCTCCAGCCGCCAGGATCTGCTGGTGCATGCCACGGCCACCTGGTGCGGGCCGTGCCAGTATTTCAGTGACAGTTCGTGGGCGGATCCCCGGGTCGTGAGCTTCGTGAGCCGTCACATGACGGCCTTTGAAGTCGACTTGACGAACTACGTCGAGTTCATGAACCCCAACCAGCCGTACTGCCCCGGTGATACCGTGGTCTACGACGTCCTCGGGACCATCCGCGGTATCCCGGCCACGTTCATCGTCCGAAACGGCGCAATCACCCATCGGCTTATCGGATATCGACCCTCCGGGGATCTTTTCGCCTGGCTGGTTGATTCGTATCTGGATCGGTGAGGAGTCCTGCGTGCCTGCCAAATTTCGACATTCTTTGAATGTAGAACAGGTCGTTCCTCACCCGAAAGAAGTCGACATTCGTCACGACGGCCGCACCGCGCAGACCTGAATTCCATCCAGGCTACCCATGACGGCGAGCTTGTCGTGCGTACCTGCACGTAGCGGGCCCACGGCAGCGTTTCGAGCCGCAGTTCGAAGCGATGTCCGATCGGGATCGCTTCGCCACCTCGATCCATTGCACCGGTCTAAAGACGTGGTGGGGCGTTGCACGGGCGTTGAAGTCGCGGTGCCCTCAAACCAGCCGGAAATCTTCGGTTCCCATCCACTGTCACAAACCCCACGTTCACCGGTTCCTGCTCATGTCCACGTACTTCAACTCATGAGGAGGAAACAATGACCATGTCACGATCCATGCTGGTGCTGGCAGTGCTGGGCCTTGCGGCCACGGGCTGCGGAAAAAATTCGACGAATCCGGCCGGGGAGGCCTCTCGAACGTCGGAGGTGGGAAACTTCGGCGGTGCCGGGCCCAACGGCAACGACTGCGACGGCCTGCCGGTTGCACCCGAGAGCGATCGGGTCGATCTGTATCAACCGGTGTTTACCAACCCGCTCAATATCACGAACCCGCTGTTTCCGATCAGTATCCTCGATCGGGCCGTATTCCTGGGTACCGCGGACGGTGAGTCCTTCCGATCCGAAACGACTTTGCTCGCCGGGTCGAAGACGATCGTGATAAACGGCGAGGATGTCGAAACGCTGGTCTCGCAGTACGTGGCGTTCATTGATGGTCGAATTGAGGAGGTCGCCTACGACTGGTACGCGCAGGATGACCTGGGCGCAGTCTGGTACCTGGGCGAGGACGTTTTCAACTACGACGACGGCGTTGTCGTGGATTTGAACGGCACCTGGCTGGCCGGCCGTGAGGGCCCGGCCGCCATGATCATGCCCGCCAATCCTCAGGTGGGAGACGTCTGGCGTCCCGAGAACGCCTGCGGCATCGTCTTCGAGGAGGTGATCGCCACGGCGATCAACGTGACCGTCGACGGGCCGAGCGGACAGGTTCCGGGCGCGCTCATGGTCTCGGAGCTCCACATGGACGCGACCTACGAGCCCAAGACATTCGCGCCGGGATACGGCGAGTTCTCCACGGGTTTTGGCGCCAATCTGGAAGCCCTCGTCGTGGCGATATCAACGGATGCCCTGCCGGGAGATGCCCCGGAAGCCCTCGACGATCTGTCGGATGGCGCGGACGATATCTTCACACTGGCGCAGTCGCGCCGCTGGTCGCAAGTGGCGGACGAATTCGAGGCGATGGAAGAGGCCTGGGAGGACCTGAAGCTCGGCGGTGTGCCGCCCGGGCTTGAGGCGTCAATGGACGATGCGCTCGAGGCGCTCGACGACGCCATTCAGTCCCGCAACCGCTCCGAAACCCGCCACGCGAGTCTCGACGTCGCGCTGTCCGTCACCGATCTCGAACTTCGGTATGACGATCGGTCGGAAATCGACGGGGACTTGATCGACATCTGGACTCGCCGCGTGATCGTCGACGCGCAGGCTCGTGATCGAGCCGGCGTCGTGGGAGATCTGGCGACGATTGGCATTATCCGGAAGCGGTTCGCGCCGGCAAACAGCGGACGAATCGACAGCGATCTGGCTTTGATGCAGCAGGCGGTCCACTCGACCGATCCCGACGAAATCGTGAACCATGCGGAGCGGCTTCGGGGAACCCTGGCCCTGGCTTCGCAATAACAACTGGAACTGATCGGGGGGCGGATGAGGTGGGCTTCCAATCGGAAGTTTCCCCGTCCGCCCCTCGTCGTTGGAAGAATCGACGACTTTGCGCTTACGGCCCGAGTCCGTCCGGAATTGCCTCGCCGGGGCGGAGGGCCCGCGGGGTCTGGCCGGCGCTGGTCGCGCCACGTTTCGGCGGTGCCATGAATGGCAGGAGGGCCAGTGGCAGGAGACCGGCGATGGAGTCGAGCACCAGCGTGGTCGGGTAGCCGAAGCGGGTGATCGCGAAGCCCTGCCAGGTCGAGGTGTAGGAGATGGCAAAGTTCTGCATGGCCATGTAGGCCGTGAATTGCGTGGCGGCCACGGCCGGTGTCGTGATGTCCATGAACAGGGCCGACCGGATGCCGTAATAGAGGCCCTGGAAGACATTGTAGGAGAGCACGGCGATCCAGAAGGCGGTGACCAGCGGCGCCGGCACCGGCGGGCGGTCGGGTGCATTGGCGGGAATCGAGTGGATCCAGTTGTGGGCCTGGAGCTGCCAGGCGAGATAAAGCGTCGGAACGGCCGTCAGCGAGATAAAGATCGCCAGGGTGCGCCGTCGGCCGAATCGATCCGAGAACCAGCCACCTGAAATGCAGGCCACGGCGAAGATGATTGTTGACCAGAGGCTGATGGTGGCCACCTGCTGGTCGTCGAAGCCAAGCTCGACAGCCAGCGTCGATTGCAGCGCCAGGCTCAAGGCGTAGGCCCCAAGCGGCAGGAGCGCGGACAGGACACCGACGAGCGCGGCGCGCGTACCGACAAAGGCGCGGTATGCGCTGACCACGAAGGCCCGCAAGTCGTTCGTCACCGCCCTGGCCCTCGAGCCGACGATCGCCGGTCGTACGGGGCCGGCCTTCTCCCGCAGCGGGAGGACGACGAAGATGGTCACCAGCAGAATGACCCCAATCACGAAAAAGTAAGTGGCCTGGAACGGCATGATGCTGGTGAGAAAGAGCACCATCGCGCCGCCGATCGTCTGGCCGACCGAGGCGCCGCCAAACATGAAACCGTTGGCCACGCCCCGTTCCGATTCCGGGAGGACATTGCAGGCCAGAGCGTCGATGGCCACGTCCATGGTGGCCGCAAACGCGTTGTGGACGGCGATGACCAGGGTGAACATGGCCAGGCTGTTGACGAAGTCGATGGGGTAGGCAACCAGCAGCGTCAGGGCCATGCCGATCTGCATCAGGAGAATCCAGAGCCGGCGCCGGCCGAAACGATCGCTGGAAAAGGTGTCGACGAACGGGCCGGCGATCCACTTGAAAGCCCATGGGAGGTACAGCGAGCCGACGAAGGCGCCGATCATCTCGGGCCCCACCCCCTGGCGGCGCATCTGGGTGGCGATGGCCGTGGCCGTGAAGGCGAGAGGAATCCCCTCCGTCATATAGAGGAGGAAGAATGCAGCGAGCCGGCCGTTCCGAGTGGCAAGGAGGTCGGGAAATGGCAGTCGCATGGCGGTAGGGTACAATTATCCCATGCGCCCTGCCCACCCTGTCCGGTTGCTTCCACTGGCAATGATCGTCCTCCTCGCCCTCCCGGCCGAGGGGTGGGCCTGGGGTTATTCCGTTCACCGCCTGATCAATCGGAACGCCATAGCCAACCTGCCGGCGGATTTCCAGCTGTTTGGCCAGTGGGCGACCGACCTCGAGGCGCTGGCCACGGCCGCCGACGAGCGGAAGTGCTGCGTGGCCGGCGAGAACATCCGGCACTACATCGACATTGATGATTACTCGGAGTTTCACGCCGGCACGTTTCCCCATGGATACCCGGATGCGGTCAGCCGCTACGGAGTGTCGCGTCTCGAATCGAACGGCATCGGACCATGGGCGCTCGAAACCAGCTACGGCCAGATGGTGGCCGCATTTGCCGACGGGAATTGGACGGCCGCCGTGGCCGCCGCAGGTGACATCGGGCACTACGCTGGCGACCTGCACCAACCGCTCCATCTCACGACCAATTTTGACGGCCAGGAGTCCGGCCAGAGCGGGGTCCATTCCCGCTACGAATCGCGCATGACGGGGCGGCATATGGCGGAGTTCACGCCGTTTCCCGGCGCGGCAAGTCTCCTGTCGAACCCGCTCGAACGGGTCTTCGATTGGATTGGAACGACCTACCCCGGCGTCAATCGAATCCTCGCCGCCGATCGGGCGGCGAAGAACGCGGCCGGCGGGAGCACCTCCAGCGACGCCTACTACAATGTGCTCTGGGAAGAGATCGGACAGGACACCTGGTACTGGATCGGTGGCGCCTCACTGGATATCGCCGCACTCTGGTACACGGCCTGGGTCGAGGCCGGCTCACCGGCCCTGCCAGGTTCAATTCCGGTGAGCCCCACCACCTGGAGCCGGATCAAGGGCCTGATGCTCTCCTCCTCCTCCCCGGACGGCGGACAATTGCGCCACCTCGGGGCAAATCACCCGGATGGGGACGGATTTGCCGACCCCGAATACACTGGGACTGCCCGATCCGGTCCCATCGGCCGATCATGTGAATGACAGCAGTCTGTTCGGCGTCTTTCGATCCAGCGGTTGCCAGGTCGGCTCCCATGAGGCCTTGCTTGACGACAGGAGTTCAACGATGAAGAGGTTTTCAACCGGCATCCTGATGATGGCGCTGCTTTCGACAGCTGCCATGGCGGTTGCGGCCGCCGACGTTGACGCACCCGAAATCTCACGCTCCCGCGGCAGCCGTGGCAGTGTCGTCGTCCTCTGGCCGCGTATCATCCCGGCCGATGACAGTCCCGAGACGCAGCAACTGGCGCGCGCCGTTCAGGCGAACCTGGTATCCATGGTGCGCACCACGTTCCCCGGACGCGACATCGATGTGCGCCCGGCGCCGGAACGCGTCTGTCCGATGGGTGGCTGCGACGGGGCCGCGGTCGGCGCCCTGCTGCTGCTTCGCGAAGATGGATGCGCCGTGATCGCCCTGGTCAGCCAGCCCGGCACCGTACCGATGACCCTGGTTCCCTGGGCAGGCGACGTTCGATTGCGCGGCACGCGGATCCCGTTCCGCCAGCATCCCGAGAACTGGGTGACGGTGACCGACTTCGCCCGCCGCGATCAATTGCCAGCCGCCCTCGAAATCAACGACGAGGCCGTCATCCAGGCCATCCGTCGGATCGCTCCCTAGGGAAGTACGATCGATCGACAGGCCGACCTGAATCGTCGGCCCCCGGTTTCGAACTGTCTAGCCCCCGCCGGCCCGACAGGCCTCGCGAACCGCCACCGTCAACGGGTCATCAAGATCGGCCCCATCCAGGACCTGATGCGCCCGCTTGAAGGCCACCCGGGCCTCCTCCTGGCGGCCGTCCAGTTCGAGCACCCGACCGAACCACCAGTTGGCGGTCGGATCGTCGGGGTTTCGGGCCAGAGTGGCTTCGAGGCGCCGGATGGCTTCCTCGCGCCGACCCGCCTCCACGAGTGTTTCGATGGACTCCCTCTCGATCCGCAGCCGGGCCTCCCACGACGTGGCGGCGGTCAGCGCCGCGTCCAGTCGTTCGACCGCCTCGCCGGGTTGCCCCTCGGCGCGACTTACCAATCCCTGCATCTCGAACAGCAGGCCGTGATTGGAGGCTTGGGCGCGATCCGGCCCCTTGAGGGATTCCGGCTTCTGCACGGCCGCCTGGAGATCGTGCAGTCCCGCGCGCGCCGCGGACAGGTCGCCGGCGGCGAGCGCCACGCGGGTCATGAGGGCCAGGCCGGCCGACGTCAATGAAAACTCGGTTCGGTGCGCCGCGAGGAGCCGGGTTGCCTCGACAATCCGGCCGGCACGAAGATGAAGCAGGATTTCCGTGCGACTCCAGTTGATGTCTTCCGGCGCGTTCTTCGACGAATCGCGTGCGCGCTGAATGGCAAATATGGCGGCTTCCCAGCGGCCGAGTTCCGCGTTGGCCAACGCCAGGTGGTAGTAGGCCCATGAGAAATCCGGTTTGATCACGATGGCGGACTCGATCTGGGCGAGGGCTTTTCGGTAGCGGCCGGTCCGCAGGTAGAATTCGCCGAGGCTGTCGTGGGGGTTGGCCTGATCTCCGAACTGAAAGGCGTACTTCTCGAACGCCTCCTCGGCCTCGAGCCAGTGACCCAGGTCGGCCTCGGCGTAGCCGATCAGATTCCAGACCTCCGGCAGTTCTGGGTCGAGCCGCTGCGCCTTCTCCAGGTCGGCCAGGGCCATTTCCGGTCGCCCTTCATTCAGGTGCTGACTGCCCGATACGAGGAGAACCTCCGCATCGTCGGCGAATCTGCGGATCATCTCGGCCTCGATGCCGCGCTCGTCGTCCTCGCGATCTTCAAGATCGGCCCCCAGCCGGTGGATTTCGAGCCGTTCCTTTTCCGAGACGCGCGCTTCTTCCGCCTGCGCGCGGCGATACCACGACACGGCATCCTCATCATCACCCAGTTCGTGGGCCAGCTGTCCCAGCCGAACCATCGCCATGGCAAAATGCGGGTCCTCTTCGAGAGCCATCTGCCAGGCCGTGCGCGCCTCACTTTCGTAGTACTTTCGGTTGGCCCGGACACCATCCCGGTAATAGACGAGAGCCTGGCTCGAACGGGTCGTCAGGTTGCGGCGGAGCGGGGAGGTCCATCCGACCGTGATGGACCGGCCACGGGCCAGGAGCCGATCGAGCGGAGCGAAGAATGTCGGCGGTCCAAAGCCGACATGAAGCGTCCCAAGTCGACCGGCGCCGGCGGAACCCGGGTTGACCAGGTCGGTGGTCAAAAGGGGGCGACTCAGGTTGTGGGCTGATCCCCCGCCCGCCATCTGGAGTCGCGACCAGGATTCGGTGGCGGGCTGCCAGGCCAGTCGGACGATTTCTCTGCGGATGGCCGGAGCATCGGTGGCGTCTTCGGCCACTTCCGCAATGGTTTGTCCGTCCGCGTCCTGAATGAGGACCCACTGTACTTCGGTGCGTGCCAGGGCGCCCGCCGTGATGCTGGTCACCGCGCGCAGGTCATTGTTTGCCAGGTGAAATACGACCTGACGTCCCAGGGACTCCACAAAGATTCGAGCCGATTCGGGCGGGCGTTCGCCCAGGGTGTTGCGGGTGGCACAGCCGCCGAGTCCGAGACCGGCAAGGGCCACGATCGACGTAAGCCAACCGGCAAGGATCCGGTGACGACTGGGCGCGACAAGTGGCGGAGCGGTTGTCATGATGCGGCTGCATCCCGTGGCGGTGGTGCCCCTGGCCACCGCGAGTTCGGCCGCCATTGAATTGAATTGTCGGCACCCCGGGCGAGCAACTGAGGGATCGGCGGGTGGGGGGCCGAGCACTCGGCCCGACCCGATGAGGCGACCACTCGAAATAGTTTCGTAAGTTATTGCAGTATAATGAATTAGTGGGTAGCAGCTGGCCTGCTCTCGATTACCGAAATTTGGCCGTGGCACGAAACGATTACGACACCATCGACACCCTGTTCGCCGATCAAGCCGTGCAGCGTTTTGGCCGCCCGGATCGTCAAACGAAGCGTCCAAGGCACCGACCTCAAGGGATCAGATGAACGACCAGTCGCTGATATCACTAATACTGGCCGGCGATGTTGGTGCCGAGCGGCAGCTCTATGACGCGAATGTTGATCGGATTTATCGGTTGGCCTGTCGGATGACCGGAGATCCACTTCATGCGGAGGATCTGACCCAGGAGTCATTCATCCGGGCGTTCAGCCGCCTGGACGGCTTTCGGGGTGATGCGGCGTTCAGCACCTGGCCCGGGATCCGAAGGAATCCATGGAGGTGCGGAAGAACGCCATCTTCTGGCTCGGCCAATCCGGAGCGCTCGGTGCCGTTGAACTCAAGCAGATCTATCGAGCCTCCAGTGACGCCGAGATGAAAGAACAGATCATCTTCGTGGCCTCGCAGCAGTCGAGCAAGGCGGCGGTCGACCTGCTTCTTGAAATTGCCAGGGCTGATCCCGACAACGAGATGCGCCGTCGGGCCATCTTCTGGCTCGGTCAGTCGGGTGACGAGCGGGCCCTGAAGTATCTCGAATCGCTCGTGGGTGAGTAATGCGTGCGCTGTTTGGGACGCTTGGAGCAAGTCTCGTGGCGGTCCTCGCGATCGTCCTGGTGATGACGCTCGTGGCGCCTTCGCAGAGCTTGACGGCGGCGGCTGACCGGGATGCGGCAGACCCGGCCACCCCGCACGGTGGCGGTGCGATTGCCAAAAAAGTTCGCGCAGCCGGCACTGGCAGGGTGGTCTTCCGTCATGACACCTGGCCCGATGTCTAAGGCGACGACAAGGGAAATCTGAATCGACAGAATCAGTTTCACGGTGACTTCGTGGATGTTGACAAGCTTCGCGGGAACCAGTGGCGGGACAGTGGAAACTGGACGCAGGGGCCGCTGGCGGTTGTTCTCACACTGCGGCATGGACAGGTGACGCGGTTGAAGATCGGCATCGGCGAGAGCCGGTGGCACCACGCGGACAACGATCAGCCCTTTTCTGGCTGGCTCAGCACGACGACCCCAAGGTCATCGACCTCTTCGAGGAGTTGCTGATGGGGGATTGACGATTTGAAGTTGCCTCGGACGGGGCGTATGGTAAGAGTCGGTTCGGGGCCGCGCCCGCCGCCAACGATATGCGCAACTTTGCACGCAAACCCCTGGAGGCACGACATGGGACTCCTCGACAAGATACTTGGAAGAAAAGAACCGAAAAAACCGGCGGATTTTTCGGATGTCCGCAGCGGCAGCAGCTCGACCGCGCCGGCCACGGCACCAACACCGACGGCTTCACCAACCTCGCGAACCTACACCGTCGTGGCCGGCGACAGCCTGTCGAAGATTGCCAAGCGTGAGTATGGTGACGGCAACAAGTGGCCGACCATCTTCGAGGCAAACCGCGACAAGCTCAAGAACCCCGACCTGATCCATCCCGGCCAGGTCCTCGTTATTCCAGCTCTCTCGGACGGCGGGCGATGATGAAACTCTTTCCCGCCACCCGGCTCGCCCTGATCTTCGCGCTCGTCGGCACGCTTGGCGCCACCGCCTGCGGCAAGAAAGCCGACACGACCTCCAGGAATCCGCCGCCGGCCGCCATGCCGGCCGCCCTTCATGTCATGGGAGTAACGCTCGGCCGTACGATCGGTCCGGACAAGCGGATCATCAACGCCAGCCAGCAGTTCTCGCCGACGGAAACCATCTACGCCTCGGTCGAAACAATGGGCAGCGCCACTGCCGCCACTCTTGCGGCCCGCTGGACCTTTGAGGATGGTCAACTCGTCGACCAATCGTCGCAGGCCATCGCCCCGACCGGCCCTGCCATCACGGAGTTTCATATTTCGAAACCGAGCGGCTGGCCGTCGGGCAAGTACAAGCTGGAGATTCTGCTGGACGGAAAATCAGCCGGGACGAAGGAGTTCACGATCGCCAGTTGACCACGATGACGGAACCAGGGGGGAGGCACGAACTCACCGCTCGCGAGTCGAATCCGGCGCGTCATCCCGCCACCCCTGGCGGCGATCGGTCGGCCAGAGCCGGTTGGCGGTTTCCATCATTGAGAGAAGTTCCAACCGGTCGGACCGTTCGCCAAGTCGGTGCATCGCCAGTCGTGCCTCCGCGATGACACCGTCAAGGCGGCTCCCCCTGGCCCAGAACGAGTGGCGCAGGATCTCGGCGAACTCGGCCACGGCGGCATCGAGATGGAAATCGGCAGGAAGCCGCTCGTCGTCAGACAGGATCATCGGCGAGAAGAGCCCCTTCGTGTCCTCCCGCACCTTGCCGGTCTCGACATCCTCGTAGCGGATTCGAACCATGGCCAGCGGGTCCGGCGCCTGGCGGCCAACTACCGACGGCCGTGAAGTGGGTCGCTTGAGCTTCATCTCGAAGAGCGCCGTCACCTCATGCCCGGCTCCGACCTCACCGGCGTCGATCGCGTCATTCCGGAAATTCTTGTCGGCGACGTCGCGGTTCTCATAGCCGATCAGGCGATACCGCTCGACCAGTGCCGGGTTGAACTCGATCTGGGCCTTGGCCTGACGCGCCACGGTCTGAAGCGTGCCGGTGAGTGATTCCACGAAGACCCGCCGGGCCTCGTCGAGATCATCCACGTACCAGTAGCTGCCCTCGCCGTGATCGGCCAGTTTTTCCATCAGCACATCGTTGTAGTTGTCCATGCCGAATCCGACGGTCGTCAGTTCGATGCCGCGCCGCGCTTCGCCACGGATGACGTTCAGGATATCGTCGGCCTCCGTCAGGCCGACGTTGGCCACGCCATCCGAGCAGAGGATGATGCGATTGACCCGCCCTGGTTTGAGTGCGGCATCGGCCAGCCGGTACCCTTCACGAAGGCCGGCTTCGGCATTGGTGCTCCCCTCCGGCACGAGCCAGTCGATGGCCCGCTCGAGGTCGGCCCGCTTCGAGAGCGGCGTGTGAGGCAGGATGACCCGCGCCTCGGATCCGTACACGACGATGCCGACCTCGTCCCGGCGATCCATCTGGTCCAGCAGGAGCTTCAAGGCCAGCTTCACGAGGCTGAGTCGATTTTCCATGTCCATGGAACCGGACACGTCGACGACGAACGTCAAGGTGCACGGCTTTCGATCCACCACCGCCACCTCACGGGCCTTGAGCCCCACTCGCAATAACGTCAGGCCATTCCCGAACGGTGATGGCGCCGCCGCCAGGTGAATGTTGAAGACGTCCCGGGGGAGCAGCGTGCCGCCCATCCACATGGAGGCCGTCGTCGAAAGCGGCGGGGCATAGTCGTGTCGGATGGCATTGACGAATTCCTCCACCCGAACGGCCTCCGGCGGCGGCAGCGCCCCGCGTTCCAGCCAGGCCCGGGCTATGGTGAACGAGGCATTATCGACGTCCATCGCGAAGGTGGCCAGCGAATCCTCATTTGCGTTGATGAAGGGATTTGTCCCGGCCGACTCGAAGAAGGTGGCATCGAACGCCTCGCCGTTGACCGGTTCGGTGCCGCCGGTGCTCAGTATGCTGGTCAGCATGCCGGCGCCGGCCTCTGCCATGGCATTGGTCGCTATGTCCAACCCGCCCCCGCCCAGGGGATCGTTCACACGGATACCGTCGATCATGTAGGACACCTCGCCGGATCGACCGCCACGGAAGTGGAGTTCTCCATTGCTCGACACCACGCCCGACTTGAGCGCAACCGTTTCCTGAAACGAGGTCACCGGCAAGGACTCGAGGTCCTCCTTACCGATTTTCTGCCGGGTACTCGACGCGGTTCGAGCGATGCGGCTTTTCGTGGCCGTGACAATGATGTCCTGGAGTTCCCTGACGGCTTCGCCTGGTCCGGCTTCCGCCAGCTTCGGCCGGCGTGGCAGGGATGGCGCAGTCTGCAGTGCAGGCGGGGTCGAGGAAGGGACCGCGTCCATTGAGATTGACCCACCGAGGTACGGCACCGTCATGAGGAGAGGGTCCCGCTCGAGCTGCGGTGTCGCTATCGGGCCTGCTGCCTGGTTCAAATAATACCTCGTCGTCGACTGCCGGACCGCCAGCACCAGCGTCGCCGCCGCGGTAGCCCCCAGCGCCCAGGGTCGTACGACCTCAAAAATCGTTCGGGACGGCTTCAGCGATCCCATCTCCAGTTCGCGCCAGATGCGCTCGGACTCCGCGTCGGTCATCTGGTCCATGTCGTCGTCAAAGTGGCGTTTCATGATGGGTTCTCCTGCGCGCAGAGGCCGGTGCCGGAAAGGGGAACCGGGCCGAGGCGTCGCTTCAAAAGTTCCTTGGCGCGAAAGGCGTGCACGCGGGCGGTGGATTCCCGGATTCGCATGACCGCCGCAATATCGGCGTACGAGTAGTCAAACCAGACGTGGAGGAGGAGCGCAGTGCGCTGCGCCTCGGTCAGTGCGTGGAGGGCCGCCCGCAGCCGACGGCCGAGGAGGCCGGACGAGGGATCCGAGCCACCGGCCACATCCTCGAAACCCTCCGCGGACTGAAACCGCCGTCGCCACCGGGCGCACCGTCGCGACCAGTTCTTCATTCGTCGGACGGCGATCCCAAGGAGCCAGCTCTCGAGGCTGGCCTCGCCCCGGTACCCCTTTATTCCCGACATCGCGGCGAGATAGGTCTCCTGGAGGATTTCGAGCGATTCGTCCCGATTGCCGACCTGGTAGACGAGAAAGCCGAACAACCTCGGCCGCGTCGTCTCGTAGATTTCCTTCCAGGCGGCGAGGCTCCCGCCCCTCGCGCGGGCAGCCAGTTCCTGATCCTGTAGCGCAGCCGTCATCGTTGCCTGCTTCCCGGGCCCGGGTCCATGCCGGCTCGAAGGTCGAGCCTTCCCTGAGGGATTCACTGGTACCGTCACCGGAGGGGAGGATTTCGTTTACGATGCGCGAGGGATTCAAGGGGGTGGAATGCCACTCTCCTCATCTATATGGATGATTGCCGTGGTGGACCACTGTGAATTGACTTGTTGCCATGCAGGAAAATGCCAATCAGCGGCATTTCCGGCCTCCGGAGGACTCGATGAATCGACACCTGCGGCAACCTGATCGGGCTGGCAGAGGAGGTTTGACTTAACCCGCCATGCGGACCCACGTCCTCGGCGGCGGCCCCGCCGGCCTGTACCTCGGCATCCTGCGGAAGCGGGGCGATCCCGCCCACCAGGTCACGATCTTCGAGCGAAATCGCCCCGGAGACACGTTCGGGTGGGGCGTGGTCTTTTCCGATCAGACTCTTGGAAACCTGAAAGCGGCGGACGAGCCGACCTACGAGGCAATCCTCAACAACTTCGCCCACTGGGATGACATCGACATTCATTTCAAGGGGCGGACGATCACCTCATCGGGGCACGGCTTCTGTGGGATCTCGCGGCACCTGCTCGTGGCGATTCTGCAGAAGCGGGCGGCGGAGCTGGGTGTCGATGTTCGATACCAGACGGAGGTGGCTGACCTCGCTTCGCTACATGATGCCGACCTGATCGTGGCGGCCGATGGGGTGAAGAGCCTGGTCCGCCGCGCACACGAAGAAGTTTTTCGGCCGTCCCTCGATGTCCGATCGGCCCGCTACATCTGGCTGGGCACGACGCGATTGTTCGACGCCTTCACCTTCATCGTCAAGGAGACGCCCCACGGCGTCTTCCAGGTACACGCTTATCGATTCGATCAGGAGCATTCGGCATTCATCGTCGAATGCGACGAGGCCTCGTATGTCCGCGCGGGGCTCGACAAGCAGGACGCTGCCGGTGCCGTGGCCTTCAGCGAGGCGCTGTTTGGCCCCTGGCTTGACGGCCATCGGCTGATCCACAACGCGCCGCATATGTCCCGGGAGCCGTGGCAGCGGTTCACCGTGGTGAAGAACGAACGCTGGTACCACGACAACATCGTCCTGATCGGCGATGCCGCGCACACGGCCCACTTCTCGATCGGCTCCGGCACCAAGCTGGCGATGGAGGATTCCATCGCGCTGGCACATCACCTGCAGCATGCGTCGTCATTGCCGGAGGCGCTCGAGGCCTATCAGACCGAGCGAATGAGCGAGGCGCTGCGCCTTCAGAACGCCGCCCGCAATTCGATGGAATGGTTCGAGAATGTGCCGCGCTACATCGGCCTCGAGCCCGAGCAGTTCGCCTACAGCCTGCTGACCCGCAGCCAGCGCCTGACGCACGAAAACCTGCGACTGCGTGATGCCGACTACGTGGCCAGCGTCGAGCGATGGTTCGCCGCTGGCAAGGAGGCGACTCCGCCGATGTTTACGCCGTATCGGCTGCGTGATATGGAATTAACGAACCGAATCGTCGTGGCTCCCATGGACATGTACAGCGCCACGGACGGGATGCCCGGCGACTTTCATCTCGTTCACCTGGGCGGGCTGGCCATGGGGGGTGCAGGACTTATCCACACGGAGATGACCTGCACAAGCCCGGAGGGACGAATCACCCCCGGCTGCACCGGCATCTGGAATGACGAACAGGCCGCGGCATGGAAGCATATCGTCGACTTCGTCCACGGGCATGGCTCCGCAAAGATTTGCCTCCAGCTTGGCCACTGCGGCCGCAAGGGCTCGACCAATCTCATGTGGGTCGACATGGATGGCGCCCTGCCCGAAGGAAACTGGCCGGTCATCGCGCCGAGTCCAATTCCATACAAGTTCGGCATGCAGATGCCGCGCGAGATGTCCCGCGGCGAAATGGATCGGGTGCGCGCCGAGTTCGTGAATTCGGTGCGGTTCGGCCTGACGGCCGGATTTGACATGATCGAGTTGCATGCCGCGCATGGCTATCTTTTGTCGAGCTTCATCACGCCGATCAGCAACCAGCGAGCGGATGAGTACGGCGGGTCACTTGAGAACCGGCTGCGCTATCCGCTGGAAGTCTTTCGAGCCATGCGGGCCGAGTGGCCAAAGGAAAAACCGATGTCCGTCCGCATTTCCGCCAGCGACTGGGTTGCCGGCGGCCTGACAACCGACGAATCCGTGGCCGTGGCCCGCGCCTTACACGAAGCGGGCGCCGACATCATCCACGTCTCGACTGGCCTGACTTCAGGGGATTCGCGGCCTGTGTACGGCCGACTTTTCCAAACGCCCTTCAGTGATCGAATCCGGAATGAGGGCAAGGTTCCCACCATCACCGTCGGCAACATCACCGCCGCCGAACAGGTCAACATGATCCTGGCCGGCGGCCGCGCCGACCTGGTCGCTCTGGCCCGCCCGCACCTGGCCGACCCGCACTGGACGCTAAGGGCGGCGGCGGAGTTGGGATTTACGGGGGTGGAGTGGACGCCGCAATATCAGGCGGGGCGGTTGCAGATGGAGCGGGAGTTGGGGCGGAAGGGGAAATAGGGGTACTCGACGGATGCCAACGCGAAAAACCTCCTTGAGAAATCTAAAGTGTTACCTTTGGATTCTCAATCATGGTTCGCTCAGGAACTCGCTACGCGTGTTCAGGAACAGGAAGTCATTCGGGTCTCGTTCCAAGGGAATCAAGTGAGCCCGGAGTCAGAGTCCTCTGGTCCCTGCAGATGGATGGTCTTGCTCCCAAGCTTCTGAAGAACGATTTCGCCAGTACAGAGCAGGCGGGCGGCAGCCCCCGTGCTGCGGCCGCCAGAGCGTTTCCATTGATTGGAGTGAGGGTTCTTGCTTCCGTTCCCACCTCGACCACGGGAATTCCGGGCCGAACAGTACGGCCGTTTGTTCACCTATTGTTTCAGTCGGTCAATTTCGACGGCACATTGGGGAGCGTTCAGTCATCTTCACTCACGCGTACACCGTGGCACCGATCCCTTACGGACTGGACTTCATTGATGATCGTTATCTTGTCGATGGAACAACGTTGTGGCAACGCATCCCGGTGGTGATGATGCTTTCGACAAGTTCCATTTCCCTTTATGATGCAACGGCTCAGGAGTGAGAGAGTCACCAAATGTGGATCGGAGTTGAGGCCCGTCGTATGAACCAAACCCGCCCCCTAGCCGGCCGCCCCGCCATCGTCACCGGCGCCGGCCGCGGCATCGGCCTCGCCATCGCCACGGAACTGGCTTCGCTCGGCGCCTCGGTCGCATTGCTCGGCCGCGACGAGGAAAAGCTGCGTGAAGCCGCCGCCCGCCTGACCGACGCCTTCGACGGCCCGCACACCCCGGCACATGGACAGCATGCCATCGCGCTGACCTGCGATGTCACCAGTGACGACTCGGTAGCCATGGCATTTGCCGAGGTGCGGCGGCGGCTGGGAGACATCGCCATCCTGGTGAATAACGCGGGGGTGGCGCCGGCGGCTTCGATCATGGAGATGACGCTCGAACAGTGGCATCAGGCTTTCGATGTCAACGTAACCGGTGCCTGGCGTTGTGTGCGGCAGGTCGTTCCCGGGATGATGACGCGGGGTGAGGGGCGGATCATCCATGTGGCATCGACGGCGGGGCTCAAGGGTTACGCGGGCGTATCGGCGTATGTATCGTCGAAGCATGCGCTCATCGGGCTGACGCGAGCGCTGGCGCTCGAGTTGGGGCCGAATGGAATCACGGTGAACGCGGTGTGCCCCGGGTACACGGAGACGGACATGGCGAAAGAGGCCATCGACAACCTGGTTCGCGTGCGAAGTCTCTCGCCGGAGGAGGCGCGGGCGAAGCTGGCGCGGCACAATCCCTCGGGGCGATTGGTCGAGCCGCATGAAGTGGCCTCCGTGGTGGGGTGGCTTTGCCTGCCGGAATCGGGGTCGATCACGGGGCAGGCCATCGCGGTGGCGGGAGGGGAGATCTGATGACGCTCGCGGCTGGTTGGACGCCGAAGCACTTTCAGTGGGCGGTAAGTGATCGCGTGGCTACGATCACGTTGTCGCGACCGGAAAAGAAAAACCCGCTCACGTTCGAGTCGTACTGCGAGTTGACCGATACGTTTCGGGCTCTGGAAAGTGTCGACGATGTTCGGGCCGTGGTGCTGGCAGGCGCAGGTGGCAATTTCTGTTCCGGCGGTGATGTGCGCGAGATCATCGGGCCCTTGGTCGAATTCAAGAACGCGGGACGGATCGACAAGCTGCGGGAGTTCACGCATCTCACCGGATCTCTTGTCATCGCGATGCGGGCTTGCCCGCAACCGATCGTGGCAGCCATTGATGGCATCTGCGCGGGAGCGGGAGCCATCCTGGCCATGGCCAGCGACATTCGCTTCGGCACGGCTGCGAGCAAAGTGGGCTTTCTCTTCGTGAAGGTGGGCCTCTCGGGTGCGGACATGGGGGCGTGCGCGCTGTTGCCCCGGATCATCGGGCAGGGGCGTGCGTCCGAACTTCTCTACACCGGGCGGTTCATGGACGGGGCGGAGGCGGAGCGGTGGGGGTTTTACAATGCCATCATCTCTCCGGAGGATTTGGCGGGACACGCACAAGGATTCGCCCGTGACCTGGCCAACGGGCCCTCATTCGCCCATGGCATGACCAAGAAGTGCCTGCACCATGAGTGGGGGATGGGGCTGGACCAGGCCATCCAGTTCGAGGCGGAGGCTCAGGCCATCTGTATGAAGACGGGGGACTTTGAACGGGCATATCGGGCATTCGTGGAGGGTTCAAAATCTGGATTTCAGGGTGACTGAATCGGTAATATAATGAAACATAAATAGATAGAAGATTATTGACATCAAAGCACCAAAATCTCTATGCTTGGATGATGAGAACCACCCTTACATTAGATGACGATGTGGCGGCCCAGCTCGGTCGGGCCCGGAAACGCTACCGGGGGAAGCTGCGGGATCTGATCAACGAGGCGCTTCGGGCAGGGTTGGCGCGGCTCGATGAGCCAAGGATATCGGACGAGCCATTTCAAACGCGATCGGTTGACCTGGGACGGATAAAACTCGCGAATCTCGATGACATTGCCGAGGTCCTGTCGATCGCCGAGGGTGACGACTTCAAGTGATCCTCGTTGACTCGAACCTTCTAATCTATGCTCATTCCAAGCGCTCGCCGCAGCATGCGGCGGCGAAAACCTGGCTAGATGACCGCCTGAGCCGGCCGGGTGCAGTAGGTCTTCCATGGATGTCATTGCTAGCCTTCGCCCGAATTGTCACGAATCCGCGGGTGGCCGAAAATCCGGAGACGATCGCCGACGCCTGGCAGCAAGTGCGTGAATGGCTCGGCCGCCGAAATGTTTGGATTCCCCAACCGGGAGAACTGCATGCCGAAATCATTGGAAAGCTGCTGATGAACTCTGGATTCAAGGCCAACCTGGTACCAGATGCCCATCTGGCGGCACTGGCCATCGAGCACGGTTTGACGCTCTGCTCGGCGGATGGCGACTTCGCTCGTTTCCCCGGCCTGAACTGGCTGAATCCCATTGCCTGATGCCTGACACCACCTACCTGACCTGGCCCTTCTTCGATGAATCCCACCGTCCCCTGGCAACCGATCTGGAAGCCTGGTGCGTTCGCGAGATAGCCCCGCGTGTCGAGCACGAGGAAGCTGATCTCGATGCCGCCTGTCGTGACTACGTGCGCCGGCTCGGCGCCGGTGGCTGGCTGGCATACCTCATGCCGGCCGCGCATGGAGGCGTGTTCGCCCAGCCCGACCTGCGCAGCCTCTGCCTGATCCGCGAGACGCTGGGGCGGTATTCGCCGCTGGCGGATTTCTGTTTCGCGCTGCAGGGTCTGGGTTCGTTTCCGATCAGCCGATTCGGCACGCCGGAGCAGCAGTCGCACTGGCTGCCGCGGGTGCGCTCGGGTGAGGTCGTGACCGCCTTTGCCATTTCCGAGCCGGATGGTGGTTCCGACGTGGCGGCCATGACCACATCCGCGGAACGCGAGGGCGATGACTGGGTCCTGAGTGGTACCAAGACCTGGATCAGCAATGCGGGGATTGCCGACTACTACGTGGTCTTTGCGCGGTGGCCGGAAGGTGGGGAGAAATCGTTCGTGGCGCTGCTCGTCGAGGGGGATCGGCCGGGCCTTGATGCCTCCGAGCGGATCGAGGTAATGGCGCCCCATCCGATCGGGACGCTGCACTTCCGTGACTGCCGGGTACCGAACGGAAACCTGATCGGCGAACCGGGCGGTGGGCTCAAGGTGGCGCTGGCCACGCTCGACCTGTTCCGCTCGACCGTGGGCGCCGCGGCGCTGGGGTATGCGCGGCGGGCGCTGGATGAGGCGGCGGCCTGGAGCCAGACGCGGCGGACTTACGGAAAATCGCTGTCCGAACATCAGATGACGCGAGCGAAGCTGGCCGACATGGCGGTGGCCGTGGATGCCATGGCGCTACTGGTCTATCGCGCCGGGTGGGTCTACGATCTGGGGGCCGGGCGGCGGGTGACCCGGGAGGCGGCGATGGCCAAGCTCTTCGCCACCGAGGCGGCCTCGAGAGTCATCGATGATGCGGTGCAGCTCTTCGGCGGGCGCGGCGTCATGAAGGGGCATCCGGTCGAGCGGCTTTATCGCGAGATTCGGGCGCTGCGGATTTACGAGGGCGCCTCGGAAATCCAGAAAATCATCATCGCCAACCAGGTCCTGACGCCCGAGGCGGCCCGCGCCGCCCGGACGCCGCCGGACAACACCTAGCCGGGCCGATCCGCCCGTGGAGATCGTCATGCCGGATGCGATCGAACGTGTTGCCACCGCGTACCTCGACACGTTCGCGATCGACCATCTCCCGCCGCCGGAATTGCGGCCGGTCACCGACCTGACGGCGCTGCCCCACCTGGCGGCGCGGCCGCGATTGAATGCCGCCGCTGAACTGCTGGATGGCGCCGTGCGCCGCGGGTACGCCGAACGCATCGTCATCCGGACATCTCTGGGGGATTGGACCTACGGACGCCTCCTGTCCGAGTCGAACCGGATCGCCTGCGCGCTGATCGAGGACTACGGCCTGCTGCCCGGCCAGCGGGTGCTGCTGCGCGGACCGAACGGGCCGATGATGGCCGCGTGCTGGTTCGCCGTCCTCAAGGCCGGTGGCATTGCCGTGACCACCATGCCGCTGCTCCGCGCCCGGGAATTGACCGACATCATGAACAAGGCGCGGGTGAGCCTGGCACTGTGCGATGTGCGAAACGCGGCCGAGTTGGAGATGGCGGCGGCTGCCTCGCCGTCGTTGAACCGGACGATCTATTTCGGCGGCCCGAGCAACCCCGCTGCGCTCGAGGCAAAGGCCCAGAAAAAAGGGGAGACGTTCACGAACGTCGACACCGCCGCCTTCGACATCGCCATCATCGCCTTCACCTCCGGCACCACCGGGCAGGCCAAGGGAACGATGCACAGTCATCGCGACCTGATCGCCATCTGCGATCTCTTTCCAGCCTCAGTCCTCCGGGCAACGCCCGAAGATGTTTTCTGCGGCTCGCCACCGCTCGCCTTTACATTCGGCCTGGGCGGTCTGCTGCTTTTTCCGATACGGATTGGAGCTTCGGTGGTGCTCCTGGAAAGCGCCCCACCGCCGTTGCTGGTAAAAGCCATCCAGGATTTTCAGGCCACCATCTGTTTCACCGCGCCCACGGCCTATCGCGCCATGCTTCTGCTGGTCGGTACGAGCGATCTGTCGAGCCTTCGGAAATGCGTGTCGGCGGGTGAACATCTCCCGAAGGCCACATTCCTTGCCTGGCTTGCCGCCACCGGCCTTTCGATCATCGACGGAATCGGTTCGACCGAACTGTTGCATATCTTCATCAGCTCGCCGGAGGAAGAGATTCGTCCCGGCTCGACCGGCCGGGTGGTGCCTGGCTACACCGCAGAGCTGCTCGACGAGGACGGTCACGAAGTGCCGGTCGGCGAACTTGGCCGGCTGGCGGTGCGCGGGCCGACGGGCTGCCGCTATCTCGACGACCCGGAGCGGCAGGCGGCCTACGTGCAGGATGGGTGGAACATCACGGGCGACACGTACCGTCGCGACGAGGAGGGCTACTTCTGGTACGCCGCGCGCAGCGACGACATGATCATCTCGGGTGGTTACAACATTTCGGGGCCCGAGGTGGAGAATGTCCTGTTGATGCATGAGGCCGTGGCCGAGTGCGGCGTGATCGGTGCGGCGGACGAGGAGCGTGGACAGGTCGTGGCGGCGTATGTCGTGTTGAAGCCCGGGCATCCGCCGGGTGAGGCGTTGTGCCGCACGCTGCAGGAATTCGTGAAGGCCGGGATCGCGCCCTACAAGTATCCCCGTCGGATCGAGTTCGTGGAAAAATTGCCCCGCACCGAAACCGGCAAGTTGCAGCGTTTTCGGCTGCGCGAGGAGGCCTCGTGAAGCGGGGCTCCACTCCGTGAACAGGGTCCTGCTTCCCGAGGGGTGGCCACGCCCCTCCGGCTATGCCAACGGGCTTGCCGTGCCAGCCGGCCTACTGGTTTTCGTGGCCGGCCAGGTTGGCTGGAATCCATTGACGATGCAATTTGAATCCGATGACATGGCGTTGCAGACGGCGCAGGCGCTGCGCAATGTCGTGGCGGTCCTGGCTGCCGGAGGCGCCGGACCGCAGCATCTTGTTCGGATGACCTGGTACGTGACCGATCGAGAGGCCTACCGAGGCGCCCTCCGAGCCATCGGCGCGGCCTACCGGGAGATTGCCGGCGCTCACTATCCCGCCATGACACTCCTGGTCGTAGCCGGCCTTCTCGAGACCCGAGCGCTGATCGAGATTGAGGCGACGGCGGTGGTAACGGGCTGAACAAACCGCCTACCCGGTCCGTCCATCGCCTGACCTGGACCGACCGGCCCCCCACGTTGGTCATGGCTGGACGGGCCGGCGGCGAGTTCCTACAATGACGCGCCACCGGTTCCGATTCGGCCCGGTCCTCTCATTTGACCACTATTCAGCGGTTCTTCGAACCCTTCAGGAGGCCAACCGTGCTCGTATCCTTCTCCGGTCCATCGTTCCATCGGTTTGCCCGGCTCGGCGCGGTTGTTTTGGGGCTTGGCCTCGCGGCCGCACCGACCGCGGCCCCGGCCGCATCGGACCAGCCGATCCCATTCAGCGCCGGGCCGTATATCCCGGACATCGCCACCTTCCTGAATATCGGCGCCTGCTCGCCCTCCGGCTACAGCTGGGATGGGCGGGACGTTTACTTCACGGCCAGCATGTCCGGCGCCGGACAGGTGTACCGGGTGACCGACGACGGCTGGCCGTACCAGCTGACTACGTTCGAGGATGGCATCGAGGGATTCAACCTCTCCTGGAACGGCCGGATGGCCATCGTCAGCGCCTCGGTCGGTGGGGATGAAAATGCGCAACTTTACCTCCTCGACACGAAGACCGGCCGCATTGAACCGCTCACCATGCAGCCGACGATCCAGTTCGGATCGGTGACCTGGATGCCCGACGACTCGGCCATTTTCTACCGCTCGAACGAGGAGAACAAAAAGGACTTCTTCATCTACCGGATGGATTTTCCGAGCCGCAAGGTGACGAAGGTGTACGACAAGACCGGCGGCTACAACTCGGTGGCCGAGTTGTCGCGCGACGGCAAGTTGATGATCGTGGTCAATTCCACCTCCAATGTGAACAGCGATCTGCATCTGCTGGACCTGACCACCGGATCCACCCGGCAGTTGACAAAGGACACGGGCGACGTGACCTACGAGTCGGTGAATCTCATGCCGGACAACAAGACCATCTGGCTGACCTCCAACGACAATCCGGATGGCATCCACAAGCTCGGCACCATGACCCTCGACTCAAACGTGGTGGCTTTTGTCAACGATGGATGGCTCGATCCGAAGTGGGAAGTGGAAGGCGTCTCGTTCAGCCGTGACTGGAAACAAATGGTGGTGCGGCAGAACGAGGACGGATACGGGCGGCTGAAAATGCGCGATGTGGCCACCCAAAAATCGATCCCGAACCCGCCGCTTGAGGGCATCCTGGGAAGCGTCATTTTTGACCAGGAAGGGGCCTGCATCCTGTCCTTCTCCGGACCGACCCGCGCGCCCGACGTATGGAAGTGGAATCCGAGGACGAAGGAACTCAAGCAACTGACCTTCACGATCTACGCCGGCATCGACCGCGCTCTTTTCAAGGAGCCGAAGCTGGTTCGTTACCCGACGTTTGATGGTCGGATGATTCCGGCCTTCATGTACCTGCCCGCCTCCTACAAGCCGGGCACACCGGTTCCGTTTGTAGTCGATGCTCACGGCGGTCCCGAGAGTCAGTTCCGGCCCGACTTCATCCGCAACTTCCAGTATCTCATGCTGAACGGCTACGGCGTGCTGGCGCCCAACGTGCGCGGTTCGTCCGGTTACGGCATTGAGTATCTCAATCTCGACAACTACAAGAACCGGAAGGACAGCCTCAAGGACTTCAAGGCCGGCGTTGACTGGTTGATGGCCGAGGGGTACACGAAACCGGGGATGATCGGTATTCGTGGTGGCTCGTACGGCGGCTACGTCGTGCTCGGCATGATCACGGAGTACCCGGATCTCTTCTCGGCGGCCATCGACATCGTCGGCATCGCCAATTTTCAGACGTTCTTGACGAAAACGGCCGACTACCGCCGGGCCTTGCGTGAGGCCGAGTACGGCCCGCTGGACGACCCCGAATTCCTGAAATCGATCTCACCGATACACAAGGCGAGCGCGATCAAGACCCCCCTCCTGGTCGTGCACGGCGCCAACGATCCGCGCGTGCCGGTGGCCGAGGCCCGGCAGATCCTGAATGCGGTGAAGATGAACGGCGGCATCGTCGACTCGCTCATCTTCCTGGACGAGGGGCACGGCTCCGGCAAGCGGGTGAACACGATCATGGAATACCGGAAGCATGTGGCCTTCTTCGACACGTTTCTGAAACCGAACAAGCTCGGATCGAAGAACGAGTAGCGTTGGTGACAAACTACGGCATGACCTGGCTGGCCGCCATCCCGCAGTACCGGGAAATCCGGGCCGGCGAACTTCGCTGGATCGTGAGCCAGGAAACGACGCTCGATGCGGCGACCGGTGAACGGCACACCCGGGCCACCATTCGACATCCCGGCGTGGCGGTGATCCTGCCGATCCTGGATGACGGGCGGATCCTGGTGATGCGCCAGTATCGCTACGCCCTCGACGGCGAGCTGTGGGAACTGCCCGCTGGAACGAGGCCCGGGCGCGAGGCGGGGCGGCTCGTCGACAGCCCCGAGTCTGCCGAAGCGTGCGCCGCCCGCGAACTGCAGGAGGAGACCGGCTGGCGGGCCACCCGCCTCGAGCCGCTGGGCGAGGCTTTTGCCATGCCCGGGATGAGCGACGAGTTGATTCATTGTTTCGTGGCCCGTGGCCTTCTGCCGACCCGCCATGAACGGGACGAGGGCGAGTTGATCCGGGAGATCCGTCCAATGTCCGAGGACGAACTGCGCCAAATGGTCGTCACCAACCAGATCCGGGATGCCAAGACGCTCGTGGCCCTGATGTTTTACTGGATGACGCCGCGCTGACTGGCCTTTCCGACCCCTCTCAAGTATTCTTTCCGCCCGTTATGACACCCGACGAAACCATATGGAACGCCTTCCGCCGCTGGGGCTACTTGCAGGCGGAGCTCGATCTGTTCGGCCGACTGAAGCCGATGAGTCACCCCGATCTCGAGCAGACCGGGCCATCGGCCGAGGCGGCACGGGCCGTCTACTGCGGATCGATCGGCGTCGAGTTCCTGCACATCCCCTTCGCCGATCGGGTGGCGTGGATCGCCGAACGAATGGAGGGGCCTGCCCCTTTGCCGGATCAAAGGCGCATCCTTGATCGGCTGATCAGCGCCGAAACGTTCGAGCGAACGCTCCAGACCCGCTACGTCGGCAGCAAGCGCTATTCCCTCGAGGGGAACACGTCCCTTGTTCCGCTCCTCGATGCCATGCTCGAGTCTGGCAGCGGGATCGGCATCCGGTCGGCCCTCCTGGCTTCGAGCCATCGTGGGCGGCTGACCCTCGTGCATCACATCATCGGACGAAGCGCCTCGGACATTTTCGCCAAGTTCGAGGATGTCGATCCGCGCAGCGTCCTCGGCTCGGGGGATGTGAAATATCACCTGGGAGCCACCGGCTGGTTTACCGGCAGCAATGGCCAGCGGATCCGGATGCACCTGGCAAGCAATCCGAGCCACCTCGAGGCAATTTACCCGGTGGCGCTCGGGCGGGTGCGAGCCAAGCAGGACCGCTACGAAAGCACGGCGCCGCGGCGGGCCGTGTTGCCGGTGGTGCTGCACGGCGACGCCGCATTTGCCGGCCAGGGGATCGCGGCCGAAACATTGAACATGGCCTCGCTCACCGGCTACACGGTGGAAGGGACGGTGCATGTCATCGTCAACAACCTGATCGGCTTCACGACCGATCCGGATGCCTATCAGTCCTCGCGCTACGCAAGCGATGTGGCCCGACGGTTGCCGATTCCGATCTTCCACGTGAACGGCGAGGATCCGGACGCCGTCGACCGTGTGGGCCGGCTGGCCATCGAGTACCGGCAGGCCTTCGCGAGCGACGTCATCATCGATCTTATCGGCTACCGGCGACACGGGCACAGCGAGGTCGATGACCCGACCATTACCCAGCCGATACTCTACCGCCAGATCGAGAAGCATCCGCTCCTGTGGCAGAGCTACGCCAAAACCATCGGCGTTGGGGAAGCGGAGGCTCTGGCATTGGTCGAGAGCTACCGCGAAGTGCTCGACGGCCAGCAGGCCATTGCCAAGAGCGCCACCAAGGCGACAAAGCTGTTCGAGTTGCCCGACTACTGGACCAGTTACACGGGCGGGCCATGGCGGGCGGAGATAGAGGTCGATACCGGACTCGACGCCGACCGGATTGAACGGCTGGCCGCGGTCATCGGCTCGTGGCGCGATGGATTCCACATTCACCCCAAGGTGAAGCGCGTCCTCGAGCAGCGCCGCGAAATGGGGCTGGGGAAGCGGGCCATCGACTGGGGAATGGGGGAGGCGCTGGCCTTCGGCAGCCTGCTCGTCGACGGAAACCCGGTTCGACTGTCCGGCCAGGACTGCCGGCGCGGCACGTTCAATCACCGCCAGTCGGTCCTGATCGATATCGAGGATGAAAGCGAGTACACGCCGCTGGAGCATCTTGCCGAGGGGCAGGCCCGATTGTCGATTCATGACAGTCCGCTGTCGGAGGCAAGTGTCCTGGGTTTTGAGTACGGCTACAGCCGGGATTACCCGGAGGCGCTGGTCCTGTGGGAGGCGCAGTTCGGTGATTTCGTGAACGGCGCGCAGGTCATCATCGACCAGTTCGTCAGCGCCACGGAGGACAAGTGGCATCTGCTTTCCGGGCTGGTCATGCTGCTGCCGCATGGCTACGAAGGGCAGGGGCCCGAACACTCGAGTGCCCGGCTGGAGCGATTCCTGACGCTGGCGGCCGAGGACAACATCCAGGTATGCCAGCCGACCACGGCCTCGCAATACTTTCATCTGCTGCGACGGCAGGCGATGCGCCGCTGGCGAAAGCCGCTGGTGGTCATGACGCCGAAGAGCCTGCTGCGACACCCCGGCGCGGCCTCGCCCCTTTCCGAGTTCACGATCGGGCGATTCCGCACCGTCTTCGAGGACGCCGCGGTGGTCGACGCCGAGCGGATCATCCTGTGCACCGGCAAGGTCTTCTTTGATCTGGATGCCGAGCGGGTGAAGCGCGGCACCACCCGCACGGCGCTGATCCGATTGGAACAGCTTTATCCGTTTCCCGAGACGGTCCTGGCGGAAGCCATCGCCCGGCACCCGAATGCGCGTGAAGTCGTCTGGGTGCAGGAGGAACCGGGAAACATGGGATCGCTGGCCTTCGTTGCCCCGCGGCTCGGCCGGGTGGCCGGCGGCCGTCCGGTTCGCACGATCAAGCGATCGGCCAGCGCCAGCCCGGCCACCAGCAGCCCGAAGGCGCACAGCCTCGAGCAGGCCGCGCTCCTGGCCCACGCGTTCCTGGATGTGTCGGCCGGCGCAAGGGCCGCCGCGCGCTGACGTGGGCCCCGACCCCGATACCGGTCGCCGCCTTCCGTTTTCGGTCGTCTACCACGATGACTACGATCTGAACCTCGGCGGGCATGTCTTCCCGTCGACGAAGTTCAAGTTGATCCGCGACGCTCTCCTGGCCCGCGGGATTGCCGCCCCGGCTGACATCATGGCCCCCGAGCCGGCCACGGATGATGATTTGAAGCTCGTCCACACCGCTGACTGGGTCGAAAGGCTGAAGCATCTCAAGCTCACGTTCGGCGAGATCAACCGGCTGGAGATTCCGGTGAGCCCGGAACTGGTCCGGGCCCTCTGGCTGGCCGCGGGGGGCTCGATCCTGGGGGCGCGGCGCGCGCTGGTGGACGGCGTGGCCTACAACGTCGGGGGCGGATTCCATCATGCCTTTCCGGGTCACGGCGAGGGCTTTTGCGCCATACATGATGTGGCCGTGGCGATTCGCCGGCTTCAGAAGGATGGCGTGATCCGGCGGGCCATGGTCGTGGATGTCGACGTGCACCACGGAAACGGCACGGCGGCCATCTTCGCTGCCGATCCCACCGTGTTCACGCTTTCGATCCACCAGTTCAACAACTATCCATTCGAGAAGCCACCATCGGATGTCGACATCCATCTGCCGGACGGCCTCGGCGATAAGGACTATCTGAAGCGCCTGGGCGATGCGTTGCGCCCGGCACTGGATCAGTTCCGACCCGAGCTGGTCTTCTACATCGCCGGGGGCGATCCGTACGAGCACGACCGGCTCGGGGGCCTCAAGCTCACCCTGAACGGCCTGTTCGACCGCGATCGCCTCGTGATCCGGGAGGCGCGAAGCCAGGGGATCCCGGTGGCCATCGCGCTGGCCGGCGGCTATGCGGAGGATGTCGAGGACACGGTGGCGATCCACGTCAATACGCTGCTGGCCGCGGTGGAAGCGGCGCGACAATACCCCGTGACATGACACCCGCGTTCGCCGCCCTTCGACACCGTAACTTCCGGCTCTTGTGGATCGGTCAGCTCGTGTCGTTTTCGGGCTCGATGATGCAGAACGCGGCCATCCTGTGGCACGTATCGCTGTTGGCGCCACCGGATCAGAAAGGTCTCTATCTCGGGCTGGTCGGACTCGTGCGAGTTCTGCCGATCATCATCTTCTCATTGCTGAGCGGTGTGGTGGCCGACGCGGTCAACCGCCGCCGGCTGATGTTGTTCACGCAGGTGATCATGGCCGCCATTGCCGGAGTTCTGGCGTACCTGACAATTCGAGGACTGGACAGCGTCTGGCCCGTGTACGTGCTGGCGGCACTCTCCTCGGCCGTGGCGGCGTTTGACGGGCCGGCTCGCCAATCGCTGGTGCCCGACCTGGTGCCGGCCGAGCACTTAGCCAACGCCATCAGCCTGAACACCGTGATGTTCCAGTTCGCCGCCGTGGCCGGACCCACCATGGCCGGAATCGTGCTGGCCACGCTCGACATCGGGTGGGCCTATCTCCTCAACGGCGTCTCCTTTCTGGCCGTCGTGGTGGCGCTCCTCCTCATGCGCGACGTGCACGACTCGGTGGATGCCGAGGGGCGCGGCGATATCAGCGTGGGGGCCGCCAAGGAGGGGTTGCGGTTCGTTTTTTCGAACCCGATCATCCGCTCGACGATGCTGATCGATTTCTTCGCCACATTCTTCTCGTCCGCCACAGCCCTCCTGCCGATTTTCGCCCAGGACATCCTCCATGTCGGAGCTCGAGGCTACGGCGTGTTGTACGCCGCCCCCTCGATCGGAGCCCTGGCCGCCGGTGCCGTCATGATCACCCGCGTCGAACGAATCGAGCGGCGGGGCCGGGTGCTGATCGGCGCCGTTCTGGTGTACGGCCTGGCTACCATCCTCTTCGGCTTCTCCCGCTCCTTCTGGCTGACTTTCGCCTGCCTCGCGCTCACCGGCATCGCCGATACCGTCTCCACCGTTCTCCGCAACATCATCCGCCAGTTCGCCACCCCCGACGCCCTCCGCGGCCGCATGACCTCCATCAACATGATGTTCTTCATGGGCGGCCCCCAGCTCGGCGAACTGGAAGCCGGCCTCGTGGCCCAGGGCTTCGGCGCGCCGGTGTCCGTCGTCACGGGTGGTATTGCCTGCGTGCTGGTGTCACTGGGGATTGCGAAGAAGACCCCGGAACTGGTGGCGTATCGGAAGTCGGATGCGGTCGACG